>NZ_JBVJLM010000004.1:0-337550 GCF_055584725.1 Kitasatospora sp. NPDC101108
TACATCGAGCAGCAGCAACGGCCAGCTTGAAACGCTGCGGCCCGAGGCCGGAACGCTCCGCGCCTCGGGCCGCACGGGCTATCCCGGCCCTGAAGGACCGGGCTTGCGCCCGAATCAGGTGGGTCACCACCCCGGTGCCCGCCCCGGAGAACCACCCGCTCGCCGCGCTCTTCCCGTGGGTACTGGAACGGCTCGACCAGCCCCTGACGGTCGAGGACCTCGCCCGGCAGGCCCGGATGAGCTCACGCCACCTGGGCCGGCACTTCCGCGCGGTCACCGGCACCACGCCGCTGCAGTGGCTGCTCACCCAACGCATCCGCCACGCACAGGAGTTGCTGGAGACCACGAACGACGGGATCGAGCGGATCGCCGGCGCGACCGGCATGGGCACCGCCACCACGCTGCGCCGCCACTTCCAGCGCACGGTCGGCGTGCCTCCGGACACCTACCGCCGCACGTTCCGTTCTTGAAGCCGTCCTGACGGACGGTCACCGACCGGTCCGCCCGGGACCCGTCCGGGACCGGCGCTAGTACTGCAACGGTGTTTACCGTGACGGTTGTCGGTTCGCTCGTTGGGCGGTTTATGGGTGGGGACATATCCGAAGTTGATGCTCGTTGCTGGTCGGACGGGCTGGCCGGGCTGCATGAGCGGTTTGCTCACCGGTTCGCGCGGAGCGAGTCGCGGGATTCGGCGCTGGCCTACATGCGGGGCCTGCTGGCTCCTCATCCTGCCGAGCGGACCGCAATAGGTTCGATGGATACCTCATTACCGCTGAGGACGCATTTCCCTCGTGCCATGCCCAGAAGCCTCGCGCCCTGCGGGCCGAATAACGCGTGTGTTCAGGGGTGGCCATGTAGCGGTCCGGTGCCGCTGAGTGCGACGCGGACGTCGTGCTTGAAACCGGCGGTGTCGTCGAGTCCGAACGCCGTGTATTGCAGGACGAATCCGTGCAGCAATGCCATCACGATCCGTGCTCCGCGATCTGGGTCGAGTTCGGGCGGCACTGTGCCTGCCCGCCGGCCGTTGCGGAGCGCGTCCGCGATGCGTTGGCGCACGTCCTCGAAGCCCGCCATGGCCTGCCGCCGTAGCCCTTCGTGCCGGAGTAGCTCGCCCCACGCCTGGACGGCACAGCGCAGCAGCTCATCAACGAAGACGGGCTGGGCCGCCCCGTCGGCGGCGACATCACCGCTCACCGGGTCGATCGCCGCCGTGACCAAGTCGGCAACCGTCACGTCGTCGGCCGCGTCGGCGAACTTCTCGAGGGGATCGAACATCAGCCGGAAGGCGTCGCCTGCGATCTCGACAATGATCTCTTCCTTGCTCGCGAAGTAGCGGTAGGGGGCGCCGACCGACACACCCGCTTCGGCCGCGATGTCGGGCATCGAGGTCTGATGGAAGCCGGCGCGCGAGAAGCAGCGACGGGCCGCCGCCACGATCTGCGACCGGTTTGCCGCCCGACGTTCGGCGGTGATGCGTGGCACGAGCCATCCCTCCTTCGAAAATGAACGGCCATTCACCTTGACGATAGCAGGGTCCCGGGTGCACCGTAAAAATGAAAGCTCGTTCACGTAAGCAGTCCGCGAGGCGAAGGAGCCCTGTCATGACCGATCTGAAGCTCAAGGTGGGTGTCTACCGGTACGAACACACCGAGCCGCTGTTCGACGGGCAGGTCTCGATCGACGGTGTCGACACCACCTGGGACACCTCGCCGCTGATCTCCGACGTGTTCCACCGCATGGCCAAGGGCGAACTGGACATCGCCGAGTACGGACTGACCTACTTCCTGCGCACCTTCGACCTGGACGATTCGCCCTTCCTGGCTCTGCCGATCTTCCCGAACCGCAACTTCCGTCACTCCGCACTGTTCGTGAACACCGACAGCGGGATCGAGCGGCCGGAGGATCTCGCGGGCAAGACGATCGGCGAGTTCGCGCTCTACGGCAGCGACCCGGGGGTCTGGATGAAGGGCGTCCTGGCCGACGAATACGGGGTGACGCCTGATCAGATGGACTGGGTGATCGGCGGCACCGACCACCCCATCCCCGCGTTCGACTGGATCCCCCAGCCCGTTCCGGACGCCGTGCGCGTCCGCCACACCGACGGGGATCAGACCTTGGCCGCAATGCTCGAAGCGGGGGAAATCGATGCCCTGTTGTCGGTGGATGTGCCGCAGAGCCTGCTCAACGGGTCAACGAAGAAGATCCGGCGGTTGTTCGTCGACTACGAGACGGTCGAACGGGACTACTACCGTCGCACCGGCATCTTCCCGATGATGCACGTCGTCGCGATCCGCCGGGAGCTGGCCGAGGTGCCCGGCCTGGTGGAGGCGGTCTACCGGGCGTTTTGCCAGGCCAAGGAGATCGTGCAGGAGCACTACCGATCCAATGCGGCCAAGCAACATATGGCGGTGATCACCCCCTGGTTCAGTGAGCTGTTCGCGGAGAACCGCGCACTGCTCGGCGAGGACTGGTGGCCCTACGGCATCGACGCCAATCGCAAGGCCGTCGACACGTTCCTGCGCTACCACCACGAGCAGGGACTGTCCAAGCGGCTGCTCACCTCCGAGGACATCTTCGTGCCCGCCTTCCTCGGCACCCGTTGAACCCTGTCTGTCCCTCCTGTGCCGCACTACAACGGAGCCGCCGAATGAGCGCACCGGCGTTGCGCGTGGGCACCATGCCCTACGACACCACACAGGCACTTCTCGATGGCAGTGTCGCCTTTGCTGGAATCCAAGCGACGGTCGCTACCGCCGACATCGCATCCGACAGCGCGAAAGGTCAGTGCGACCTGGACGACCCTCACTCTCCCCGAGATCCGCCGGCTGGTCACCCACCTCACCCGGCCCGCCCGCAGCAGCGTCGACCACGTCCTGCACTGGTCCCGATGGCGCCGCCGACGCCAGCAACAGGCCCGGACCAGCCATGACAAGAAACGAGGCCACAGCCCAAGAGCTGAAGCCTCGTCACGGTAAGCACCGTTGCAGTACTAGCGGTTCACCGCCCGCATCCCTTCCTCGTCGTAGCGCTCGCCGGCCGCCTCGGGCAACTCGGCGTCGATGCGGGCCAGGTCCTGGTCGGTCAGCTCGACGTCGACCGCGCCCGCGTTCTGCTCCAGGTAGGTGCGGCGCTTGGTGCCCGGGATCGGCACGAGGTCCTCGCCGCGGGCCAGTACCCAGGCGATCGCCAGCTGGGCCGGGGTGACGCCCTTCTCCGCGGCGATCTCCTTCACCTTGTCCGCGAGCCGGAGGTTGGCGGCCAGGTTGGCCTCGGTGAAGCGCGGGTTGGTGCGGCGGAAGTCGTCCCGGTCGAGCTCGTCCGGGGAGCTGAAGCGGCCCGCGAGGAAGCCGCGGCCGAGGGGGGAGTACGGCACGAAGCCGATGCCGAGTTCCCGGCAGGTGGGGAGCACCTCGGCCTCTACGTCCCGGGTCCAGAGCGAGTACTCGCTCTGGACGGCGGTGAGCGGGTGGACGGCGTGGGCGCGGCGGATGGTGTCCGCGCTCGCCTCGCTCAGTCCGATGTGGCGCACCTTGCCCTCGGCGACCAGTTCGCCGAGCGCGCCGACGGTCTCCTCGATGGGCACGGTCGGGTCGACCCGGTGCTGGTAGTACAGGTCGATGCGGTCGGTGCCGAGCCGCGTGAGCGAACCGTGGACGGAACTGCGGACGTGCTCGGCGGAGCCGTCCTGACGGCCCACCGTCGACATGTCGCCCGGTACCGCGCCGTCCATCCGGTAGTTGAACTTCGTGGCGATCACGTACTCGTCGCGGTGGCCCCGGACGGCCTCGCCGACCAGGGACTCGTTGGTGAGCGGTCCGTAGACCTGCGCCGTGTCGAGGAAGGTGATGCCCAGCTCCAGGGCGCGCCGGATGGTCGCGACGCCCTCGTCCTGGTCGGCCGTGCCGTAGAAGGCGGACATCCCCATGCAGCCGAGGCCGATGGCCGACACCTGGAGATCCCGCAGACTGCGCTGTTGCATGTGACCCTGCCAGCCCTTCCGTTGGTCCTTCGCACGGCCCGACGCTCTTCCGCCACCTCGTTCCGGGCGCACCGGCCGGGCCTCGCGTCCTGGGAGAGGACCCTACGGGGCCCGCGCCGTCCGGCGGCGGACCGGCACGGCCCGGTGCGGGTTCCCCGCGGGGACCGGCGCGCGGCAGGCATGCCGTCGGGCTCCCGCTCGCCGGGCTGGACTCGCCGGGCGGCCCCGTCCTCCGGGCACGCCGTACCCCCCGTCAGGTGTGCCACGCACGGCTCCGGCGCGTGTCACCGCTCGTGGACCATCTCGGGGAAGACCGGCGAGGGGCCGTCGAGGAGGTGGTCGTCGTGGCCGCGCAGCCAGCGGTCGAGGAACGACGCGACGTAGGAGCGGGTGGCCTGCACCGCGCGGTCCGGGCGGACGTCGCCGACGTCGGCGGTCAGGTCCGGGCCGCTGATCGCGCCCTGGCGGGCGAGCTGGGGCAGCAGGGACTGCGCGTCGGTGTAGGAGCCGTGGCGGGAGCCGGTGAGGGTGACGTCGGCGTGCCAGCCGGTGCTGTGCTGCCACAGGGCGTTCCAGCCGGGCTGCTGGTGGTAGCTGCCCGAGTCGGGCGCCTGGGTGCCCATGAGCAGGAAGGGCCGGGTCAGGCCGTCCTGGGCGACGCTGGGCAGGAGGACGCCGGTCCGCCCGTCCGGGCCGGGGAAGTGCAGCTGGCCGTCGAGGTTGACGCCCGCCTTGAGGCGCGGGTCGTCGTGCATGGCCTGGAGGGCGGTGGAGCCGCCACCGGAGTGGCCGACCATGCCGATCCGGTCGAGGTCGAGGGAGGCGGCGAGCCCGGTCGGCAGGCCCGGAACGCGGCGCAGCCCGGTGAGCCGGTCCAGGACGAAGCGGGTGTCGTCGACCCGGGTCTGCAGGACCTTGCGCAGGAGGGCGCCCATGTCGACGCCGGGCTGCTCCATCAGGGCGGGGAGGACGGAGGCCGCGAGGTCCCCGTCGGGGAAGGCGACCTCGGAGGCGTCGTAGGTGTGGTCGACCGTCACCACGGTGTAGCCGCGCGAGGCGAGGTCCTCCACCAGGCCGGTGCCCCAGGTGCGCGGGTCGCCGAAGCCGGCCGAGTACAGCACGACGGGACGCCTGCCGCCGGGGAGGGCGGGCGCGTCGGCGCGGGCGTGGGTGCGGATGCCCGCCCAGTCGGTGCGGCCCGGCTCGAAGCCGTGTTCGCGCCGGCCGACGCTCCCGGCGCTGCCGAAGTGCTCGGCGGCGGCGGGGAGCATGTACGGCGCTCGGTCGTCGCCGCTGGCGGACCGGGTCGTCGGGTACCAGAAGCTGATCATCAGCTTGCGGTGCCGCCCGGGCTGCCACGGGTCGTCCCGGCGGTCGTCCGTGAGCTGCAGGGACGTCGTGCCGACCGGGTACGGCCCGGTGGGCTGCGGCAGCCAGGCTCTGGCCTGCCGCCCGGTGCCCCGCTCCGGCGCCGCCACCGCGCCCGGTGCGGCGACCACGCCCAGGGCCGCCGTCGCCGCCAGCAGCAGTGCCGCCACGGCCCGTCCTCGCCCGTACATCGCGTTCCTCCTCGTTCGCTTCCGTCTCGCGCCCAGCAGGGGCGACGGTACGGGCGAGAAGGGCCGGACTCCGTCATACCGGGGTGTCAAGTCCCCTGTGATACCCGGGTACGACGGTTCCGGCGCTGCTCCGGGACCTCACGTGCCCGGGCGGTCATGGGCGACGGCGCACACCGTCGCCTCCGTCCGGCCGTCGTTCGGCGGCGAGGCGACCGAGCATCGCCATCACGACGATCCGCACGTCCTTGTCGTTCGTCACCGCACAGTGGGCGTCGACGGCTCGCTCGTCCGGGTCCTCGTCCGGCTCGACCAGGCCCACCCCGATCAGGTCGACGGCGTACTCGCGGCACCGCAGGTGGTCCGCCGCGGCCTTGACCGCCTCGACGTGGTCGATGCGACCGGGGTCCTCGGCGCGCAGTCGCGCCGGGCTGGGCAGTGGGCCCAGCACCTCCTCCATCCACCCCGAGACGGCCTCCCGGGAAGAGCCCCGCTCCAGCTCCGACGCGGTCGCCGCGGTGAGTGCCAGGTGGATGACGAGCGACCCGAACCAGGCGGTGGCCTCGGCCGGAGGCGTGTCCGTGCCGGCCGGCGGCATCACGGCCCGGTACAGCGCAGCAGGGTCATCGGCACGCGCGGCGGCGACGACCGCCTTCACCGCGCTGCCGAGGGCAGCCTGATCGATGGTCATGTCGGCGATCCTTCCCGCTGTTGCCGGCCGTCAACTTACCCTTCCGGCAGGGCGAGCGGCGGATGAAGGACGGTTTCGCCGCCACTGCGGCTCTCTTGCTCCTCCGGACGCCGGGCGTGCGCCCCGCGGCGCAGGGCGGGCACACGCGCGCCCGCCGGACCGGCCGACGTCGGCCGGCCGACGTCGGCCGGGCGACGACGCCGACCGGGCGGTGCCGACCGGGCGGTGCCGACCGGGCGGTGCCGACCGGGCGGTGCCGGCCGGCAGCCGAGGACCTCCGGCTGCCGGGCCGGGCACCCCTCGGGTTACGGGTACTCGCAGTACACGGGGCTGGAGTTGGTCTCGACCGGTACGCCGGGCACCGGGCCGTCGTTGGAGCCGCCGCTGACGTACACGGCGCTCACCCAGCCCAGCCAGCCCCCCGGCGTGACGATCTCCACCCAGTAGTGGTTGTAGTAGGAGCCGTCGGAGACGTAGCCGTCCCAGCGCTGGCAGAACGCCTGCACGTTGACGTTGGTGAGCCGCTCCTGCGTGGCCAGTCCGCAGCTGGTGTTCGAGCACTCGCGCACCCGCACCTGGCTGGCCCAGACGTGGACGGACGACGTCGTGACGGCGGCCTGCGCGGGAGCCGCCGCCACCCCCAGCACGGCCGTCAGGCCGAGCAGGGTGGCGCACAGCGCGCGCACGGAGAACCTTCGGTTCGTGGACTTCCAGGACACAGCGGTGCCCCTCTCGGTGTCGTGTCGACGGGCGGAAACGGACGCGTCAACCGGGGGACGGCGTCGGCGGGCCGCCCGTATGAGCGTCCGCGCCGCCGTCCTCCGGGATCAGTGGCAGTCGGATTCGAGGGACAGGCCGGGCACCGGCCGGTCGTTGTCGCCACCGCGCACGTACACCGCGCTGATCCACCCGACCGGACCGCCCGCGTCCACCTGCACCCACCAGTTGTTGCGGTACGGGCCGTCCACCACCTCGGTGCTCTGACCCTGGCAGAAGGCCGTCACCCATCGCCGACCGATCTGCGCGCCCTCGATCGGCGGGCAGGAGGTCCCCGCGCAGGCCCGGACGTTCACATTGGTCGCCCACACGTACAACCGGGCGTCCGTGGTGGTCGCGTGGGCCTGCGCGGGCGCCAGCAGGGGCAGCGCCGCGGCCGTCGCGACGACGCCGGCCGGGAGCACGCGTCGCAGTGAACGCGCCGTCGTACGAAGGGGGTTCGTCATGTCGTCTCCTCGTTCGGTGACTCCTGGTCACTCCTCTGACCGGGTGCCCGTCCGCCCCGTATGAGCGCCGTCGGCCTGCAGGCGTGCGAGGGGACACCCGACGCGCGCCGCCGCACCGCGAGGGGGGCGGACGGCGCCCCGCCGATCCTTGACGCCCGCACCCGGACCACGGATATCGTGGTCTGGACCTTGCGCGGATCGCTGCTTGACGGGGAACCATGATCGACGTGCGCCTGCTGGGTCCGGTCGAGGTGCGGGACGACGAGGGCCGGCGTCTGCCCCTGGGCGGTTCGAGACCCGTGGCGCTGCTGTCCGCGCTCGTCGTGCACCTGGGTGAGGTCCTGTCCACCGCGCGGCTGGTGGACCTCGTCTGGGAGGACAGCGCCCCCGCGACCGCGGGCGCGCTGGTCGCCTCGCACGTCGCCGCCGCCCGGCGCGCCCTGGCACCGGCCGGCGCCGCCGCCGCGATCCGCACCCGGGCCCCCGGCTACCTGGCCGACCTCGCGCCCGCCCAGGTCGACACCCACCGGTTCGAGCGGCTGCTGACGGCCGGACGACGGGCCGCGGACGCGGGACGCGACGCCGAGGCGCTCGACCTGCTCACCGAGGCCCTGGCCCTGTGGCGAGGGCAGGACGCCCTGGAAGGCCTCGGCCAGTCCTTCGCCCGGATCGAGGCGGCCCGGCTGCAGGAGCTGCGCCTCGTCGCGCAGGAGCACCTCTACGCGCTGCGGCTGCGACTGCGGCACGACGTCGAGGTCGTCGCCCCACTGCTCTCCCACGTCGCCGCCCATCCGCTGCGCGAACGGCCGCGTGCCCAGCTCATGACCGCCCTGTTACGCATCGGCCGGGCCCCCGACGCGCTGCGGGTCTTCCAGGAGGGACGCGACATCCTCCGCGACGACCTCGGCCTCGACCCCGGCCCCGAACTGCGCGCGCTGCACCTCGCCGCGCTGCGCAACGACCCCGCGCTCGCCGCCGGAGCCCCCGCGCCGAGCCCCTCCGGTCCACCCGGCTCCTCCGCACCACCCGGCTCCTCCGCACCACCCGGCCCCCCGGTCGGCCCACCCTCCCTCCTGCCGCCGGACGTCGCCGACTTCGTGGGCCGCAGCCGCCAGGTCGGCTGGGTCACCGCCCTGCTCGACCAGGCGCGCGACACCGCCCGCACCGCACCGCCCATCGCGGTGATCTCCGGCCGCCCCGGCATGGGCAAGACCACGCTCGCCGTCCATGCCGCCCACCGCGCGGCGCACCTCTTCCCCGACGGCCGGCTCTTCCTCGACCTGCGCGCCTCCGACACCACCCCGCTGTCCACCGCCGACGCGCTCACCCGGCTGCTGCGGGCGCTCGGCGTCGACCCCGGAACCAGCTCCGGGACCGACGACCTGATCGGCCTCTACCGCACCCGGCTCGCCGGCCGCCGGATCCTGCTGATCCTGGACAACGCCCCCGGCGAGGCCGGGCTGCGGCCCCTGGTGCCCCCCGGCCCCGGCTCGGCCGTACTCGTCACCAGCCGCCGGCGGCTGACCGCCCTGGAGGGCGCGGTCCATCTCGACCTGTCGGTGCCCGACCCCGGTGAGGCGCTGCGCCTGCTCACCACCGTCGCGGGCCGCACCGGCGCGCAACCCGGGCCGGGCGACCTGGACGAGATCGTCTCCCTGTGCGGCCAGCTCCCGCTCGCCCTGCGGATTGCCGGCGCCCGGCTGGCCGCCCGACCGCACTGGACCCCCGGACAGCTCGCCGGCCGGCTGCGCGACGAGCGCGGCCGCCTCAACGAACTCCGCGCCGGCGACCTGGAGGTGCGCACCGGCCTCGAACTGGGCTACGCCGAACTCGACCCGCCCGAACGCCGGGCGCTGCGCCGCCTCGCGCTCCTGGACCTGCCCGACTTCGCCGCCTGGATCGCCGCGCCGCTCCTCGGCATCGACACCAGGGAGGCGGAGGAAGCGGTCGAACGGCTCGTCGACTGCCACCTGATCGAGGCGCTCGGCACCGACGGCACCGGCGAGAACCGCTACCGGATCCACGACCTCGTCCGGGAGCACGCCCGCGAGCGCTGTCTGGCCGAGGAGGATCCGGCCGAACGCCGGCGCGCGGTAAGGCGGTTGGCCGCCTGCTGGCTCACGCTCGCCGACCGTGCGGCCGTCGAGGGGCCGGGCGGGGTCTCCTGGCTGCCGCCGCCACCCCGCCCGGAGTACCGCCTCGACCCCGCGGTGCAGGACCGGCTGCTGTCCCGGCCCGCCGCCTGGTTCTCCGCCGAACAGGGCTGTCTGGTCGCCGCCGTTCACCACTGTGCGGCCCAGGGCATGACCCGGGCCGCGCGCGAACTGGCGGGCGCCCTGATCGCCAGTTCCGCAGCGCTGTACAACCGGTTCGACGTGTGGGCGCAGACCCACACCGTCGCCCTGGACGCGGTGCGTCGCGAGGGGGACGGCGAGGGCGAGGCCTGGCTGCTCGTCGGCCTCGGCCAACTCCGGTATGAACAGGACAGGTTCGAGGAGGCGTACGCCCTCCTGGACCGTGCGCGGCTCCTGTTCGACGGGCGGACGCCGGCCGTCGACGGCACCGGCGGGCCACCGGACGGCTCCGCGCGCGACGCGCTGCGGGGCAGCGCCGCCGCCCTGGTCGCCATCGGCACCATCCGCCGCGAACAGGCCCGGTTCGGCGAGGCGTCCGAAGCGCTCACCGCCGCCCGGGAACGGTACGAGACGCTCGGCGACGACGCGGGTCTGGCCCGCGCCCTCTCCGGGATCGGCTACGTCCACCGCGAGCAGGGCCGCGACCACCAGTCCCGGGAGGTGCTCACCCGGTCCCTGGAACTGTTCCGGCGGCTCGGCGACCGTCACGGCGAGGCCATCACCCTGCGCTCCCTCGCCCTGTGCGAGCGGGCCCGCGGCGCGCTCAGCGGCGCCACCGGCCTGCTCACGGAGGCGCTGCGCCTCTTCACCGCCCTCGACGACTCCTTCGGCCTCATGTACACCGAACAGGCGCTGGCCAAGGTCGAGTTGAGGCAGGGCCTGCTCGACCGGGCGGACCAGCGGCTCGGCCGCTGCCTGACCGTGGCCCGGGAGCGGCGGGACCGCTTCGGCGAGGCCCTGGTGCTGCGCACCCGGGGCGAGTGGCACCTCGCGGCGGGGGACCCGGACGGCGCGGAGGCCCCGCTGCGGGAGGCGCTCGCCCTCTGGGAGCAGCTCGCCCTGCCACTCTGGCGCGCCCGTACCCTGCGCGACCTGGCCCAGGTGCACACGGCGCACGGCCACCGCTCGGACGCCGAGCGCGCCCGACGTCAGGCGCACGCCGCCTTCCTGGCCTTCGGCAGCAGGGAGGCGTGGGAGGGACGCCGCTGAAGGGTGCTGCCGGGGGCGTGCAGAGGATCTGCAGGGAATCTGCAGAGGCCCCCGTGAGCATCGGTGTGTGACCGACATCATCACCCTCGCCGACCCCCGCGTGGCGGCCGTCCCGCTGGACGACTGCGGGGAGCCGCTCGTCGACCTCAGGGACGCACCGGAGCTGCTGCTCGACAGCCGGAAGGCCGACGGACCCGGCGCCTACGCCCGACTGCGGTCCGGCGTCCTCGACAGGCTGCTCCTGGCCCAGCGCGCACTCCCGCCGGGGACACGGTTCCTGGTGGTCGAGGGGTACCGTCCGCCGGGGCTCCAGCGCACCTACTTCGAGGCCTACTCGGCGACCCTGCGGGCCGCGCACCCCGACGCCTCCCCGGCCCGGATCCGGGAGCTGGCCAGCGCCTACATCTCGCCGCCCGAGGTCGCCCCGCACGTCAGCGGCGGCGCGGTCGACCTGACCCTGGCCACCGAGGACGGCACCGAACTGCCCCTGGGCACCGAGGTGAACGCGACCCCGGAGGAGAGCGACCAGGCGTGCCGCACGGACGCGCCGGGCATCGACGCCACCGCCCGGGCCCACCGCGCGACGATGCGGCGGGCGCTGGCGTCCGCCGGATTCGTCAACTACCCGACGGAGTGGTGGCACTGGTCCTACGGGGACCGGTACTGGGCACTGCTGACCGGGCGGGGGTCCGCCCGCTACGGTCCCGTGGAGCCGCCGCTCGGGACGGGGGCCTCCGCCGTATCGGCCTGAGCGGGTCCGCCCCCGCCCAGTCCGCCCACTTCCCGTCCGTCCGCCCCGAGTCCGTCCGCACGACCGGCCGGCGCCCCTGCCCCCGACCGGCCACCGCAGCAGCCGCGCCCAACCGACCAGCGACACCGCGTGCACCTGGGGGAACCGTCCGATGAGCATCGCCAAGCCCTGTGACACCGTCCTCGACCGTCCGCTCGACGTCATGGACTCCACCGAGTTCGACGCCGTCTTCACCGAGGTCATGCCCCGGCTGCGCCGGCGGCTGCTGGCCCTGACCGGCAATCCGCACGACGCGGACGACCTGCTCCAGGACACCTACCTGCGCCTCTCCCACCGGGCCAGGCGACGCACCCTCACCGTCCAGCAGCACCCGTACGCCTACGCCTCGGCGACCGCGCTCAACCTGCTGCGGGACTCCTGGCAGCGGCCCTCCCGCCGGGAGACGGCCACCGGCCGGCTGCCGGAACCGGGCTGGGACGGCGGAATCGAGCGCTGCGAGACCAGGTGCGCGGCGCTGGCGCTGCTCACCCTGCTGTCGCCGAAGGAGGCGGCCGCGGTGATCCTGGTGGACCTGGAGGGGCTCAGCCACGACGCGGCCGGGGAACGGCTGGGCGCGCACCGGGGAACGGTCCAGCGCAACCGGATGCGCGGCCTCGCCAAGATGCGGGCCGCGCTGGCCGACCTCCGGGCCCGCTGACCGGGGGCGACGGGGTGGGGGAGGGGCGCCGGACCCCCGCCCCCACCACGCTGCCGTCTCAGCACCTCGCGCCGGCCGGCAGCCCCGCGTACTGGTTCCCCTTCAGGTAGACCGCGCTGGCCCACCCCTCGGTGAAGCCGATCCACACGTCGTTGGTGTAGCCATGGTCCCGGACGGTCTCGCCGTGGGTCCAGCAGAGGGCGTCCGTACGGGTCTCCCCGGCCAGGATCTGGTCGAAGGCCCGGGAGGACGTGTTCGGACCGGTGCGGATGTTGACGGTCTCGTAGGCGGTGACGCTGTACGGGCCGAGCGTGGGCGCACTGCTCACGTCCGTCACGCCGCTCACATCCGTCACGCCGCTCACGTCCGTCGCACGGCTCACGTCCGTCGCACGGCTCGCACCGCTCATGCCGGGGCAGTCCGGAACGTCGGGAAGCCGGTTGTCCGGGTAGGCGACGTAGTAGCTCGCCAGCCATCCCGTCGACCGGTCGGTGTTGATCATCAGCCAGTACGGGTTGCCTCCCACGACCTGCCCGGGGCCCTGGCAGTAGACGTAGAACTGCGAGCCCGGCTGGAGGCGTTCGCGCACGTCGGGGCAGTTGGCGACGGACGGGTGGCGTCCGCAGGTGTTCGGATCGGCGTCGCTGACACGGACGTTCACGTCGGTGGCCCAGGTGTGGTAGTAGCGGCCGGCCGGGGCGGCGGCCGGCCGGGCTTCCGCCACCGGGGCGGTGGCCAGCAGGACGGCCGTGGCGGCGACGACCACGGCGGCGGGAACGGCGGCGGAACGGCGGAAGGACGGGAAGCGGGACACAGCACTCTCCTGACACGGGCTGACTGACATTGCGCCGGCTGAGACGGGCCGGCTGACGCGGGCCCGCGCCGCGCACGGCGGGCCACCCGGGGGACGGCGGCCGGACGGAGCGGGTATGACCGCTTCTCCCGCCCAGGGCTGTGACGCACATCACTGAATGCGGGGCATACCGCCAACTCCCCCGCGCAGTCCCCGCGGTGACACCCCGCCGACCGAGGACGTGCACCCGTGAACACAACCACCAGAACGCGCCACACCGCCGGCCGCTCGCTGGCCGTCGTCGCCGCCTTGGCCCTCTCCGCCGCCCTGCCCCTGACCGCGTCCGCCGCGTCGGCCGCCCCCGCGTCCGCCCAGGCCGCCTGCGACGTCCTCGCCCCGGGCGCGTCGGCCACGGCCGAGGCCGCCGTCCGGGCCGCCTGCAGCCAGCTCGGCGTCTGGTACAGCTGGGGCGGCGGCCACGGCGCCACTCCCGGCGCCAGCTACGGCTACTACGACGGCGTCGACCCCGCGAGCCTCCACGACAACGAGCGCAAGGGCTTCGACTGCTCCGGGCTGTCCCGCTTCGCCTACGCCCAGGCGACCGGCCGCGACCTGCTCAACGGCACGGCCGACGACCAGTTCCACACCTCCCACGCGTCGGCCCGGTTCTCCGCGGCCCAGGGCTCGGCGCCCCTCCTCCCCGGCGACCTGATGTTCTGGGGCAGCGGCCACATCCACCACGTCGCCGTCTACATAGGCGCCGGACAGATGGTCGAGGCCTACGAGTCGGGCACCCACATCCGGGTCACGCCGGTGCGCACCGGCGGCGACTACGCGGGCGCCGTCCGGATCGACGGCTCCGGTACGGTGCCGCCCCCGCCCGCCAACGGCGGCACCACCTTCGAGACCTGGGGCACCGGAGTGCGCACCCACTCCTCGCCCAGCGTCGGCTCGTCCGTCGTGGACACCTTCCCCGGCCCCGGCCAGGTGTCGGTGATGTGCCAGGAGCACGCCGAGCTGGTCACCGCGGAGGGCTACACCAACGACATCTGGTCCCGGCTGTCCGACGGCTCCTGGATGACCAACATCTACATCAAGGGCCCGGCGTCGCTGCCCGGCGTCCCGGACTGCGGCGGCACCTCCACACCGCCGCCGAGCGGCGGCAGCAAGGCGTTCCAGACCTGGGGCACCGCGGTGCGCACCCACTCCGAGGCCAACGTGAACGCCGGGGTGGTCGACTACTTCCCGCAGCCCACCACCGTCAACGTGGTCTGCCAGGCCCACGCCCAGACGGTGACCGCCGACGGCTACACCAACGACGCCTGGTCCCGGCTCACCGACGGCTCCTGGATGACCAACATCTACATCAAGGGCCCGGCCTGGCTGCCCGGGGTGCCCACCTGCTGAGCCCGACCGCCCCCGGTGCGGCGGCGCCCGCCGCACCGGGGTGTTCCGCCCCGTGCCCGCCGGCGTCGCGCCCTGTGGGCCCTGTTGGACGGGTGGGCCGGGTGGGCCGGACGGACCGAGTGGGCCGGGTGGGCCTCAGAATCCCGCCGTGTCGAGTTCGGTGTTCAACGGCGGCGGCAGCTGCAGCGGGGTACCGAAGGGGTGGGGACCTTCGACCAGGGTGTAGCCGAGCCGGCCCGGCTGGGAGAAGAGGGTGCAGGTGCGTTCCTGCCGGTCGACCAGGAGGTACACGGGGGCGCCGAACTGGGAGTAGCGCCGACGCTTGGCGGTGCGGTCGGTGTCGCCGTTCGACGGCGAGGTCACCTCGACGACGAGCACGGTCTGGTCGGGAAGGAGTGCCCCTTCTGTCTTCGCGAGTTCGGCGGGTACCACGGCAAGGTCGGGGACGTAGTAGTTCTCCGTGCCGGGCAGGTCGAGGTTTCCCGAGCCGGCGCGCAGGCCGAGTTCACGCATGCGGGGCCCGATCTGTTCACGGATCAGGTCCACGGCGGTCTCGTGGGCCCAGGAAGGTGACACGGGGGTGATGACTCCCTCGACGATCTCCACGCGGTCACCCGCGATGTGCTGAATCGCGTACTTCAGCGCCTGCTCCGGATTCGGCACCTGGCTGTAGTCACCCGGGCCGGCGTGCGCCGTGCTCACCTGCTGCTCTCCTGTCCGGATCTCAGTGCTCGGAACGGGTCCAGTGGCAACCCCGGCACGCCGCAGTGCGAGCGCGGCAAGGGCCCCAGTAACGTTACTAGCTGTCACCTCCGGTCACCTCCCCATCGGTGGAGCGAACAGTGACGCGCAGGTGCCCGTCCGCTCGGCCGGGCCCGACCGGCCGGAGCCCGCTGTTCCCGCACCCGCGCCGACCCGGCTCCGCTACATTCCTGGCGTGGACCAGTTGACCGCCGGAGATCCCCACCACATCGGCCCCTACCGCCTCATCGCCCGGCTGGGCGCCGGCGGCATGGGGCTGGTCTACCTCGGCCGCTCCGAGGCCGGCCGCACGGTCGCGGTCAAGGTCGTCCAGGCCGAGTACGCCGCACAGGGCGAGTTCCGCAGGCGGTTCGCCCGCGAGGTGGCGGCGGCCCGGCGGGTGGGCGGGAGCTGGACCGCGGACGTCCTGGACGCCGACACCGGGGCCGACGTGCCCTGGGTGGCCACCCAGTACGTCCCCGGGCCGAGCCTGGCCACGGTCGTCGCCGAGGACTTCGGCCCGCTGCCCGAACACTCGGTCCGGGTCCTCGCCGACCGGCTGGCCCTCGCCCTGCGGGCCGTCCACAGCGCGGGCCTGATCCACCGGGACCTCAAGCCGTCCAACGTGCTGGTGACCGTGGACGGGCCGCGGCTCATCGACTTCGGCATCGTCCGGGCCATGGACGGCCTCGTGGGTGACAGCCTGCTCACCCGCACCGGCATGCTGATCGGCTCGCCCGGCTTCATGTCCCCCGAACAGGTCCGGGGCCTCGAACTCACCCCCGCCAGTGACGTCTTCTGCCTCGGCGCCGTCCTCGTGTACGCCGCCACCGGGCGCCTCCTCTTCGGTGCCGCCGACGTCAGTCTGAACGCCCACCTCTTCCGGATCGCCGAGGAGGAACCCGACCTGACCGGCGTCCCGGCCTCCCTGGACGAGCTCGTGCGCGCCTGCCTGGACAAGGACCCGACCCGGCGGCCCACCCCGGCGCAGATCTCGGCCCGCACCGGCGGGGACGAGGGCGGCGTGTGGCTGCCCGGTGAGATCCTCGCCCAGCTCGGCCGCCACGCCGCCCAGTTGCTGGACTACGTCCCGGCCCCGCGGAGCGACGTCCCCGAAGCCCGGACCGACACGCCCGCCCCGGCACCCCCGGCCCCGCTCCCGGCCCCGCTCCCGGCCCCGCTTCCGGTTCCGTCGATGTCGACGCGGGCCGAAGTGCCCGCCGGAGCGGCCGCCTACACGCCGACGGCCCCCGCCCACGACGTCCACGCCCGTACTCCCGTTTCCGCCCCGGCCGCCACCCCCGACCCGTCGCCGCGCCGCCGCAGCGGCCAGGCGGTCGTCGCGACGGCGCAGTTGGCGGTGGCGCTCGGGACGGTGTACGGGATCTGGTTCGCCGCGGCCTCCCACTCCCACTTCTTCTACCGGAGCCCGGGGTTCTCCGCCTTCGCCGTGGCGTTCGCCGCGCTGCTCCTGCCCGGCGGCCACCTCGCGGACATCGCGGGACGCAGGCGGACCCTGGCGGTCGGGCTGGTGGGTCTCCCGGCGGCCTGCCTGCTCGGCTACACGACCGGCATGGGCTCCGCCCCGCTGCGGATCCTGGTGCCCGCCCTCCAAGGGGGCTTCGCTGCGCTCGTCCTGGCCGCCTCGCTCGCCGTCACGGCCGACGGTTCCACCGGACCACAGGAACGGAACCGAACCCTCGCGGTGTACGCCTCGACCGGTGTCGGCGGTTCGGTGGCGGGGCTGCTCGTCGCCCAGTTCGCGGGCATGGACGTACTCCTGCTCGTCGGCGCGGCCGCCGCGCTGGCCGCCCTGCTCGGCGTCCCGGCCCTGCCGCGGGACCCCCGGGGCCGCACCGGTGTCCGTTTCGACCCGCTCGGCACGCTGCTCGGAGGCCTCGGCCCCGCCGTCCTGCTCGCGGGGCTCGGCCAGGCCTGGCTGGGCCCCTGGATGGTCTCCCTGAGCGCCGCCGGCCTCGTCCTGTCCATGCTCTTCCGGTGGCAGCAGGCGGCGGCGAAGGACCCGCTCCTGCCGCCGGACGCGGTCAAGGGCCGTGGCCGCCCGGGCGGCCTGCTGGTCGCGGCCCTCACGGGTGTCGGCCTGCTCTGCCTGCTGCCGATGCTGACCGGCATGGTGTACCGCGCGTCCGGCTACTCGGGCCCGCGGGCGTGTCTGCCGATGCTGCTGATGGCCGTCGCGACCGCCGTCGGCGTCGCCCTGGTCGGCCCCCGCCTACGGCGCCGCGGGACCTCGCCCCGCGTCCTGGTCGTGACGGGCCTGCTGGTGACCGTGCTCGGCATGGGCGTGGGGATTCTCGCCCTGGAGAGCGGGCAGTCGGACATCGTCCTGCCGGTCGGTACGGCCGTCGCGGGGCTGGGCGCCGGCGTCGCCTTCCTGCCGCTGTTCTCCTTCGCGGCCGGGACCGCCGTCCCCCGGCGGGCCGGTGCGGTGTCGGGTGCCCTCGTCGCGGCGCAGTTCGTGGGGCAGGGCGTCGGGACCTCGGTGCTGTACGCCGACACCGGGGTCCCGCCGTGGTGGGCCGCGGTCTGCCTGCTCCTCGCCGCGGTGCTCGCCGGTGTCACGCTGCCGGGCGAGGCCCCGGTCCCGGGCGGTGCGGAGGCCGGCCTCGGGCGTTGACCCGGCGGCCGTTCGGGGCCGGGGGCCCGGAATCCGGCCCGCACCACCGGCGGTCAGCCGCGGGAGGGACCCGTCAGCGAGGGCGCGCCCGTCGCCGGGGCGGAGCCGGGAGCGGTGAGCGCCAGGGCGCTGGGCGGACCGCTCAGCGAACTGGCCGCCGACTACCTGGTCCGACAGCTGGGCGCACTGCGCCCGGAGGTGCGGCTGGTTCCCGGACCCGCACACGAACGAGCCCGCTCCCTCCTCGACCTCGCACCCCACGACCTCGTCGTCGCCTACGACTTCAGGCGCTACTCGGCCGCCACGTCCGCCTACGTCCGCACGGCCCGCGAACGCGGCGCCACCCGGGGCACCCCTGGACCGCGGAGCTGTAGCCGGCGGGCGGTCGGTTCCCGTCCGACCGGGACCTCAGCTCGCGCCCTCCCTGAGCCTGTCGATGCGTGACGAGACGTACTGCCACTTCGCCCAGAACCTCGCGAGCTGCTCGCGTCCGGCGTCGTTCAGCGCGTAGAACTTGCGCGGCGGACCGACCCCGGACGGCCGTCGGGTGACCTGGACGAGTTGGTTCCGCTCCAGCCGCTGCAGGATGGTGTACACCGTCCCCTCGACGACGTCGGTGAAGCCGAGTTCGTTCAGCCGGCGGGTGATGGCGTACCCGTAGGTCTCCTCGCTGCCGATGATTTCGAGCACGCACCCTTCGAGCGTGCCCTTCAACATCTCCGTCAGGTCGTCCATCGCGGGTGCTCGCTCCTCAGCGCTGGCGGTACTGTGTGCTACCGAGTACTGCTGCACGGTAGCACCGGGCAGTGGGAGTGCGGGACATGCCGGACGCGGCGGCCGGACACGTCCGTGCCCGGCCGCCGCCCCGGGGCCTCGCGCCCACAGCCACCGTTGCCGCTTTCAGTGTTTCGGTGCGCGCTTGCGGACGAGCTGGAGCGCCACGTAGCCGATCACCATGAACAGAGCACCCCAGAACATGCGCAGCCCGACGAGGAACGCGCCGAGCATCATGACGGCTGCGGCGGCCGACTGCCGGCGGATCTCAAGCGCGGAGCGTCGGCTGGCCGACGGCCGGACCAACTGACGCCCGGTGAAGACCTGCACGAGGTTGATCGAACCCAGAAGACCCGCGACCACGGCAAAGGCTGTCCACATCCCCGGAAGGGTAGTCAGCGTTGGCGATCATCGTCGAACTCGGTGCCTGTCCCGACGGCCCCGTCGGAGTCGTCGGGCGGTCCGGGGTGGGGCGCTCAGCCCCGCGGGGCGGCCTCAGCGGGCCGGATGGTCCCCCGCCCACACCGTGGGGGTGCGGTCCGACCACGGGGCGGCCTGTTCGAGTTGCCCGGCGAGGCGGAAGAGGCGGCCCTCGCGCCCGTAGCCGGCGGCGAACTGCATGCCGACCGGGAGCCCCGTGCCGGGGTCGGCCGTCACCGGCACCGACATGGCGGGCGTGCCCGCCACGTTGAACACCGCGGTGAAGGGCGAGAGGTCGAGGAGCCGGCGGAGCCAGCCGAGGCCGTCCAGCGTCTCCGCTCCCCGGCCGTGGGTGCCCAGGGGCACGGGGAGGTCCGGCACGGTCGGGGTGAGCAGGACGTCGTACGCGTCGAAGGACCGTGCCAGGCTCCGGGAGACCCGGTTGCGGACGGCCAGGGCGGTCACGAGCTCGGTGCCGGTGACCTGCCGCCCGTAGTGGTAGCTGGCGAGGACCGGCGGTTCGAGGGTCGAGAAGTCGACCGGCCGGCCGGAGGCGGCGGCCAGCTCGTCGATCCACGCGGTGAGGTTCACCGTCCACTGGCGGGCGTTGGCCAGGACGAACTCCTCCCAGTCGACGCCGAGTTCGGCTTGGGCCTGTTCCACCCGGTGGCCGAGGGACTCCAGCAGGCGCACGGTGCGCGACAGCGCCTCGGCCACGGGTGCCGTGGTGCGGTGCCCGCCCCACGGCTGGGCGAGGACACCGATCCGCAGGGAGCCCGGGTCCCGGGAGACCTCCTGCGCGTACGGCCGGGGCGGCTCCGGGGCGACGTAGGGGTCACCCGCCGCCGGGCCGCTGACCAGGTCGAGCAGGAGCGCGCTGTCGCGCACGGTGCGGCTGACGCCGCCCTGCACGGCCAGGCCGTTGAAGATCTCGTCGACGTCGGGGCCGACGGGTATGCGGCCACGGGTCGGCTTCAGTCCGAACAGGCCGTTGTAGGCGGCGGGGACGCGGATCGACCCCGCCGCGTCGGTGGCGTGCGCGAGCGGCACGATCCCGGCGGCGACGGCCGCGCCCGCGCCGCCGCTGGAGCCGCCGGCGCTGCGCGTGAGGTCCCACGGGTTGCGGGTCGGGCCGTACAGCGCGGGTTCCGTCGTGGTGCTGTAGGCCAACTCCGGGATCGCGGTGCGTCCGAAGGTCACGAGGCCCGCGCGGCGGAAGCGCGTCATCAGGGTGGAGTCGGCGGCGGCGACGTTCCCGGCCGCGAGGCGGCTGCCGAGCTCGGTGCGCCGGCCGGCCATGGTGATTCCGAGGTCCTTGATCAGGAAGGGGACCCCGGCCAGCGGCGCGCTGCCGGGGCGGGGCCGGTCGTCGGCCGGCCAGGTCTCCACGACGGCGTTGAGCTGCGGGTCGACGGCCCGTACGGCCTCCCGCGCGGCCGCCTCCACCTCGGCGGGGGTCACCTGGTCCCGGGCGATGAGTTCGGCGAGCCCGACCGCGTCGAAGCCCACGTACTCCTTGACGTCCACTGGGTCACTCCTTGCATCGGAGAACGATACCGACCAGTCACTGTCGATACCGATCAATCTCCAGCGATACCGATCGGTATCGCGTGGAACGGACTGGTACCGTAGCAGGAAGATCAGAGGGAACAGCAAGAGCGGGAAGCGGAAGACCCGCGAGCGACCGGAGGCCCCAACCGCCATGACATCGCCCGCCATGACATCGCCCGCCAGACGACCGAGCCGGGTGGCGAAACTGCCGCCCCGTGAGCGCATCCTCGACGCCGCGGAGGAGCTCTTCCAGAGCGAGGGCATCCGGCGCGTGGGCGTCCAGGCGATCGCCGAGAAGGCCGAGACCACCAAGATGGCGATCTACCGCCACTTCGAGACCAAGGACGAACTGGTCGCCGAGTGGCTGCGGATCGTCGCCGCGGACTACCAGGCGGCGTTCGACCGGGTCGAGGCCGAGCATCCCGGCCGGCCCCGGGAGCAGATCCTCGGCCTCGCCCGCTTCATCGCCGAGGGGCTGCCGGCGGTCTCGCACCGGGGCTGTCCCTTCATCAACTCCATCGCCGAGCTGCCGGACCGCGCCCACCCCGCACGGCAGGTGATCGAACAGCACAAGGAGCGCCAGACCCGCCGGCTGGTCGACATGTGCGCGCGCGCCGGGCTGCCCGACCCCGAACAGACCGCGGCCGAGATCACCTTCCTCCTCGAAGGAGCCCAGGTCAGCAAGCAGAACGGCAGCATCGACCGGACGGGCGAGCGCCTGATGCGGATCGTCGAGGGGATCGTCGGCCGGGCCGGAACGCCCGCCCCGACCGCCCGCTGAGGGGCTCAGGGCGCCGGGACGCCCCGACCCGCGCCCGGGGGCATCCGGGCGACACCCGGTTTTGCCCCGCGCCGTCCCGGGCAGCCGAGGCCCATGGACCGACGATCTTGCCCCGGGGCCGACAACACCCTGCCGCTGCTGCTGAACGGCTACGCCTGGCTGCCGAACCGGAGGCGCCGCCGTCCCGGACCGGTGCTGCGCACCCGGCTGCTCGGCCGTCCGGCCGTGGCCCTGCACGGCCCGGAAGCGGTGCGCTTCTTCTACGACGAGCGCCACATCCGCCGCGCCGGCGCGCTGCCGGAACCGGTGCGCTCCACCCTGTTCGGCCACGGCGCCGTCCACGGCCTCGACGGGGCCGCGCACCAGCTGCGCAAGGCGATGTTCCTCGGCCTGCTCGCCGACCCGGACCGGCTGGAAGGGCTGGTCGCAAGTGTGGGCGCGGCCTGGGACGCGGCGGTGCCGGTCTGGCGCGAACGCGGACGGGTCGTTCTGCTCGACGCGGTGGCCGAGGTGCTCACCGCGGGTGTCGCCCGCTGGGCCGGCCTCACCCTCCACGACGACGAGGTGACGCCCCTGGCCCGCGACCTGGTGGCCATGGTCGACGGCTTCGCCACCGTGGGCCCGCGCCACTGGCGGGCCCGGCTGGCCCGGCGCCGCCGCGAGCGCTCACTCGCCGCCCTGGTCGAGGCCGTCCGTGACGGTTCCGCGTCCGTACCGGCGGACTGCGCCGTCCAGGTCGTGGCCCGGCACCGCGACGCGGACGGCGAGCTGCTGACGCCGAGGGTCGCGGCGGTGGAGTTGCTGAACGTCCTGCGCCCGACCGTCGCGGTCTGCTGGTTCGCGGCGTTCGCGGCCCACGCCATGCACCGCTGGCCCGACAACCGCCGCCGGCTCGCCGAGGGCGACGCCGCCTTCGCCACGGCCTTCACCCAGGAGGTGCGCCGCTTCTACCCGTTCGCCCCCTTCGTGGGCGGCAAGGCGGCCGCGGACCTGACCTTCGCCGGCGAGCCCCTCCCGGCCGGCACCCTCGTTCTGCTCGATCTCTACGGGCACCTCCACGACCCGGCACTGTGGGAGGACCCCTACCGCTTCCGCCCCCAGCGCTTCCTCGACGCGCCCGCCGACCCGCAGAAGCTGATCCCGCAGGGCGGCGGCGACGCGGCCACCGGCCACCGCTGCCCGGGTGAGGGCGTCGTGGTGGGGCTGCTGGAATCCCTCGCCCCACGGCTGGCACGGCTCGACCACACGGTCCCCGACCAGGACCTCACCATCGCGCTCGACCGGGTGATCGCCCGCCCCCGCAGCGGCTTCGCCATCGACCTGGCCTGACACGAACGACCCCCGGCCTGACGCGAACGCATCCGGGCCTGACGCGAACGCACCCGGGCCTGACGCGAACGCACCTCGGCCCGCGCGATCCGCGATCCGTCGCGGGCGGTCCCGGAGGCCCTCGGCGTCCGGATTGCCCCGGAGTGCGCGAGGTCCTCGGCGGGGAGCAGCTCCTCGCCCTGGAGGGAATGTGCGGTGTGACAGTCATGACGGGGAGCGCGGTGCGGAGTTCCGACGGGGCCGCCGGGCGGGGGACGCGAGGCGAATGTAGTCGTAGCCGGTACCGGCCGCGATCAGCCAGAGCGCGACGCCGATGGCCAGGGTGACGTTCGGCGGCCACAGGATGAGGATCAGGAAGAAGGTGGCGCAGGTGGTCATGACCGCGGCCCCCAGTCCGCCGGACAGGAAGTCACCCCTCATGGCCGCGGCGTCGTTCGGGAACAGGGCGGTGAACAGCAGCACCAAACCGGCGCCGATCAGCACTCCCTGCGCGATGAGCGGCGGCCAGACCCCGTCGTGGAGCTGCTGGCTGCGGCCCTGGTAGCCGAGCTCGAACACCTTTCCCCGCAGGACCTTCAGGTCCAGCACGGTACCCGGCCGGACTTCGCGGTAGAACGCGGCGTCCACCGTGTAGCTGCCGGCCGGCGCCTTCTCGCGGGCGACGGTCAGCTTGAACACGGTCGAGGTGTCGTCCGGTTCGGTCCACTGCTTCGTCACCCTGCCGCTCTCCCTGGCCGTGCAGAGCGCACCGGGCTTCGCCTCCGCGGTGCCGCAGAGCGGAGCGGTGCGCTGCCCGTGCTGCTCCTCGAAGACCTCGGCGAAGATGACGAACCCGCGAACGGTGAGGGCGAGGGCCAGCAGCCCGAGCAGGATCCGGGCGACGCCTCTGAGCCGTCTCCTGAGGGCGTGGGCCGCTTCCTCCGACCGTTCCTTCGGTGGCGCGTCCCGGATCGGCACCGAGTCCTCAGGCATCGTCATCGTCACCACTCCGCGTCCGTACCGTCCGTGCGTCCATCGGCGCCCCCCACCGGCAGATGGCTTCCCGTGGCGCTTTACCCCGCCTCACCCGCCTACCTGCCTTACCCGCCCTTCCCCGTTCGTACCCGGTACGAGTCCGGGCGCCCACCTGATCATGCCAGGCCCGGCGGGAGCCTGCGACGAATTCGGGCCTCTCCCAGTGGACTTGACCGGCGGCACCCCTCGGCGTGTTCCGGGCCTGGCGGCGCCGGTACCGGTCGTCCTGGTCCGGCTCGCCGCGGTGCTGTGACGGGGAGCCGTCGGGTTGTCAGTGCCGGATGGGATCGTACGGGTACGTCGGGCCGCCGGGCCCGGCACTGAGGAGGGGACAACCATGCGGCGTGCGAGCTTCGCCTGGGCGGCGGCGGCAGCGGCGGTGGCGACGATCGCGGGAGCTGCCGCTCCCGCGGCTGCCGGGCAGGTCGGGACACCCGGGACGGGAGAGGTCCTGCCGTACCCAGGGCAGGAGGGGCTGCTCTGGATCCCCGACTGGACAGGCGACGGCGGGGCCGTCACCGGTGGCGCCTTCCCGGCCGGACCGCCCGTCACGGTCACCCTCGGCTGCCGGGCGGGCGGCGGCGCGGGTGAGGTGCGGGTCGCCTTCACCGCGGTGTACGGCGACACCACACCGGTGGAGTTCACCGTGGCCTGCCCGGCCGAGGCCGTCGGCACGGGCTCGGCCGTGGTGACGGCCGAACAGGGCCGGTCCTTCCACGTCGCGGTGGCCACGTCGGCGCCGGACGTCCACTGGGGGCTCACGGTCACCCAGCCGGACGCCTGACCGCCCGGGACATGGTCTCGCTGGGCGAGATCATGGACGACCTTCGGTGCCCTCGTGGGCCCGAGGCGGAGGATCACCCTGCGACGTGGAACTCGTTCCCGCCGGGGTCGAGGAACTCGCCGGGCTCCCGGCCGGGTTGGGTGACCTCCAGCCGCAGTCTGTTCCGCGACTCCTTCGGCGCCGCGGGTGGGCCCATCACCAGCGAGACCGTACTGGTGGGCGTCCGGCGCAGCCGCATGCCCCAGTCGTGGTCCTCGGCCGCGTGCCAGTCGGCCAGGGACTGCCAGAAGGCCTTCTGTGCGTCGCGGTGCTCCTGCGCGACGTCGAGGCAGATCGCCACGAGGCCGGAGTCGCCGAGGACGCCGGGGTGGCCGGGACGCAGCACACAGAACTCGTTGCCCTCCGGATCGGCCAGCACGTCCCACGGGACGTCGCCCTGGCCGATGTCGACCCGCGTGGCACCGAGCGTGAGCAGGCGCGCCACTTCGGCCTCCCAGTCGGGCCCGCCGGCCAGATCGAGGTGGAGCCGGTTCTTGTGGGCCGTCTTCGGTTTCGCGGCCGGGGCGAACCGCAGCCGGAGGCCGCCCGTCCGGCCCCGCGTCGCGTCCGCCCAGAAGCGGTCCATACGCGCGGTGTCCAGCGCGTCGATCACGATCCCGGTCAGCATCCCGTTCCCCCTCCCCAAGCCCTGGAACCCGCCGCATGCTCGTACCGGCCGCCGCTGTCGGTGTCAGTGTCGGTCCCGGATCGGGAGCAGGCATCCCGGACACCCTGCCGCCGAAGATCGCCGAGCGCAAGACCTGCGCCGCCGCCGCTCCGGAGGCGCGGGTCGGGGGTCAGCGTGGGCGGTGCCTCCCGGGGTCCGTGACCTGCGGCGGTGGGGTACCGGTACGGCGGTTCACACCGTGCCACCGGTCTCCGGCCGGCTCAGCGGAAGTCGTCGACGTGGTCGACGGCCCACTGGGCGTAGGTGTGCGCCGGCGTGCCGGTGATCTTTTCGGTGATGACGGAGGTCGGGGCCGGGACGCCGTCGGCGGCGGCCCACTGACGCACGATCGCCTCGGCCACGACCGGATGCATGGTCCTGCCCACGTCCGTACGAGCCTGTTCGTCGGAGACGTGGTCGACCCGGATGCGGCGGCCGAGGGCCTCGCCGATGTACTCGACCTGCCGCTGCAGGGTCAGGGACTCGGCGCCGTAGACGGTGTAGGCCTGGTGCGAGTGCCCCGGTTCGGTCAGGGCGGTCACCGCGAGTGCCGCGATGTCCTTCTCGTGCACCGGTGCCGAGTGTGCGAGCGGATGGGGGAGACGGACGACGTTGTCCGTGCGGATCGATTCGGCCCACCAGGTACGGGTGTTGATCGCGAACGTCCCTGGCCTGACGAACGTCCAGTCCATGCCGGACCGTTGGATGGCCTGCTCGATCGTGCGGTTGAGGCGGGGGACAGGGTGGTCGGCGCCGTGGTTCACGACCGACACCGACGAGAGCAGGACCACCTGCCGGATCCCCGCGGCTGTGGCCGCCGCGGCGACCTTCTCGATGTCGTAGGGCTTCTGGGGGTCGAGCATTCCGTACAGGAACATCTTGTCGGCGCCGTCGAGCGCCGCGGGCAGCGTCTCGGGACGGTCCAGGTCGGCGGCGACGGCTTGCCGGCCGGGCGTCGAGCCCGGGGCCGGGGTCCTGCTGACCGCTCTTACCTGCTCGCCGGCGGCCAGCAGGCCATCGGCCACGTGACGAGCGACGTTCCCGCGAGCGCCGAAGACGACTGCCACCATGGTGGGGGCCTCCTCCTGGGTGTGGACCTGCTGGTTGTGGACGTGAACGGCCGCGCGGCGGCGATGCCGGGTGGGGGAGGGCGTGCCGTCGTCGGCGCGGCCGCCGTGAGCCGGCTTTCCGGTCGCCGCTCAGGGCTGGATGTTCTCCAGGTCCTCCAGGAGGCTCAGGTGCTTCGGCTCCCAGCCGAGGGTCTGCCGGGTGTGGGCGCTGGACGAGGGCTGGTCGTTCGCGAAGATCGGGCCGAGAGGGCCGTACGTCAGCGGCGGCACCGACTCGACCGGCAGGGCCAGTCGTCGGCCGATGACCGCGGCGATGTCCCGCACCTGGTCCCCCTCGTCGCCGACGGCGTGCCAGGAGGTGCCGGCTTCCGCCCGCTCCAGCGCGAGCCGGAAGAGGACTGCCGCGTCGAGCGCGTGCACGGCCGGCCAGCGCTGGGTGCCGTCGCCCGGGTAGCCGGACACTCCGGTCCGGCGTGCGATGTCGGTCAGCAGGCCGGCGAAGCCGCCCGTGCCCCGGTTGTGGACCGTGCGCGGCAGGCGCACGGCCGTGCTCCTGACCCCGCGCGAGGCCAGGCCCAGCACCGCCGTGACGGCGCGGCCACGACCACCGACCGGCCCGTCGGTCGGCAGCGGGTCGGCCTCGGTGGAGGCCCGGCCCGGCACGTGGGGCGTACCCGCGCAGGTGACCAAGGGCCGGTCGCTGCCGACGAGTTCCTCGCCGAGCGTCGCGAGGGCGGCACTCTCCTCGGCGACCGCTTCGGCGACGGCGTCGGGGCTGCTGAAGTCGTTGGCGAAGGCCAGGTGGATCACCCCGTCGGCCCGGGCGGCGCCGGAGCGGAGGACGTCCAGATCGGCGAGAGCTCCCCGGAGGGGTTCGGCGCCGGCCGCCTCGGCGGCCCGCGCGGAGGCGTCGGAACGGGCGAGCGCGAGGACGGTGTGGCCGTTGCCGAGCAGTTCGGCGACGACCGCGGAACCGATCAGACCGGTGCCACCCGTGACAAAGACGTGCATGCGGCTCTCCCTCAAGTGATGGGACTCTTGTCCCATTACTCTAACAGGATGATGGGACAAGAGTCCCATCACGTATGATGAGGCCATGGCTCGATGGGAACCAGGCGCACGCGAACGCCTCGTGGTGGCCGCAGTGGACCTGTTCACCGAGCAGGGGTACGACGCCACGACGGTCGCGCAGATCGCCGAGCGCGCCGGGGTCACCAAAAGCACCTTCTTCCGGTACTTCCCCGACAAGCGGGAGCTGCTGGTGGCCGGACAGGAGACGCTGAGCCGGCTGCTGACCGAGGGGATCGCCGAGGCGCCCGATGACGCCAGCCCCCTCAAGGCGGTCGCCGCCGGTCTTGAGCGCGCGTCGAGCGCGATGGGTCCCATGAATCGCGAGCTCGCCCCGCGACTGAAGGCTGCCGTCGCCGCCAGCGTCGAGCTCCAGGAGCGTGACGCCCTCAAGACCGTCAGCCTCGCGGCCGCGATGGCGACCGCCCTGGTCGCCCGCGGTCTGTCCGAACCGGCCGCGGCTCTCGCCGGCGAGCTGGGTGTCCTCGCCTTCAAGCGCGGGTTCGCCGAATGGTCCGAGGGCGACCGTGACGGCAAGGACGAACTCGCCGGGTATGTCCTGGCGGCGCTGGACGAGTTGCGTACGGTGAGCGCATCACTGGGCTGAGCGTCCCGCTCGTCCGTCTTCGGTAGCTTCTCGCCGGGCTCGATGCGGAGTTCCGCCCGCAGGACGCCTCCCGCGGGCGGGATGATCCGACGGCGTGACGATCAGGGCGAACCGTGACCTCGGTGCGGCCTGCGCGTCGTGTCGCCCCGTTGTGAAGTACGCCCGCCGGGAGCGCATTCGGCGCGCACAGTCCTCTGCACGCTTGGGGCGCAACCCTTTTGATCGTATGAGTATTTGCCTTCCGTTTTTCAATCCGGCCAAATCCTGGAATACCAAGGGGAGTAGCGGAAATCACGAGGAGGTGGGGCGCGATGTTGGACGTCGAACGATTGCTGACGGACTGCCTCCAGGACATTCGCGACGTTCCGCGGGGCACGGTACCGGTCGATTCCGCGAGCCCCGAATACGAAGCCGCGCGCCGCACCTTCCTGAGTGCCGGCCTGTCCGCGCTGCGCGACGACAGGCCGGAGGACGGCTGGGTTCAGATCAACCTCGCGCCGGACCCGGCCACTTGGTGCCGGACGTACCGCGCCGTCGCGGACACGGCCCGCGATCTGATCGCCGCCGGCTCGGCCCGCTCCTTCTTCTTCATGCACAAACCGCCGGGACTGCGGGTCCGGTTCGAGGCGGCCCGTTCGGATTCCGAGGCACTGCGCGAGGAACTCGCGCGGCGATTCCGCGGCGTGGACGGACGGTCCGGTCCGCCGTTGTGCGGAAGGTACGAACCGGAGACCTATCTCTTCGGCGGTCCGCGATCGATGCGACACGTCCACGAGCTGTTCACGGTGGATTCCCTGGCCTGGCTCGATCACCACGACACCGTCGCCGGGAGCCGGCCGGAGGCGATCGCGGACTGGCGGTTCTCCCTGTACCTGCTCGGTGAACTCCTCGACGGCCTCGGCATCGTCGGCTGGGAGCACCGCGGGGTCTGGCAGGTGCTGCGGGACGACATCGGGCGCAGGCTGGGCGCCGACCCGGACGAGGACGCCCGGCGAGCCGCCGCGGGCATCCTGGCGGTCTGGCGCAGCCGGGGCCCGGACATGCTCGCCCCGCTTCCGCCGCGGCGGCGGGCGGCGGTCGAGGCGCACGGGAACGCCCTGCGCCGGGCCGCCGAGGCCTGGCGCACCGGCTACTTCGAATCCGGTGAGGCGGTGCTCGGCCCACGTCGCGCCGCCGCCCACTACGTGGTCTTCCACTGGAACCGGGGGCGGCTCTCCCTGGCCCGGCAAAGCCTGCTGACCCACGCTCTCGCCGGTGACGGGGGGTTCTGACGTGAACGGGAACGTGAACACGGACGTGGCCGAGGCCGCGGGACCGGCCGGCACGGCGCTGCTCCGCGTGGCCGGCATGCCCCTGGAGGCGTGGACGGCGGCGGGCAACCCGGAGCTGTTCGCGCAGTTCGCCGACCACGCCCGGCGGGACGAGCGGCGGGCGGAGCACGCCCGGGAGCTGGCCGAGCGGTTGGGCGCCGTGGTCGTGCCGCACCCCGGTCTCACGCCCGCCGACCGCCGCGCCGTGCTGGCCCTGCGCCGCCGGCTGCACTCCGGCGCCGCGCCGGGCCCGGCCGACCGCCGACTGCTGGAGCGGCTGCCCGCCGCCCGCGGCCTCGTCACCGACGCCGCCCGGCTGGCCGCCGACGCCGAGTCCTCCTCCGCCGCCCTGCGGCGGCTGGAGGACGCGGTGGCGGACGAGCGCGAGCGCGTGGGCGCGCTCGGCTGGTCCCTGCTGTGCGCGTCCCCGGTCATGCGGGCCTTCCTGGACGAGACGGATCCGGGAGCCGCCGCGGACGTGGACGGGCGGCTGGCCGCGGGGGAGTCCTGGGGCGGGAAGCGGCTGCGCAAGCGTGCGGCGTACGCGTGGCGGGCCCTCGGCCGGGCCGCGGCCAAGACCACCCCGCGCGGCTGGGTCGGCCAGGTCACCCTGGTGCCGGTCGCCCCGGCGGGCGAGGACGGTGGCGGGGCCGACGGCGCCCCGCCGCGGCTCATCCCTCCGGGCGCGGTCCTCGGCGAGGTGGCGGCCGAGGCCGTGGAGAACGTCCATGCGGTGCGGGCCCGGCTCGGCGGCCTGGACCTGCGGACCGCCGACCCGGCCACGCTACTGGCCCTGACTCCGCTGCACTTCCCTCAGCCCGGGAGCGGCGCACCGGGCACCGGGGTGCTGCGCTGCTGGACGGTCGACCCGAACGAACGCAGCCGGATGCGCCAGGTCGTTCTGCGGCGCGTCCTCCCGCTGGAGGACGTCCTCGCCCACCTGGGCGGCGGCCCCAGGACGCTGTGCGACCTCGAAGCCGCTCTGCTGGGCACGGCGGCGACCGGGACGGGGGTTCGCGGACCCGAGGTGCTGCGCGGCTTCCTCGCGCACCTGCTCGGGCTCGGCGTGCTCCAGGCCTGTCAGGCCCCGCGCCGCCGTGCCACGGGCTGGTTCCCCGCCGAGGACGTCCGCGAACGCGGCACCCTTCCGCAGCCGGTGCCGGTGCCGGTGCCGGTGCCGATACCGGGCGCCGGTTGCGTCATATCCGCCCCGGCGCCGGCGCACCGCACCACCGGCTCCCCCTCCGTCCCCGCCGGGAGCGGGACCTCCCCCGCCGGGACCGGGACCTCCACCGCCGGGACCTCCCGGGCGTGGTTCACCGATTCCTACCGCACCACCGCCTCGGCCGTGTCCGGAGCGGCCGTCCGCCGGGTGGAGCGGGGCCTCGGCACCGCCGCCCGCGTGGCGTGGCTGCGGGAGACCGACCGGTTCGCCGGGCCCGACCCGCACCGGCTTCCGCCAGAGCCGGCCGAGCTGGCGGAGCTCACCGAACGTCCGTGCCCGCTCGGCGACATCCTCGCGCGCTGCCTGCCCGACGGCGACTCCCCGCCACCGCAGCCCCTGCGCCGGTACACGGGCTGGCACCCCGCCGAGACCTCCGGCTCCGGCTACGCCGCACTGCTGGCCCACCTGTCCGCCCGGGCCGACACCGGGACGGTGGACCTGGACGACGACCTGCTGGACACGCTCGGGGCTCCCCCGGCCGCCACGGTCCTGCCGCCCTGGCCCCTGGACTGCCTGCTGCGTCCGCTGCCGGGGCCCGGTCCGGCCGCGGTCCTGGAGACCGCCTCGCCGGCCGGCGTGCTGGACGCCCGGTTCGCCGACGCACTGGACACCCTGCACGGCGGCTACGACAACCTCCGGAACTACCGGGCCTTCCTCACCTCCGTGGAGCGGCTGTCCGGGGCGCGCTTCGTCGAACTGCTGGTACCGCCGCTCGCCGAACGCGCCGCCAACGCCGTGCGACGGCCGGTCATGACCGGATGGTGGACGGGGGATCCCGACCCGCTGCCCTACCAGGGCGCGGACGGCCTGACGGCCCGCTACCTGCCGCTGAACCGCATCACCCTCCGACGGGCCGGGCCGCGGATCATCGCCGAGGCCGACGGGTACCGACTGCTGCCCGTCCACCACGCCACCCGCACACCACTGCCCCCGTACGACGTCCTGCTCCGGCTGTTGCTGGCCGCGGGCCACCCGGCGGGCGCGCGCCTGATCCGCCTGGACGGCCTGGCCCAGGCGTTCCCCGGCACGAGCCGACTGCCCCGGGTGACCGTCGGCGGCGGCGCCCTGGTCATCAGCCCCGCGGTCTGGCGCGTCCCGGCGGCCCTGCCGTGGCGGCCCGGCGACGGTGAGCTGGTCAAGGCACGCGCCCTCGCCGACCTCCAACGCCGCGCCGGGCTGCCGCGGTTCGCGTTCGTACGGGCCGTGCCCCAGCCCAAGCCGGTGCCCGTGGACTTCGCGGCGCTGACCGCGATCCCCCTGCTGGAGCGGATCAGCGCGCGCCACCCCGACGCGGACCTGCTGGTCGAGGAGATGCTCCCTGCCCCGGGCGACCTGCCGCTGCGCGATCCCCTGCACGGAGGCGCCGCCGTCGCCGCCCAACTGCTGCTTCGACTTCCGTTCGACCGGGGCGCCGAGGAACTCGCGGAGCCCGCCGCCGCCGCACTGCGCGGCGAACCCGACGTCCCTGGTGCGCCCGCCCCCCGTGGGCGGGCCACCGGGGCGGTCCACACCCCTCACCGCTCCTGAAGGAGGCAACCATGTCCGACACCACCGCGCTCACCGACCTCGACGCCCTGATCGGCGACCTGGACGCGCGCATCACCGAGACCACCCTGCCGACGCCGGAGGCCAGCAGCATGGGCTGCAGCGGGCTCTGCACCATCGTGGTCTGCGCGACGGTGGTGATCTGCAGCGCCGGCTGCTGATCATCCACCTCAGGCCGTCCGAGGGGTGACCGACCTCGGACGGCCGCCCGGGCGGCGGCCCTGACGGCCGCCGTCACCGGCGCTCCGCCCGGCCCGCACCGGCCGCGAGGGCGGAGCGCCGACCCGTCGTCCCCGAGGAGTCACCGTGCCGCAGCACACCGCCAACGCCGAGAGCACCGGCACCGCCGTCACCCGACTCGCCGTCACCCGACTCGCCGTCCGGCTCCTGGACGCCTGGTCGTCCCGGCCCCGCGAGGGTCTGGCGGGCGCCGAACTCCCCTCCGATCCGGGCGTCCCCGTCCTGGCGTCCCTGCTGCACGCCACCGGAGGGCCGGAGGCCGAACGGTCCGCGGCCCGGGCCGTGACGGTGTGGACCCGCAGCGCCGGCCGGGGCCCGGCCCACTGCGGGCTGTACGACGGCGGACTCGCCGGAACACTGGCGGGCCTGCGCCTGGGAGCCGGGGTCCACCCGGAACTGCACCCGGTCGCCGACCGGCTCCGCGACCGCCTGGTCCACACCGCTGCCTCCCTCGGCCGGCGCTGCGAGCGGGTCGCCTTCCCGGACTACGACCTCATCGTCGGTCCCTCCGGCGTCCTGCTCGCCCTGAGCACGGGGACCCGCCCCACAACGGCCGAACTCGGCCCTTTCACCGACCACCTGATCCGGCTGTGCGACGACGACGAGCTGCCCCGGCTGCGAACGGGGCAGTACGCCGGCCATCCGAACCTGGGCTGGCTCGACGGGCGGATCAACACCGGCATGGGCCACGGCGTCGCGGGAGTCGTCGCCGCCCTCACCGCGGTAGTGCGCCACCTGGGACCGCGGCCCGGGCTGACGCCCGCCCTGCGCCGCGCGACCCGGTGGCTGGTGCGACAGTCCTTCGATGACGCCCGCTCCATCCGCACCTGGGACGGCGCCGGGCTCGACGACGGCCCGCCGCCCGCCGGACCGCGCGCCCGCCAGGCCTGGTGCTACGGCACGCCCGGAGTGTCCTGGGCGCTGTGGGACGCCGCCGACGCGGTGGGCGACCCCGAAACGGCCGCCTGGGCCTCAGCGGCGTTCAGCACGCTCGCCGAGCGGTACGACGAGCGGTTCCACCTCTTCGGCGACCGCCCGAGCGACCTGCTGGCCCTGTGCCACGGGGCCTCCGGCGTCCTGGCGGTGGCCGACGCCTTCGCCCACCACGCCGGCCTGCCCGCCGCGGCCGCGCTGAGGACCCGCCTGCTCGCCCACCTGCGGGCGCGCCTGCCCGAGGTGGAGACCCTCGGCGCGGAGGGGATGGGACTGCTCGGCGGAGCGGCCGGCCCGCTGTGTGCCCTGCTCACCGCGGGCCACGGCGCCTCACGGGCCTGGCTGTCCTGCCTCGGACTGCGCTGAGCCGTCCGGCGCCCGGCCCGCACCGGCGGAGCTCCGCTGCCGGAAGTCGCCGCTGCCGGGAGTCGTCGCTGCCGGAAGTCGCCGCTGCCGGACGCCGGTTCGAAACCGGCGACCGCCGACCACCCCGTTCCGGCGGGGGCGGGCAAGCGCCCCGGCCCTCACGCCGGAGCCGCAACCGCCTGAAGGCGCAGCCGCGTCCACCCGGATACGAACGGTCGCCCGACCGCCGTACAACCGGGGGGATTTCCGGACATGCCGATCAACGATGCCCTGCCCGAACCGCCACGCGGCTCGATGCCGCCCTGCCCGGGCTGCGCCCTGACCGACCAGGTCCGCGCCGTGCCGGCCGTCCACATGGCCGAACGGCGCAACGTCACCGTGCGCTCCACCGACCGTGACGGGCACACCCAGACCCGAACCCAGGAAGAGGTGTCCGCCCTCGGCCGGGCCCTGGCGCCCGCACCGCCCGCCACCAGCACGGCGTTCAAGGCCCTGGTGATCCTGAGCTTCCCGGCGCTCGCCGGGGCGGTCGGCACCTTCACCGCGGGGATGCAGGAGCGCAACAGGGCCGCCGACTCCGGCCCCGACCTCTCACCGCCGGCCTGGGCGACCAAGCAGCCGGGGTTCCCCGACGACCTCCCCGGCTTCCCGAAAGCCCCGTCGCCCTCCCCCCTCGCGCACACGGCCGACGTGAGCGGCACTCCGACCGTCCTCCTGGTGTCCTACCTGCTCATCGGCGCCGTGATCGCGCTGCTGGCAGGAGCGACCGCGCTGTTCCTCGCCAGACGGCGCCGTCTCGCCGGGCGTCCGCGGGCCGAGCGGCTCTGGAACCAGGCCTGGTACTGCGCCCGCTGCGCCACCGCGCACTTCCCGCCCTCCGCAGGACAGGGCACCGCGGCGCTCACACTCACGGACTTCCGCAGAACGGTCTGGACAGCAGGCGGCTACGGCGACCTCGCCGACCGATACCGGCCCTAGCCACATCACCTGCCCCGGGTGTCCCATTGCCGCCCGCCTGCGCGGTGCCGCTCTCCTCCTTCGGAGGGCGCGGCGGCGGCCCGGGGGGTGCCGCCGCCGCGCAGCGGGAGACTACCTCACTCGCGGGCGCCGCAAAATCTATGCGCGCCGGAGTAGACATTGCTCGCGGGCGGGTCTAACGTTTTTCTCGAAGACAGCAGTCGGCGATACCGGCCAGACACGAACTGGCCGGGGTTGTTGGACAGAAGTTCGCAGTTCGGTCCGGCAGTGGAGTTCCGAAGCCAAGCAGGTGCAGGACGGCGACGGGACTGGCTGCCGGACCGGGCGGCCCGCAGGTATCAGGGGCTGCCATCAGCGGTGCCAGTAGTACGCAGTTCAGTAAGTGCGGTACCAGCGGTACGAAAAGTGACAGTTCAGTAACAGAGAATGAACGGAGGGCGCAAGCGCCATCAGGATCGCCCGGCCCGTGAACACTCGCCCGGGCGGACACCGCAGACCCCAACGCAAGGACGGTGGTTTCCGGTCACGCATACGCGATCCCCGTACACCCCTCCCCTGGGGCCGTGCGGAAGTTGAAAGGACCGGCCCAGGCCGGTAGATGGTGTTGTTCCCCTTCGGGGCCCCGGAGCCGACACGGCGCCGGGGCCCCTCGACGCGTTCTCCCCGAGAACCAGAGAGGTGCAGTGACTACAACGGCCAGCCCCGGCACACCCGACAAACTCGACGACGACGACTACCCCGCCTACACCATGGGTCGCGCCGCCGAGATGACCGGCACCACCCCCGGCTTCCTGCGGGCCCTCGGCGAACACCGCCTCATCACCCCCCTGCGCTCCGACGGCGGCCATCGCCGCTACTCCCGCTACCAGCTGCGCATCGCCATGCGCGCCCGCGACCTCGTCGACCAGGGCACACCCATCGAGGCCGCCTGCCGCATCATCATCCTCGAAGACCAACTCGAAGAGGCCCTGCGCCTCAACGAACAACTCCGCCGCTCCCAGCCCGGCCAGGAACCGCCCGCGGACACCTGACCACCGAGCGGCACCCGGTTCCCCTGCCGCAGCCCCGCCGGTCCTCGCTGTCCCGCTCCGCGGGGCCACCGAGCACAGCTCAGCACGGCCCCGCGCGGGAAGTCTCGCAAATTCCTTAGCCCGGCCGGTGGTTCGCTGGCTGTTGCCGAGAGCGGACCGCGAGCAGTGGCTGAAGGGGAACGGATGTCCAAGCGAGCACTGATCACCGGGGTGACCGGCCAGGACGGGTCGTACCTGGCCGAGCACCTGATCTCCCTGGGGTACCAGGTGTGGGGCCTGAGCCGAGGGCAGGCGAACCCCCGGAAGGACCGGGTCAGCCGGCTGATCCCGGAGCTGCGGTTCGTCGACGGCGACCTGATGGACCAGGGCAGTCTGGTCTCCGCGGTCGACACGATCCAGCCGGACGAGGTGTACAACCTGGGGGCGATCTCCTTCGTCCCGATGTCCTGGCGCCAGCCGGAGCTGGTCACCGAGGTCAACGGCACCGGCGTGCTGCGGGTGCTGGAGGCGATCCGGATGGTCAGCGGGATCAACAAGCCGGCCGCGGCCGGCGACGGGACCGGGCAGATCCGGTTCTACCAGGCCTCCAGCTCCGAGATGTTCGGCATGGTCGCGGAGACCCCGCAGCACGAGTCCACCCGGTTCCACCCGCGCAGCCCGTACGGCGTGGTGAAGACCTACGGGCACTACATCACCCGCAACTACCGCGAGTCCTACGGGATGTACGGCGTCTCCGGGATCCTGTTCAACCACGAGTCGCCGCGCCGCGGTGCGGAGTTCGTGACCAGGAAGATCTCACTCGCGGTCGCCCAGATCAAGCTCGGCCTGCAGGACCGGCTGCTGCTCGGCAACCTCGACGCCGTCCGCGACTGGGGCTTCGCCGGGGACTACGTGCGGGCCATGCACCTGATGCTCCAGCAGGACGACCCGGGCGACTACGTCATCGGCACGGGCCGGATGCACTCGGTCCGCGACGCGGCCCGGATCGCCTTCGAGTGCGTGGGCCTGGACTGGGAGAAGCACGTCGAGGTCGACCCCGCGCTGGTGCGGCCCGCGGAGGTGGAGACGCTCTGTGCCGACGCGCAGAACGCACGCCGCGTCCTGGGCTGGGAACCGACGGTGGACTTCACCGAACTGATGCGGATGATGGTCGAGTCCGACCTCGAACAGGCCCGGCTGGCCCGCGACTACGGCGAGGTGCTGACCGGCGCGCGCTGGTGACGGCGGGTACCGGCGGAAGGGCGGTGGGGGACCGGGCGGAACCGGGCCCCCACCGCCCTACGGGCGTTCCGGGGCCGGCGCAGGGGAGGCCGGCGGGCGGGAGAGCTCCAGGATCGCCAGCGCGATCCCGGCGCCCTGGTCGCCGAGCCGGGCGGCGTAGCGGAGCAGCATGGCGTTCTCCTGGGCCAGACTGGTGGTCGGCAACCCGGCGGCGCGGCGGCTCAGTTGGTGGCCGCGGGCCAGCCGGATCCGGTGCACCAGCTGGGCGATCAGCTGCTCGTCGAGTGCGCTGAGCTGCTCCGCCGTCTCGTCCGCGATGCCCTCGGTGGCCCGCGGCGGTCTCGGCTGGTCCCCGTGCGGGACGGATTCGGGCATGGCGGTCATCCTCGTCGACGTGGGTGGCCCGCGGCGCGCCCGACGGACCGCACCCATGGCTCGCGCATCCGACGATCCAGCCGGAACGCCCGGCAATTCCCTAGAGTCCGGGGCCCGTTCGCCGACCCCCCGGACAGACCCTAGGGATTTCCCGCGCCGGGCCGATCGAGACTGATCGCCGAAGTGCGGGAATGCGAGCGCCGCGCGTGCGGAGCACGCGGGCCGTCCACAGCGGACCCCCTGCCGTTCGCCGGTCCTCCAGATGGGTTGCGTCGATGATGGACAAGGAACAGAAGCTCCGGGACTACCTCAAGCGGGCCAGCGCGGATCTCCAGCGCTCCCGGCAGCGGGTGGACGAACTGGAGGCCGCCGCCCGGGAACCGATCGCCATCGTCGGCATGGGCTGCCGCTTCCCCGGCGGGGTGGCGAGCCCGGAGGACCTCTGGGCAATGCTGGTCGACGGCCGGGACGGCATCACCGGCCTGCCGGCCGACCGCGGCTGGGAGCTCGACCCGGCCGACGGCCCGACCGACGTCCGGGGCGGCTTCCTGCGCGGCGCCGCCGACTTCGACCCCGGCTTCTTCGGCATCTCGCCCCGCGAGGCGCTGTCCATGGACCCGCAGCAGCGCGTCCTGCTGGAGACCGCCTGGGAGGCGTTCGAGCGGGCCGGCATCGATCCCACCGGTATCCGCGGCACCCGGACCGGCGTCTTCGTCGGCGCCATGCCGCAGGACTACCGCACCGGCCCGGACGACGACGTCCAGGGCTTCGTGCTGACCGGCAACGCCACCAGCGTGATCTCCGGCCGGCTCTCGTACGTGTTCGGCGCGGTCGGCCCCGCGGTCACCGTGGACACCGCCTGCTCCTCCTCGCTGGTCGCCCTGCACCTGGCCGCCCAGTCGCTGCGGGCGGGGGAGTGCGGCCTGGCGCTGGCCGCGGGCGTCACGGTGATGTCCACCCCCACGACCTTCGTCGAGTTCGCCCGCCAGGGCGGGCTGGCCGCCGACGGCCACTGCCGGTCCTTCGCGGACTCCGCCGACGGCACCGGCTGGTCCGAGGGGGTCGGCGTGCTGGTGCTGGAGCGGCTGTCGGTGGCCCGGCGCAACGGCCACCGGGTGCTGGCCGTACTGCGCGGCTCGGCCGTCAACCAGGACGGCGCCTCCAACGGCCTGACCGCCCCCAACGGCCCCTCCCAGCAACGGGTGATCGAGCAGGCGCTGCGCAACGCCCGGCTCTCGGCCGACCAGGTCGACGTGGTCGAGGCGCACGGCACCGGCACCGTGCTCGGCGACCCGGTGGAGGCGCAGGCGCTGCTCGCCACCTACGGGGTGAACCGGGAGGCGCCGCTGCTGCTCGGCTCGGTGAAGTCCAACCTCAGCCACACCCAGGCGGCGGCCGGCATGGCCGGGGTGATCAAGACGGTGCTGGCGATGCGGCACGGCCTGCTGCCCCGGACGCTGCACGTGGACGCGCCGTCCTCGCACGTCGACTGGGAGTCCGGGGCGGTCCGGCTGCTCACCGAGGCGACCCCCTGGCCGCAGGGCGCCGAACCGCGCCGCGCCGGGGTCTCCTCCTTCGGCCTCAGCGGCACCAACGCTCACGTCATCATCGAGGAGGCCCCGGAGGTCCGGGCCCCGGACGCGTCGGACGGCCTGATCCAGGGCCAGGTCGAGGCGGAGGCCGAGGCCGAGGCCGAAGCCGGTTCCGGGGCGCTGCCCTGGCTGGTCTCGGGCCGGACCGCGGAGGCGCTGCGCGCCCAGGCGGAGCGGCTGCGGGACTTCCTGGAGTCCGGCCCGGCCGGCTCCGACGCGGAGCTGGCCCGCGCCCTCGCCACCACCCGGGCCGCCCTGGAGCACCGCGCGGTGGTCACCGCTCCCGACCGGGCCGGGGCGGCCGCCGCCCTCGCCGCGCTCGCCGCCGGCACCGGCGACGGACGGCTGGTCCGGGGCACCGTCCAGGGCCGCGGCAAGCTCGCCTTCCTGTTCGCCGGGCAGGGCGCCCAGCGCCTCGGCATGGGCCGCGAACTGGCCGCCCGCTTCCCGGTGTTCGCCGCCGCGCTGGACGAGGCGCTGGCCGCGCTCGGCGACCGGCCGGGCCCGTCGCTGCGCGAGGTGATCCTCGGCGCCGACGAGGACCTGCTCAACCGCACCGGACAGGCCCAGCCCGCGCTGTTCGCGATCGAGGTCGCCCTGTTCCGGCTGCTGGAGTCCTGGGGCGTCACCCCGGACTTCGTGGCCGGCCACTCGGTCGGCGAGATCGCCGCCGCGCACGTCGCCGGGGTCTTCTCGCTCGCCGACGCCGCCGCCCTGGTCGCCGCCCGGGCCCGGCTGATGGAGGCGCTGCCGGAGGGCGGCGCGATGATCGCGCTCCAGGCCGGCGAGGACGAGGTCCGGCCGCTGCTCGGCGAGGACGTGGCGCTGGCCGCCGTCAACGGCCCGCGGGCCGTGGTCGTCGCCGGCGCGAGCGCGCCCGCCGAGGCCGTCGCCGCGCACTTCGAGGCACTCGGGCGCAAGGTCCGCCGACTGCGGGTCTCGCACGCCTTCCACTCGCCGCTGATGGACCCGATGCTCGACGAGTTCCGCACCGTCGTCGCCGGGCTCTCGCCGCAGGCGCCGGTCATCCCGGTCGTCTCCACGCTCACCGGTGCGCCCGCCACCGTCGAACAGCTCACCTCCGCCGGCTACTGGGCCGACCAGGCCCGCCGGACCGTCCGCTTCGCCGACGCCGTCGACCGGCTCGCGGCCCACGGCACCGCGACGTTCCTCGAACTCGGTCCGGACGGCACCCTCGCCGCGCTCGCCCAGACCTGCCTCGACGGGTCGGCCGCCGACGGTGCCGTCGCCCTCGCGGCGCTGCGCCCCGGCCGGGACGAGACCGAGGCACTGACCGAGGCGCTCGCCGGACTGCACGTCCGGGGCGTGCCGGTCCGCTGGGACGCCTACTTCGCCGGGACCGGCACCGCCCGCCACGTCGACCTGCCCACCTACGCCTTCCAGCACCGCCGGTACTGGCCGAAGAGCGCGCTCGCCCGCACCGGCGACGTCCGGGCGGCCGGGCTCGGCTCGGCCAACCACCCGCTGCTGGCCGCCGCCGTGTCGCTGGCCAACACCGACGGTCTGCTGCTGACCGGCCGGCTGTCGCTGCGCACCCACCCGTGGCTGGCCGACCATGCCGTGGCCGGCACCGTGCTGCTGCCCGGCACCGCGTTCCTGGAGCTCGCGGTGCGGGCGGGCGACGAGACCGGCTGCGACCGGGTCGAGGAACTCACCCTCACCGCGCCGCTGCCGCTGCCCGCGCAGGGCGGCGTGCAGGTCCAGGTGTGGGTCGGGCGGCCGGACGCCACCGGGCGGCGCGGCATCGGGATCTACGCCCGTCCCGAGGGGGACGAGGACGCCCCCTGGACCCAGCACGCCGACGGCCTGCTGGCCGTGGACGAGCACCGTCCGGCCGGGGAGTCCGGCGCCTGGCCGCCGGCCGGTGCGGAGCCGCTGGACCTGACCGGCCCGGACGGCCTGGACCGGCGGCTGGAAGGCGCGGGCTTCCGCTACGGGCCCGCCTTCCGCGGGCTGACCGCCGCCTGGCGCCGGGACGAGGAGGTGTTCGCGGAGGTCGCGCTGCCGGAGGCGGTGCGCGGAGAGGCCGGCGGGTTCGGCATCCACCCGGCCCTGCTGGACGCGGCGCTGCACGCCGCGGGCTTCCTGGTGCCGGGCGGGGTGCCGTTCTGCTGGCAGGACGTCAGCCTGCACGCCGCCGGGGCGTCGACCGTCCGGGTGCGGCTCTCGGCGACCGGAGAGGACACCGTCGCCGTCGCGGTCGCCGACGCCTCGGGCGGCCCGGTCGCCTCGGTCGGCGCGCTGGTGCTGCGGGCGCTGCCGAACGGTGCGGGCGCGGGCGCGGGCCCTTCGGCGGAGGCGCTGTTCGAGCTGCGCTGGGCCCGTCCGCGCGGTGGCGGGGCGCCGGTGCCGGCCGCGGTGGCGGTCGACGGGCCGGACCCGCTCGGCCTCGGGACGCTGCCGCCCGCCGGGGACGGGCCGGCCGGGGTGGTGCTGGTGCCGCTCGCGGGCGACCCGGCCGACCCGGTCGGCGCGGCCCACGAACTGACCGCCCGGGCCCTGGCCCGGCTCCAGGCGTGGCTGGCGGACGAGGCGACGCAGGACGCCCGGCTGGTCTTCGTGACCCGCGGCGCCGTCAGCACCGGGGCGGACGAGGAGGTCACCGACCCGGCCGCGGCCGCCGTCTGGGGCCTGGTGCGCTCCGCGCAGGCCGAGCACCCGGGCCGGTTCGGCCTGGTCGACCTCGATCCGGCCGGCGGCCCGCTGCCCGAGGCGGCGCTCGCCGGGGACGAACCGCAGCTGGCGGTCCGGGCCGGCGGCGTGCTCGCGGCCCGGCTGGCCCGGGCCGGCGCCGTCGCCGGTGCGCCCGGGGAACGTTCCGGGGCGGCCCAGGAGCCGGCCGGGGCCGGGTGGGACCCGGCCGGGACCGTGCTGATCACCGGCGGCACCGGCGGGCTCGGCGCCGTCCTGGCCCGGCACCTGGTGGCCGAGCGCGGCGTCCGGCACCTGCTGCTGGTCAGCCGGCGTGGCGCGCGGGCCGAGGGCGCCGCCGAACTGGCCGCCGCTCTCACCGAGTCCGGCGCCGAGGTCACCGTCGAGGCCTGCGACCTGACCGACCGGGCGGCCGTGGACCGGCTGCTGGCCGGCGTTCCGGCCGAGCACCCGCTGACCGCGGTCGTGCACGCCGCCGGCGTGCTCGACGACGGGGTGGTCACCGCCCTGACGCCCGAGCGGCTCGCCGCCGTCCTGCGGCCCAAGGCCGACGCCCTGTGGCACCTGCACCGGGCCACCGGCGGCCTCGACCTGGCCGCCTTCACGGTGTTCTCCTCCTTCTCCGGCACGGCCGGCGCGCCCGGCCAGGGCAACTACGCGGCCGCCAACGCCTTCGCCGACGCACTGGTGCACCACCGCCGCGCCGCCGGACTGCCCGCCCAGTCGCTCGGCTGGGGGCCGTGGGCGCCCACCGGCGGGATGACCGGCGGCCTCACCGCCGCCGACCTCGACCGGCTGGCCGCGGCCGGCACCCCGGCACTGTCCGCCGCCGACGGCCTCGCCCTGTTCGACGCCGCGCTCACCCGGCCGCAGGCCGTGCTGCTGCCCGTCCGGCTGGACCTGCCCGTGCTGCGGGCCGGCCGGGAAGTACCCCCGCTGCTGCGCGGACTGATCCGCACCCCCGCCCGGCGCGCCGCCGCGGCCGCCACCGAGGCGGCCGGGACGCTCGCCCGCCGGCTAGCCGGGCTGGACGCCCGGGCCCGCACCGAGGCCGCCGTCGAGCTGGTCCGCGCCGAGGTCGCCGCCGTGCTGCGGCACGCCGACCCGGCCGAGGTCGACCCGCGGCGTCCGTTCCAGGACCTCGGCTTCGACTCGCTCACCGCCGTCGAACTGCGCAACCGGCTCGGTGCCGCGACCGGCCTGCGGATCCGCGCCACCGTGGTCTTCGACCACCCGACCGTGGCCGCGCTGGCCGAGCACGTGCTGGACGCACTGACCGGCGCCCAGGCCCCGGCGGCCCCGGCACCGGTACGCGCCGCCGACGCCGCCGACCCGATCGTCATCGTCGGCATGAGCTGCCGCTACCCCGGCGGCGTCGCCTCGCCCGAGGACCTGTGGCGGCTGCTCCACGAGGGCACCGACGCCGTCTCCGGGCTGCCCACCGACCGCGGCTGGGACCTGGACGCGCTCTACCACCCGGACCCGGACCACCTGGGCACCAGCTACACCCGGTTCGGCGGCTTCCTGCACGAGGCGGCCGACTTCGACCCGGCCTTCTTCGGCATGAGCCCGCGCGAGGCGCTGGCCACCGACGCCCAGCAGCGACTGCTGCTGGAGGCCTGCTGGGAGGCGGTGGAGCGCTCCGGGATCGACCCGGTCGCGCTGCGCGGCAGCCGCACCGGCGTCTTCGCCGGCGTGATGTACAACGACTACTCCGCGCTGCTGGCCGGCGGCCGGTTCGAGGGCCACCAGGGCAGCGGCACCTCGCCGAGCATCGCCTCCGGGCGGGTCTCCTACACCCTGGGCCTGGAGGGTCCGGCGGTCACCGTGGACACCGCGTGCTCCTCCTCGCTGGTCGCCATGCACTGGGCGATGCAGGCGCTGCGGACCGGCGAGTGCACCCTCGCGCTGGCCGGTGGCGTCACGGTGATGTCCACCCCGACCTCGCTGATCGAGTTCTCCCGGCAGCGCGGCCTGGCCCCGGACGGGCGCTGCAAGGCCTTCTCCGACCGGGCCGACGGAGTCGGCTGGTCCGAGGGCGTCGGCGTGCTGGTGCTGGAGCGGCTCTCCGACGCCCGGCGCAACGGGCACCCGGTGCTCGCGGTGGTGCGCGGCTCGGCGGTCAACCAGGACGGCGCCTCCAACGGGCTGACCGCCCCCAACGGGCCGTCCCAGCAGCGCGTCATCCGCGCCGCCCTCGCCAACGCCGGGCTGACCGCGGGCGAGGTCGACGTGGTCGAGGCGCACGGCACCGGCACCCCCCTCGGCGACCCGATCGAGGCCCAGGCACTGCTGGCCACCTACGGCCAGGACCGCGAACTCCCGCTGCTGCTCGGCTCGGTGAAGTCCAACCTCGGCCACACCCAGGCCGCCGCCGGTGTCGCCGGGGTGATCAAGACCGTGCTCGCCATGCGGCACGGCCTGGTCCCGCGCACCCTGCACGCCGCCGAGCCGTCCTCCCACGTGGACTGGGAGGAGGGCGCGGTCGAGCTGCTCACCGAGGAGACCCCCTGGCCGGAGACCGGGCGTCCGCGCCGGGCCGGCGTCTCCTCCTTCGGCTTCAGCGGCACCAACGCCCACGTCATCCTGGAACAGGCTCCCGCCGCCGTCACCGCGCCGTCCGTCCCGGGCGTCGCGGAGCCCGTCCTGCTCTGGCCGCTGGCCGGGCGCAGCCCCGCCGCGCTGCGGGACCAGGCCGCCCGGCTGCGGTCCTTCGTCACCGCCCGCCCCGGGCTGCGCCCGGCCGACGTCGGGCTCGCGCTCGCCACCACCCGCTCCGCATTCGGCCACCGTGCGGTGGCCGTCGGCGCCGACCGGGACGAACTGCTCGCCGCCCTGGCCGCGCTGGCCGTCGGTGAGCCGGCCGCCGGGCTGGTCGCGGGCGAGAGCGGCGGCGGGCGGCTCGCCCTGCTGTTCGCCGGCCAGGGCGCCCAGCGCCTCGGCGCCGGGCGCGAACTCGCCGAGCGCTTCCCGGTGTTCGCCCAGGCCCTGGAAGAGGTGCTGGCCGAGTTCGGCCCCCGGCTGGAGCGCCCGCTGCGCGAGGTCCTGCACGGCGACGACGAGCAGCTGCTGAACCGGACCGGCTGGGCCCAGCCCGCCGTCTTCGCGGTCGAGGTCGCGCTGTTCCGCCTGCTCGACTCCCTGGGCGTGCGGCCCGACCTGCTGCTCGGCCACTCGATCGGCGCCGTCGCCGCGGCGCACTGCGCCGGCGTCCTCACCCTGGCCGACGCCTGCGCGCTGGTCGCCGCCCGGGCCCGGCTGATGGACGCGCTGCCCGAGGGCGGCGCCATGGTCTCGGTCGAGGCCGCCGAGGAGGAGGTGCTGCCCCGCCTGGTGCCGGGCGTCGCCCTCGCGGCCGTCAACGGCCCCCGGGCCGTGGTGCTCTCCGGCCTGGCCGACGAGGTCCTGCGGATCGCCGGCGAGTTCGCCGCCGAGGGCCGCCGGACCAAGCGACTGGCCGTCTCGCACGCCTTCCACTCGCCGCTGATGGAACCGATGCTGGCGGAGTTCCGCGAGGCCGTCGCCGCCCTGGAGTTCCACCCGCCGCGCATCCCGTTCGTCTCCGACACGACCGGCCGAGCCGCCACCGAAGCCGAACTGCGCTCCCCGGACTACTGGGTCGAGCACGTCCGGCAGGCCGTGCGCTTCGCCGACGCGGTGCGCACCGCCCGTGCGGCCGGCGCCGTCACCTTCCTGGAACTCGGCCCCGACGGCGTGCTGTCCGCACTGGCCGAGGACGTCCTGGCCGGCGACACCGCGGTGACGGCCGTCCCGCTGCTGCGGGCCGGCCGCCCCGAGGAACGCTCCACCGCCGGGGCCCTGGCCGCCCTGCACGTGCGCGGCCACGCCCCGGACTGGGCCGCCCTGTACGCCGGCACCGGCGCCCGGCCCGTCGAACTGCCCACCTACGCCTTCCAGCACGAGCGCTACTGGCCCGAGGCCGAGCCCGGCGCGGTCGCCCCGGCCGCCGACCCGGCCGACGCCGCCCTGTGGGGAGCCGTCGAGCGCGGCAGCGCCGCCGAACTCGCCGGGCTGCTGGGTCTGCGCGACGAACAGCACGCCGGCCTGTACGCCCTGCTCCCGGCCCTCGCCGACTGGCGCCGCACCCGGCACGAGAAGACCCTGCTGGACGCCGCCCGCTACCGGGTGCGCTGGCAGCCCGTCCGGCCCACCGCCGCGCCGGTGCTCGACGGCAGCTGGCTGGTGGTCACCGCCGAGGGCGTGGACGACGCCGAGCTGCTTGCCGCGCTGCGCGGCCACGGCGCCCGGCTGGAACGGCTGGTGCTCGACGAGGCCTGTCACGACCGGGCCGAACTCGCCCGCCGGATCGACGGGTGCGGCGAACCGGCCGGAATCCTGTCGCTGCTCCCGCTGGCCGACCGGCCCACCCCCGGGCCCGGCCTGCCGGCCGGCCTGGCGCTGGGCGCCGTGCTCGCCCAGGCCCTGGGCGACCTCCGCTCGCCCGTCCCGCTGTGGACCGTCACCCGCGGCGCGGTCTCCACCGGACCGGCCGACCCGCTCACCAACCCCGTCCAGGCCGCCTCCTGGGGCTTCGGCCGGGTGGCCGCCCTGGAGCGGCCGCAGGCGCCGGGCGGCCTGGTCGACCTGCCGCCGGTGCTGGACGCGCCGACCGTGCAGGGCCTGGTCGGCGTCCTGGCAGGCGGCGGCGGCCGCAGCGGCGAGGACCAGGTCGCGCTGCGCGGCACCGCCGTGTACGGCCGCCGCCTGGTGCGCCACCCCGTCGACGAGCTGCCCCGGGCCGAGGAGTTCACCGCCGACGGCACCGTGCTGATCACCGGCGGCACCGGCGCCCTCGGCGCCGAGACGGCCCGCTGGCTGGCCCGGGCCGGCGCCCGGCACCTCCTGCTGACCGGCCGCCGCGGCCCGCAGGCGCCCGGGGTCGCCGAACTGGTCGCGGAACTGGCCGAGCTGGGCGCCACCGCCACCGTGCTGGCCTGCGACGCGGCCGACCGGGACGCGCTCGCCGCGGCCCTGGCCGCCGTCCCGGCCGAGCACCCGCTGACCGGCGTGGTGCACGCCGCCGGCCTCGGCCAGGCCGCCCCGCTGGCCGACACCCCGGCCGAGGAACTGCACCGCCTCACCGCCGCCAAGCTGCACGGCGCCGCCCACCTCGACGCCCTGCTCGCCGACCACGACCTGGACTTCTTCGTCCTGTTCTCCTCCGTCGCGGGGATCTGGGGCAGCGCCGGTCAGAGCGCCTACGCCGCCGCCAACGCCTACCTGGACGCGCTCGCCGAGAACCGCCGGGCGCGCGGCCTGACCGCCACCTCGATCGCCTGGGGCCCGTGGGCGGGCGCCGGGATGGCCGCCCACGAGGCGGTCTCCGACGGCCTGCGCCGCCAGGGGCTGCGCCTCCTCGCCGTGGAGAGCGCGCTCACCGAGCTGCGCCGCGCGATCGTCCACGAGGACGCCGCGGTGACCGTCGCGGACGTCGACTGGGAGCGTTACGCCCCGGTCTTCACCGCCGCCCGGCCCAGCGCGCTGTTCGACGAGATCCCGGAGGTCCGGGCACTGGCCCGGACCTCCGCCGCCGACACCGGCGCCGCCACCGACCTGGCCCGCCGGCTGCGCGGACTGGCCGGCCCGGAGCGGGAGCGGCTGCTGGTGGACCTGGTGCGCCGCGAGGCGGCCGTGGTCCTCGGCCACGGCTCCGCCGACGGGGTGCCGGAGAAGCGGGCCTTCCGGGACGCCGGCTTCGACTCGCTGACCGCCGTCGAGCTGCGCAAGCGGCTGGCCGCCCTGACGGGGCTGTCGCTGCCCAGCACGCTGGCCTTCGACCACCCCAACCCGCTCGCCCTGGCGACGTTCCTCGGCGAGGAACTGCTCGGCGTGGAGGCGGAGACGGCGGACCGCCGGACCACCGTGGCCGATCCCGCCGAGCCGATCGCCATCGTCGGCATGGGCTGCCGCTTCCCCGGCGGCGCCGCCAGCCCCGAGGAGCTGTGGCGGCTGGTCGCCGAGGGACTGGACGCCACCTCCGAGTTCCCGGACAACCGCGGCTGGGACAGCGGACTCTACGACCCGGACCCGGACGCCAACGGCCGCACCTACTCCACCCGCGGCGGCTTCCTGCACCAGGCCGGCGAGTTCGACGCCGCCTTCTTCGGCATCTCCCCGCGCGAGGCCCTCGCGATGGACCCCCAGCAGCGCCTGCTGCTGGAGACCACCTGGGAGGCCTTCGAGTCCGCGGGCATCGACCCGACCTCGGTGCACGGCAGCGCCACCGGCACGTTCATCGGATCCACGTACCAGGAGTACGGGCTCGGCATGGACGACAGCTCGGCCGGGCACGCCGTCACCGGCACCAGCCCGAGCGTGCTCTCCGGCCGGCTCGCCTACCTGCTCGGCCTGGAAGGCCCGGCCGTCACCGTCGACACCGCCTGCTCCTCGTCGCTGGTCGCCCTGCACCTGGCCTGCCAGTCGCTGCGCGGCGGCGAGAGCAGCCTCGCGCTGGCCGGCGGTGCCACCGTGATGACCAACCCGAACGCCTTCATCGCCTTCAGCCGTCAGCGCGCGCTGGCCGCCGACGGCCGCTGCAAGGCCTTCTCCGAGGCCGCCGACGGGATGACCCTCGCCGAGGGCGTGGGCGTCCTGGTGCTGGAGCGGCTCTCCGACGCCGAGCGCAACGGCCACCCGGTGCTCGCCGTGATCCGCGGCTCGGCGATCAACCAGGACGGCGCCTCCAACGGCCTCACCGCCCCCAACGGGCCCTCCCAGCGACGCGTCATCCGCCAGGCCCTCGACAACGCCGGGCTCACCGCCGCCGACGTCGACGCCGTCGAGGCGCACGGCACCGGCACCGCCCTCGGCGACCCGATCGAGGCCCAGGCGCTCCAGGCCGCCTACGGGCGCGACCGCGACCCTCAGCGCCCGCTGCTGCTCGGCTCGGTGAAGTCCAATCTCGGCCACACCCAGTCGGCGGCCGGCGTGGCCGGAGTGATCAAGATGGTCCAGGCGCTGCGGCACGGACTGTTGCCGCGCACCCTGCACGCCGACCAGCCCTCCTCGCACATCGACTGGACCCCGGGCACCGTCGCCCTGCTCCAGGAACCGGTGGCCTGGCCGGCCGGCGAACGGACCCGCCGCTGCGCGGTCTCCTCCTTCGGCATCAGCGGCACCAACGCCCACGTCCTGCTGGAGGAAGCCCCGGCGGCCGTCCCGGCCCCGGCGCTCCCGCAGGCCCCGGACGCCCCGGCCGGCGGCCCCGTCCCGTGGGTGCTCTCCGCCCGTACGCCCGCCGCGCTGCGCGCCCAGGCCGCCCGGCTGGCCGAACACCTGGAGGCCGAGCCGGGCCCGTGCCCGCGCGACGTCGGACACGCGCTGCTGACCACCCGTACGCTGTTCGAGCACCGCGCCGTGGTGCTCGGCACCGACCCGGCCGAACTGCGCGCCGGTCTGGCCGCGTTCGCCGCCGGTGCCTCCACGCCCAACACCGTGCACGGCCTCGCCGAGGGCACCGGCCGGACGGTCTTCGTCTTCCCCGGCCAGGGCTCCCAGTGGGCCGGCATGGCCGCCGAACTGCTCGACGAGTCACCGGTGTTCGCCGAACGGCTGGCCGAGTGCGCGGCCGCGCTGTCGGCGCACGTCGACTGGTCGCTGCTCGACGTGCTGCGGCAGGCCGACGGCGCGCCCGGCCTGGACCGGGTGGACGTGGTGCAGCCGGCCACCTTCGCGGTGATGGTGGCGCTGGCCGCGCTGTGGCGCGCCCACGGGGTGCACCCCGACGCGGTGATCGGGCACTCCCAGGGCGAGGTCGCCGCCGCCGTGGTCGCCGGGGCGCTCTCCCTGGAGGACGGCGCCCGGGTGGTCGCCCTGCGCAGCCGGCTGATCGGCCGCGTCCTGGCCGGCTCCGGCGGGATGGTCTCGGTGCCGCTGCCGGCCGAGGAGGCCGAGGAGCGGCTGCGCCGGCACGGCGACGGGCTGGGCATCGCCGCCGTGAACGGCCCGCGGACCGTCGTGGTGTCCGGACCGGCCGGGCAACTCGACTCGCTGATGGCCGAGTTCGAGGCCGAGGGGATACGCGCCCGGCGGATCAGCGTCGACTACGCCTCGCACTCCGCCCAGGTCGAACTGCTCGCCGGGGAACTGGTGGCGGCCCTCGCCCCGATCCGCCCGCGCGCCGCGGAGGTGCCGTTCCACTCCACCGTCACCGGCGAGCTGGACACCAGCGCCCCGGACACCACCGCCCTGGACACCACCGCCCTGGACGCCGACTACTGGTACCGCAACCTGCGGCAGCCGGTGCGCTTCGACCCCGCGATCCGTGAACTGATCGCCCAGGGCCACGACATGTTCATCGAGGTCAGTCCGCACACGGTGCTCACCATGGCCATCGAGGCCACCGCCGAGGACTGCGCCGGCCGGGCCGCCGCCGTCGGCACCCTGCGCCGGGACAAGGGCGGCACGGCCCGGTTCCTCGGCTCGCTCGCCGAGGCATTCGTCCGCGGTGCCCGGGCCGACTGGTCCGGCCTGCTGGCCGGGGCCCGGCCGGTCCCGCTCCCCACCTACGCCTTCCAGCACGAGCACCTGTGGGCCGTCGCCCCGCGGCCCGGAGGGGAGCCCGAGGACGGCGAGTTCTGGAGCGCCGTCGAGGAGGCCGACGTCGAATCGCTGGCCGCCCGGCTGCGCATCGACAGCGGCGCGCTCGCCCCGGTGCTGCCCGCGCTGTCCGACTGGCACCGGCGCCGCCGGGACCGCTCCACCCTCGGCACCTGGCGCTACCGGGCGGCCTGGAAGCCGCTCGGCAACGCCACCGGCACCGCCACCGCCACCGCCGCCGCCGCGCGGCTGGACGGCACCTGGCTGCTGGTCACCACCGCGCCGGACACCGCCCCCGGCACCGAGCCGGGCACCGAGCCGGCGGCCGGACAGGACGTCGTCGAGGCGCTGACCGCCCACGGCGCCCGGATCGAGCACCTCGTCCTGGACGGCGAGTGCACCGACCGGCAGCGGCTCGCCCAGCGGCTCGCCGCCCTGGACGGTACCGAACTCACCGGGATCGTCTCCCTGCTCGCCACCGCCGAACGGCCCGCCGAGCGCCACCCGGCGCTGCCCGAGGGCCTCGCGCTCACCCTCGCGCTGATCCAGGCCCTCGGCGACACCGGACGCGACGCCCCGCTGTGGTGCCTCACCCGGGACGCCGTCGCCGCCGTTCGCGGCGACCGGCTCGCCCACCCGGTGCAGGCGCAGGTCCACGGCCTCGGCTGGACCGCCGCGCTGGAACACCCCCAGCGCTGGGGCGGCGTGATCGACCTGCCCGAACGGCTCGACGAACGCGGCGGCGAACGGCTCGCCGCCGTGCTGGCCGGTGCCCTCGCCGGCTCCGCCGAGGACCAGGTGGCGATCCGCCCGTCCGGCGCGTACGCCCGCCGGATCGTCCGGGCCGAACCGGCGACCGCCCGCCCGGCGGCCCCCGCGCCGCGCGGCACCGTCCTGATCACCGGCGGCACCGGCACCCTGGCCCCGCACCTGGCCCGCCGGCTCGCCGCCGACGGCGCCGAGCGGATCGTGCTGACCAGCCGCCGCGGCCCGGACGCCCCCGGCGCCGCCGAGCTGCTCGCCGAACTCGCCGCCCTCGGCTGCGAGGCCGCGATGGTCGCCTGCGACCTCACCGACCGGGACGCCGTCGCCCGGATGCTCGACGCCCTGGCCGCCGACGGCCGCCCCGTGCGCACCGTGGTGCACACCGCCGCCGTCATCGAGCTGCTGACCATCGAGGAGACCACCCCCGAGGCCTTCGCCAAGGTCCTGCACGCCAAGGCCACCGGAGCCCGGCACCTGGACGAACTCCTGCCCGACGACCAGCTCGACGCCTTCGTGCTGTACTCCTCCACGGCCGGGATGTGGGGCAGCGGCCGGCACGCCGCCTACGTCGCCGGCAACGCCTACCTCAACGCGCTCGCCGAGCACCGCCGCGCCCGCGGCGGCCGGGCGACCGCCGTCTCCTGGGGCATCTGGGCCGACGACCTCAAGCTCGGCCGGGTCGACCCCGGCCAGATCCGCCGCAGCGGACTGGTCTTCATGGACCCGGCCCTCGCCCTGGACGGGCTGCGCCAGGCCCTCGACGGGGACGAGCGGGTGCTGGCGATCGCCGACGTCGACTGGGAGCGGTACCACCCGGTCTTCACCTCCGGCCGCCCCACCGCGCTGTTCGAGGACGTCCCCGAGGTGCGCCGGCTCGCCGAGGCCGGCCGGCAGGCCACCGGGGACGGCGAGTTCGCCGCCCGGCTGCGCGCCCTGCCGGCCGCCGAGCAGGAGCGCCGGCTGCTGGACCTGGTCCGCGCCGAGGCGGCCACCACGCTCGGCCACGCCTCGCCCGAGGTGCTGTCCGAGCAGCGGGCCTTCCGCGACGTCGGCTTCGACTCGCTGACCGCCGTCGACCTGCGCAACCGGCTGGCCGCCGCCACCGGACTGACCCTGCCCAGCACACTGGTCTTCGACCACCCCGACCCGCGCGCCCTGGTCCGCCACCTGCGCGAGCGGATCGCCGGGACGGACACCGCCGCAGCCGTGCCCGACACCGGCCCGGCCACCAGGGACGAGCCGATCGCCATCATCGGCATGAGCTGCCGCTACCCCGGCGGCGTCGCCTCCCCCGAGGACCTCTGGCAGCTGGTCGCCGACGGCGGCGACGCCATCACCGAGTTCCCCGCCGACCGCGGCTGGGACACCGAGGGGCTCTACGACCCGGACCCGGACGCGCCCGGCCGCACCTACTCGGTGCGCGGCGGGTTCCTGCGCGGGGTCGCCGACTTCGACGCCGCCTTCTTCGGCATCTCCCCGCGCGAGGCGATCGCCATGGACCCGCAGCAGCGCCTGCTGCTGGAGAGCGCCTGGGAGGCGGTCGAGCGGGCCGGGCTCGACCCGGCCGCGCTGCGCGGCAGCCGCACCGGCACCTTCATCGGCGCCAGCTACCAGGACTACACCCCCGGCGACTCCGTCCAGGACGGCGCCGAAGGCCACCTGGTCACCGGCACCATCCCGAGCGTGCTCTCCGGCCGGATCTCCTACACCTTCGGTTTCGAGGGCCCGGCCGTCACCCTCGACACCGCCTGCTCCTCCTCGCTGGTCGCCCTGCACCTGGCCTGCCAGTCGCTGCGCAACGGGGAGAGCAGCCTCGCGCTGGCCGGCGGCGTCAGCGTGATGGCCACCCCGAACGCCTTCGTCGGCTTCAGCCGCCAGCGCGCGATGGCCGCCGACGGCCGCTGCAAGGCCTACGCCGAGGCCGCCGACGGCATGAGCCTCGCCGAGGGCGTCGGCCTCGTCCTGGTCGAGCGGCTCTCCGACGCCCAACGCCTCGGCCACCCGGTGCTCGCCGTGATCCGGGGCTCGGCGGTCAACCAGGACGGCGCCTCCAACGGCCTCACCGCGCCCAACGGGCCGTCCCAGCAGCGCGTCATCCGCGCCGCCCTCGCCGACGCCGGGCTGACCGCGGGCGAGGTCGACGTGGTGGAGGGGCACGGCACCGGTACCGCCCTCGGCGACCCGATCGAGGCCCAGGCGCTGCTGGCCACCTACGGCCAGGACCGCGAACTCCCGCTGCTGCTCGGCTCGGTGAAGTCCAACCTGGGCCACACCCAGATGGCCTCCGGCGTCGCCGGGGTGATCAAGACCGTGCTCGCCATGCGGCACGGCCGGGTGCCGGCCAGCCTGCACATCGACCGGCCGTCCAGCCACGTCGAGTGGAGCGACGGCGCCGTCGAGCTGCTCACCGAGGCCCGCGACTGGCCGGACACCGGGCGCCCCCGCCGGGCCGGCGTCTCCTCCTTCGGCCTCAGCGGTACCAACGCGCACGTGGTCCTGGAACAGGGCCCCGCCACGCCGCCGGCCGCCGCGCCGCAGGAGGGCCGGACCCTGCCCGTCGTGCTCTCGGCCCGCACCGACGAGGCGCTGCGCGGCCAGGCCGCCCGACTGCTCGCCGTGCTGGACCGGCAGCCCGAACCGCCGCTCGCCGACCTGGCGTTCTCGCTCGCCACCACCCGGGCCGCGCTCGACCGGCGGGCCGCCGTCAGCACCGGTGACCCGGCGGACCTGCGCCGCGCCCTCACCGCCCTGCGCGACGGGCTGCCCGACGCGGCCCTGGTCACCGGCCGGCCGGTCGGCGGCGGCCTGGCCTTCCTGTTCACCGGCCAGGGCAGCCAGTACGCCGGCATGGGCCGTGAGCTGTACCGGCGGTACCCGGTCTACGCCGAGGCGCTGGACGCGGTGCTGGCCCGCTTCGACCTCGTGGGACCGGACCCGGACGGCGCCGGCCCCGACCGCGGACTCCCCCTGCGTGAGGTGTTGTTCGCGGTGGAGGGGTCGGTGGAGGCGGGGTTGCTGGACGACACGGGGTTCGCGCAGCCGGCGTTGTTCGCGCTGGAGGTGGCGTTGTTCCGGCTGGTGGAGTCGTGGGGTGTGCGGCCGGACTTCGTGGTGGGTCATTCGGTGGGGGAGCTGGCCGCCGCGCACGTGGCGGGGGTGTTCTCGCTGGAGGACGCGTGCACGCTGGTGGCGGCCCGGGCGCGGTTGATGTCGGCGCTGCCCGGCGGGGGAGCGATGGTCTCGGTCGAGGCGGCGGAGGAGGAGGTGCTGCCGTTGCTGACGGACGGCGTGTCGATCGCCGCCGTCAACGGCCCGCGCGCCGTCGTCCTCTCCGGCGACGAGAGCGAAGTCCTGCGGATCGCCGCCGAGTTCGGTGACCGGCGGACCAAGCGGCTGCGGGTCTCGCACGCCTTCCACTCCCCGCACATGGAGCCGATGCTCGCCGCCTACGCCCGGGTCGCGGCGACCCTCACCCGGCACGCCCCGGCGATCCCGCTGATCTCCACCGTGACCGGAGCGCCCGCCGGCGCCGAGGACCTCGGCGCCCCCGACCACTGGGTCCGGCAGGTGCGCGGCACCGTCCGGTTCGCCGACGCCGTCCGCGCCCTCGCCGGGCGCGGCGCCGGACTGCTGCTCGAACTCGGGCCGGACGGCACCCTGACCGCCGCGGCCCGGGACACCCTCGGGGACGACGGCGCGCTCCCCGGCGCCGCCGCGCTGCGCCCCGGCCGGCCCGAAGTCACCACCCTCGGCACCGCGCTGGCCACGCTCTTCGTCCACGGCACCCGGCCGCACTGGGCCGCCGTCTTCGAGGGCACCGGCGCCCGCCGCACCGACCTGCCCACCTACCCCTTCCAGCGGCAGCGCTACTGGCCCGAGACCGGCCGGCCCGCGCCGACCGGCACCGATCCGGTGGACGCCGCGTTCTGGGCGGCCGTCGACCAGGGCGACCTCAGCGCCCTCGACGCCGGACTGGACCTCGACCGGGACACCGTCGCCGCACTGGCCGGCTGGCGCCGGGGCCGGCGCGAGCACGCGGCCGTCGACGCCTGGCGCTACCGCGCCTCCTGGACCCCGCTGGACACCGCCGGTGCCGGCGGCACCGGCACCGGCCCGGCGGCCGGCCGCTGGCTGGTCCTCACCACCGAGCCCGTGCCGTGGCTGGAGCGGATCGTCGACCAGCCCGTACCGCTGATCACCCCGGCCGGTGCCGACCGGGCCGCGCTCGCCGAACTCCTGCGCGCAGCCGCCCGGGAGGGCGACGGCTTCACCGGCGTGCTCTCCCTGCTCGCCCTCGGCGGCGACCCGCTCGCGGCCACCGCCACCGCCGTCCAGGCCCTCGGCGACGCCGACCTGCCGGCCCCGCTGTGGTGCCTCACCCGCGGCGCCGTCTCCACCGGCCGCTCCGACCGGCCCGCCGACCCCCGGCAGGCCGCCGTCTGGGGCCTCGGACGCTCCGCCGCCCTCGAACTGCCCGCCCGCTGGGGCGGCCTGGTCGACCTGCCGGAACCGTCGGAGCAGTCGGAGCAGTCCGGGCAGCGGGACGGCACCGGGCAGCCGGACGACACCGTGCTGCGCCGACTGGCCGCCGCGCTCACCCGCACCGACGGCGAGGACCAGCTCGCCGTCCGCGCCTCCGGCACCTTCGCCCGCCGCCTGGTGCGGCACCCGATCGGCGACCGGCCGGCCACCCGGCCGTACGCGCCCCGCGGCACCGTGCTGATCACCGGCGGCACCGGCGGCCTCGGCGGCCATCTCGCCCGCCACCTGGCCGAACGGGGCGCCGGACACCTGCTGCTGCTCAGCCGCAGCGGCGCCGACGCCCCGGGCGCCGACCGGCTGCGCGCCGACCTCGCCGCCCTCGGGACGGAGGCCACCCTGGTCGCCTGCGACGTCGCCGACCGCGACGCCCTCGCGGCCGTCCTCGCCGCCGTACCGGCCGACCGGCCGCTCAGCGCGGTGTTCCACACCGCCGGCGTGGTGGCCGACGGCACCCTCGACACCCTGGACGCCGACCGCTTCGCCGAAGTGTTCCGGCCCAAGGCCGACGCGGCCCGGCACCTGGACGACCTCACGCGTGAGGCCGACCTCGACGCCTTCGTCCTGTTCACCTCCACCGCCGGCACCCTCGGTGCCGCGGGCCAGGCCAACTACGCCGCCGCCAACGCCCACCTCGACGCCCTCGCCGAACAGCGGCGAGCCGACGGCCGTCCGGCCACCGCGATCGCCTGGGGCCCGTGGGCCGGCGAGGGCATGGCCGGGGCCGGCAACGGGGTCGAACAGCGGGTCCGCCGGGGCGGGTACGCGCCGATGGCGCCCGGGCGCGCCCTGGCCGCCCTCGGCCACGCCCTCGACCACCAGGACACCGCGCTCACCGTCGCCGACATCGACTGGCAGCGCTTCGCCGCCGTGTTCACCGCCCAACGCCCGTTCCCCCTGATCGCCGACCTGGCCGGGCCGGCCGGGCGCCGCACCGACGCCGCCCCGGAGTCCGGGCTGCGGCAGCGCGTCGCCGAGCTGCCCGAACAGGCCCGCCGGCGCTTCCTGCTGGACTTCGTCCGCAGCCGGGTCGCCGCCGTCCTCGGCCACCCCGGCGGCGACGGGATCGGCGCCGACCAGGCCTTCACCGACCTCGGCATGGACTCGCTGACCACCGTCGAACTGCGCAACACGCTCACCGCCGCCACCGGACTCACCCTGTCCGCAACCCTGGTCTACGACCACCCGACCCCGGCGGACCTCGCCGCCCACCTGCTCGCCGAACTCCTCGGCAGCCTGCCGGAGGCGGGCCGGACAGCGGCCCCGCGCCCGGTCGCCGAGGACCCGGTGGTGATCACCGGCATGGCCTGCCGCTTCCCCGGCGGCATCGAGACCCCCGAGGACCTGTGGCGGCTGCTGGCCGACGGCGCCGACGCCGTCCGCCCGTTCCCCACCGACCGCGGCTGGGACCTCGACGCCCTCGGACAGGGCGGCTCGGCCACCCTGCACGGCGGCTTCCTCGACGACGTCGGCCGCTTCGACGCACGCTTCTTCGGCATCTCGCCGCGCGAGGCGCTGGCGATGGACCCGCAGCAGCGGCTCCTGCTGGAGACCTCCTGGGAGGCGCTGGAGCGCTCCGGCATCGCCCCCGACCGGCTGCGCGGCAGCGACACCGGCGTGTTCGTCGGCACCAACGGCCAGGACTACCTGACCGTGCTGCGCCGCGGCACCGCCGACGTGCGCGGGCACGCCGCCACCGGGAACACCGCGAGCGTGCTCTCCGGCCGGCTGTCCTACACCCTCGGGCTGGAGGGCCCGGCCGTCACCGTGGACACCGCCTGCTCCTCCGCCCTGGTGGCGCTCCACCTGGCCGCCCGCGCGCTGCGCGCCGGCGAGTGCTCGCTGGCCCTGGCCGGCGGCGCCTCGGTGATGTCCAGCCCGGACGCCTTCGTCGAGTTCACCGCGCAGGGCGGACTGGCGGCCGACGGCCGCTGCAAGGCCTTCGCCGACGCCGCCGACGGCACCGCGTGGTCCGAGGGCGCGGGCGTCCTCGTGCTGGAGCGGCTCTCCGACGCCCTCCGCAACGGGCGCCCGGTGCTGGCGGTCCTGCGCGGCAGTGCCGTCAACCAGGACGGCGCCTCCAACGGGCTGACCGCCCCGAACGGCCGGGCCCAGCAGCGGGTGATCCGCGCGGCGCTGGCCGACGCGGGCCTGACCGCCGGTGAGGTGGACGCCGTCGAGGCGCACGGCACCGGCACCGCCCTCGGCGACCCGATCGAGGCGCACGCCCTGCAGGCCGCGTACGGGCGGGAGCGTGAACTCCCGCTGCTGGTCGGGTCGGTGAAGTCCAACCTGGGCCACACCCAGGCGGCGGCCGGGGCGGCCGGGGTGATCAAGACGGTGCTGGCCCTGCGGGCCGGCGTCCTGCCGCGCACCCTGCACGTCGACACGCCCTCGCGGCACATCGACTGGACGGCCGGCGCCGTCGAGCTGCTGGCCGAGGCCAGGGAGTGGCCGGAGACCGGCCGTCCGCGCCGGGCCGGCGTCTCGGCCTTCGGGGTCAGCGGCACCAATGCGCACGTGCTGCTCGAACAGGCCCCCCGGGTCGAACCTGCTCCCGAGGCCGAACCGGCCGCCGCTGCCCCGGTGCGGGCCGGTGCCGCGCCCTGGGTGGTGTCCGCCAGGTCCGAGGCCGCGCTGGACGCCTCGCTGGCCCGGCTCGGCACGGTCGAGGGCGCGTCCGCGCTCGACGTGGCCCACTCGCTGGCCGCCGGCCGGGCCTCCCTCACCCACCGGGCGGTGCTGCTGGACGGCGTCGAGGTCGCGCGCGGCCTCGCCACGGACCGGGCGGCGGCGTTCCTGTTCTCCGGTCAGGGGTCGCAGCGGTTGGGGATGGGGCGGGAGCTGTACGCCCGGTTCCCGGTGTTCGCGGAGGCCTTCGACGCGGTCTGCGCCCGGCTGGACCAGCACCTGGACCAGCCGGTGCGGGAGGTGGTGTGGGGTGAGGACGCGGAGCTGCTGAACCGGACGGACTTCGCGCAGGCGGGGTTGTTCGCGGTGGAGGTGGCGCTGTTCCGGCTGGTCGAATCACTCGGTGTGGAACCGGAGTTCGTGGCCGGGCATTCGATCGGCGAGATCGCCGCCGCTCATGTGGCGGGGGTGTTCTCGTTGGCGGACGCCTGCACCCTGGTCGCCGCCCGTGGCCGGTTGATGCAGGCGCTTCCGGAGGGTGGCGCGATGCTGGCGATCGAGGCGACGGAGGAGGAGGTCCGGCCGCTGCTCGGCGAGTCCGTCGCGCTGGCGGCCGTGAACGGCCCGTCCTCGGTGGTCGTTTCGGGTGCGGAGGAAGCGGTCGCGGCGATCGAAGCGCACTTCGCTGACCGCCGCACGACCCGGCTGCGGGTCTCGCACGCCTTCCACTCCCCGCTGATGGACCCGATGCTGGAGGACTTCCGTGCCGTCCTCACCGGGCTCACGTACCACGCGCCGTCGATCCCCCTGGTCTCCAACCTGACCGGCGAGCCGGTCACCGGCACGACCGACGCGGACTACTGGGTGCGCCACGTCCGGGAGACCGTCCGCTTCGCCGACGGCGTCCGCGCCCTGCTCGGCGCCGGCGCCGGCGCCCTGCTGGAACTGGGCCCGGACGGCGTGCTCAGCGCGCTCGCCCAGCGCTCCACCGGCGAGCACGACTGCGTGGTGGAACCGAGCTGCCGTCGCGACCGGCCGGAGGAACACACCCTGGTCACCGCGCTCGCCCGGCTGCACGTCGCGGGTGTGCCGGTCGACTGGACCGCACTGCTCGCCGGCACCGGCGCGGCCCGCGTCGACCTGCCCACCTACCCGTTCCAGCGCGAGCGGTACTGGCCCGAGCGCGCCCCCGAACCCGCCGCGGCCGGTGGCGACCCGGCGGACGCCGCCTTCTGGTCCGCCGTCGAACGCGCCGACACCGCCGCGCTCGGCACCGCCCTCGGACTGGCGGACGACAGCTCGCTCGCCGAGCTGCTGCCCGCACTGTCCACCTGGCGCCGCCGGCAGAGCGCCCGGACCGACGCCGACCGGCTGCGCTACCGCACCGCCTGGCGGCCGTACGCCGTCCCCGCCGGACCGGAGGCCCTGCCCGAGGGCTGGCTGGCCGTCCTGCCGGCCGGCCGGGCCGACGACCCGTGGACCGCGGCGGTGCTCACCGCCCTCGGTCCGGACGTGCTCCGGCTGGAGACCGGTCGGGACGAACGCGCCGCGCTGGTCGAACGGCTCGCGCCGCACGCCGGGGCGGTCACCGGCGTGATCACGCTGCTCGCCGCCGAGGACGCGCTGCCCACCGGGCTCGCCCGGCCGGACGAACTGCTCGCCGCGCTCGGCGAGGCCGGCATCGAGGCGCCGCTGTGGTGCCTCACCCGGGGAGCCGTCGCCGTCGGCGACACCGAGGCCCCGGACCGCGCCGCCCAGGCCGCCGCCTGGGGCATCGGCCGGGTCACCGCGCTGGAGCACCCGCGGCGCTGGGGCGGCCTGGTCGACCTCGCCAAGGCGCCCGACACCCCCACCGCGGCCCGGCTGCGCGCCCTGCTGACCGCTCCCGACGGGGAGGACCAGCTCGCCCTGCGCCCCTCCGGCGCCCTCGCCCGGCGCCTGGTCCGCGCCACCACGGACGCCGACGCGCGCCCCTGGACCCCGCGCGGCACCGTCCTGCTGATCGGCGACCCGGACGGCCACGCGGCGTCCACGGCCCGCTGGCTCGCCCGTACGGGAGCCCGCCAGGTGGTGCTGCTCACCGCCGGGGACACGGCCGACGGCTCGTCCGCCGTCGAGCGGCTCGGGGCCGAACTCGCCGAGCACGGCACCGGGCTGGGCGTCGTCACCGGTGCGCCCGGCGACCCCGCCGCCCTGGCCTCCGCGCTCGACCGGCCCGAGCTCACCGCCGTCCTGCACACCGGCCGCACCGCCGCGCCGGGCACACCCGACGAGCAGCTCGCCGGACTGCTCGCCGAACTCGCCGCACTCGACACCGCGCTCGGTGACCGGCCGCTCGACGCCTTCCTGCTGTTCGGATCCATCGCCGGCACCTGGGGCATCAAGGGCCGGGCCGACGAGGCCGCCGCCGGCGCCCTCCTGGAGGCCGCCGCCCAGTCCCGCCGGGCCGCCGGACGGGCCGCACTCGCCGTCGCCTGGGGTGCCTGGACCGGCAGCACCCCCGACTCCCTCGCCGCTCACCTGCGCGCCAACGGGCTGCCGCCACTCGCCCCCGAACGCGCGCTGACCGCCCTGGCGGCGGCCGCCGACGGCCCGGCCGCCGTCACCGTCGCCGAGGTCAGCTGGGAGCGGTTCGCCCCCGCCTTCGGCGAGACCCGGACCACCCGGCTGTTCGCCGAACTGCCCGAGGCCCGGCGCACCGCGGAGCCGCGGCAGCCGGGCGGTGGATCCGCCCGGGCCGAGGCACTGCGCGCCGACCTGCGCGACCGGTCCGCCGCCGAGCGCACCGAGGCCCTGCTCGCACTCGTCCGGGCCGAGGCCGCCGCCGTGCTCGGCCACGCCGACACCGACGACGTCCCCGCCGCGCACCCCTTCAAGGACCTCGGCTTCGACTCGCTGACCGCCGTCGACCTGCGCAACCGGCTCGCCACCGCGACCGGCCTGAAGCTGCCCGCCACCCTGGTGTTCGACTACCCGTCCCCGGCGGCCCTGGCCGCCCACCTGCGGGCCGAACTCCTCGACGAGGCGGGCGAGGCCGAACGCCCGGTCGCGGCCGTCGACACCGACGACCCGATCGTGATCGTCGGCATGGGCTGCCGCTACCCCGGCGGCGTTCGCTCGCCCGAGGACCTCTGGCAGCTGCTGCTCGACGGCACGGACGCCATCGGACCGTTCCCGACCGACCGCGGCTGGGACCTCGACCGGCTCGCCCACGGCGACCGCGACGGCCGCGGCCGCAGCGTCACCGGGCACGGCGGATTCCTGTACGACGCCGCCGAGTTCGACGCGGCCTTCTTCGGCGTCCCGCCGCGCGAGGCACTGGTCGTCGACCCGCAGCAGCGCCTGCTGCTGGAGACCGCCTGGGAGGCGCTGGAGCGCGCCGGGATCGACCCGGCCGGCCTGCGCGGCGGCGACACCGGCGTGTTCGTCGGCGGCGGCAGCGGCGACTACCGGCCCGCCATCGGCCAGCTCGGCCACGTCGAGACCGCCCAGTCCGCGAGCCTGCTCTCCGGCCGGCTCTCCTACACCCTCGGCCTGGAGGGGCCGTCGGTGAGCGTGGACACCGCGTGCTCCTCCTCGCTGGTCGCCCTGCACCTCGCCGCCCAGGCGCTGCGCGCCGGCGAGTGCTCGCTCGCCCTGGCCGGCGGTGTGACGGTGATGTCCAGCCCGGTCGGCTTCGTCGAGTTCGGCGAGATGGGCGCGCTGTCCCCGGACGGGCGCTGCCGGGCCTTCTCCGACGGGGCCGACGGCACCGGCTGGTCCGAGGGCGTCGGCGTCCTGGTGGTCGAACGGCGCTCCGACGCCGAACGCCTCGGCCACCGGGTCCTGGCCGTGCTGCGCGGCTCCGCCGTCAACCAGGACGGCGCGTCCAACGGCATCACCGCGCCCAACGGGCCGTCCCAGCAGCGCGTCATCCGGCGCGCGCTGGCCGGCGCCGGCCTGACACCCGGTGAGGTGGACGCCGTCGAGGCGCACGGCACCGGCACCCGGCTGGGTGACCCGATCGAGGCCCAGGCGCTGCTGGCCACCTACGGCCAGGACCGTGAGCGGCCGGTCCTGATCGGCGCGCTGAAGTCCAACCTGGGCCACACCCAGGCCGCCTCCGGAGTGGGCGGGGTGATCAAGATGGTGCTGGCCATGCGGCACGGCCTGCTGCCGCGCACCCTCCACCTGGACACGCCGTCCGCCCACGTCGACTGGACCGCCGGCGCCGCCGAGCTGCTCACCGAGGCCCGCGACTGGCCGGACACCGGCCGCCCGCGCCGGGCCGGCGTCTCGGCGTTCGGCGCCAGCGGCACCAACGCCCACGTGATCCTCGAACAGCCCGCCGAGGAGCCGCCGCCGGCGGCCGGACCGGCCGGGGACCGGCCGGACGACCGGACCCTGCCCGTCCCGCTCTCCGCCGCCACCCCGGAGGCGCTGCGCGAACAGGCCGCCCGTCTGCTCGACCGGCTCGCCGGCCACCCCGGCCTGACCGTCCGGGACCTCGGCCACTCGCTGGCCACCACCCGCACCCTGCTCGACCACCGGGCCGTGCTGCTCGCCGCCGACCGGGAGGAACTCGTCCGGGGCCTGCGCGCCCTCGCCGACGGGCGCCCCGGCGGCGAGGCCGTCCAGGGCTCGGCCCGCAGTGCGAGGACCGCCTTCCTGTTCCCCGGCCAGGGGTCGCAACGCCCCGGCGCCGGAAGCGGGTTGTACGCCTCCGAGCCGGTGTTCGCCGAGGCGCTGGACGCGGTGCTGGCCGGCTTCGAGGGCCGGCTCGCCGGCCCCCTGCGTGAGGTGTTGTTCGCGGAGGAGGGGTCGGTGGAGGCGGGGTTGCTGGACGACACGGGGTTCGCGCAGCCGGCGTTGTTCGCGCTGGAGGTGGCGTTGTTCCGGCTGGTGGAGTCGTGGGGTGTGCGGCCGGACTTCGTGGTGGGTCATTCGGTGGGGGAGCTGGCGGCCGCGCACGTGGCCGGGGTGTTCTCGCTGGAGGACGCGTGCACGCTGGTGGCGGCCCGGGCGCGGTTGATGTCGGCGCTGCCCCGTGGGGGAGCGATGGTCTCGGTCGAGGCGGCGGAGGAGGAGGTGCTGCCGTTGCTGACGGACGGCGTGTCGATCGCCGCCGTCAACGGCCCGCGCGCCGTCGTCCTCTCCGGCGACGCCGAGGCCGTCGAGCGCATCGCCGCCGGCCTGGCGGCCGACGGACGCAGGACTAGGCGTTTGCGGGTGAGCCATGCGTTTCACTCCGTACACATGGACGCGATGCTCGACGACTTCGAGCGGACCGCCCGGGGCATCGCCTGCACCGCCCCGCGCATCCCGCTCGTCTCCAACCTGACCGGTGAGATCGTCACCGGGGAGACCGGGGCGCACTACTGGGTCCGGCACGTCCGGGAGGCCGTCCGCTTCGCCGACGGCCTGGCCACCCTGGCCGCCCGCGGCGTGCGCCGCCACCTGGAACTCGGGCCGGACGGCGTGCTGTCCGCGCTCGTCCAGGCCGGCGGGGCCACCCAGGCCGACCCCGCCCGCCCGGTGGTCACCGCGACCGCCCTGCGGCACGGCCGCGACGAACGGACCACCCTGCTGACCGCCGTCGCCCGGCTGCACGCCGACGGGCTGGCACCGCACTGGCCCGCCGTCTTCGAGGGCACCGGCGCCCGCCGGGTCGACCTGCCCACCTACCCGTTCCAGCGGCAGCGCTACTGGCCCGAGCCCACCCCGGCCCCGGCTCCGGCCACCGCCGACGGGGAGTTCTGGACGGCGCTGCGCACCGAGTCCCTCGACGCGCTGGCCGACACCCTCGACGTCGACGGCGACGCGCTCGCCAAGGTCCTCCCCGCGCTGCGCGACTGGCACGACCGGCGCGAGGAGCAGGCCGCCGTGGACGCCCTCCGCCGGCGGATCGTCTGGCAGCCGCTCGACCGGGCCCGCTCCGGCGCCCCGGCCGGCACCTGGCTGGCCGTGCTGCCGGCCGGCCACGGCGACGACGCCTGGGTGGAGACCGTGCTCGGCGCGCTCGGCCCGGACACCGTCCGGCTGACCGTCGCGGCCGGCCTCGACCGCGCCCGCCTCGCCCAGGAGCTCGCCGAACTCCCGGACGGCGGCAGCGGATTCAGCGGAGTGCTGTCCCTCCTGGCGCTCGACGAGAGCACCGCGGAGGGTACCCCCGCCGGACCGGCCCGGACCGCCACCCTCCTCCAGGCCCTCGGCGACGCCCGGATCGGCGCCCCGCTGTGGTGCCTCACCAGGGAGGCCGTCGCGGCCGCCCCCGGCGACCGCGTCACCGGCCTGCCGCAGGCCGCGGTCTGGGGCCTCGGCCGGGTCGCCGCCCTCGAACTCCCGCAGCGCTGGGGAGGGCTGATCGACCTGCCGGGAACCGTCGACCGGGACGCCGCGGCCCTGCTGGCCGCCGTCCTGGCAGACCCGGCCGGGGAGGACCAGCTCGCCGTCCGCCGCACCGGCCTGTTCGCCCGCCGGCTGGCCGCCACCCCCGGCGGAACCGGCGACGACCAGCGCCTCTGGGAGCCCACCGGCACCGTGCTGATCACCGGCGGCACCGGCGCGCTCGGCGGCGAGGTCGCCCGCGGCCTCGCCGCCGCCGGGGCCCGGCACCTCCTCCTGCTCAGCCGCCGGGGCCCCGACGCGCCCGGCGCGGCCGGACTCCGCGAGGACCTCACCGCCGCCGGCGCCACCGTCACCATCACGGCCTGCGACGCGGCCGACCGGGAGGCGCTCGCCGCCGTCCTGGCCGCGGTGCCCGCCGACCAGCCGCTCAGCGCCGTCGTCCACGCCGCCGGCGTCCTCGACGACGGCGTGATCGACGGCCTCGACCCGGACCGCTTCACCGCCGTCCACCGGGCCAAGGCCGCCTCGGCCCTGCTGCTCGACGAACTGACCGCCGACCAGGACCTGGCCGTCTTCGCCCTGTTCTCCTCCGCCTCGGCCGCCGTCGGCAACCCGGGCCAGGGCAACTACGCGGCCGCCAACGCCCTCCTCGACGCCCTCGCCGAGCGCCGCCGCGCCCACGGGCAGGCGGCCACCTCGATCGCCTGGGGCGCCTGGGGCGGCAGCGGCATGGCCGCCGGCACCCGGGCCGCCGAGGCCGCCCGCCGCACCGGCATCCGGCCGCTCGACCCGGCCGCCGCGGTCAGCGCGCTGCGCCGGGCCGTCCTCGACGACGCCCCGACCACCCTGGTGGCCGACGTCGACCCGGAGCGCTTCGTGCGCGCCTTCACCGCCGTCCGGCCCAGCCGTCTGCTCGCCCAGCTGCCCGGCTACGCCGAGCCCCAGGGCCCCGGCGGCGACACCGGGAACGGCCGCGACACCGGGAACGGCCGCGAACTGCGCGCCGAACTCGCCGGACTGCCCCCGGCACGCCGCGCCGCCACCGTGCTCGGACTGGTCCGCGGCCGGGCCGCCGAGGTGCTCGGACTGCCCGGCATCGAGGCGGTCGGCCCGGACAAGGCCTTCCGGGACCTCGGCTTCGACTCCCTCGGCGCCGTCGAACTGCGCAACCGGCTCGGCGCCGCCACCGGCCTCGACCTCTCCCCGACGCTGGTCTTCGACCACCCGAGCCCCAGCGAGCTCGCCGAGCACCTGCTCGGCCTGCTGCTCACCGGACCCGGACGGGCCGGCACGGACGCCGAACCCGAGCGGGACCGCCTGCGGGCCCTCGTCGAGTCCGTCCCGCTGGACCGGCTCCGGCGCAGCGGCGTGCTGGACGAGCTGCTGAAGCTCGCCGACGGCGCCGCGGACGTCGGGGCCGCCGAGGACGCCGAGGACGACGACGCCATCGACGCGATGGACCTGGACGACCTGGTGCAGGCCGCCCTGCGCAACGACCCCGACCACGCCCAGGACTGACGGAGCTCCCATGACCACGCCCCACGACAAGGTAGTCGCCGCTCTCCGGTCCTCGCTGAAGGAATCCGAACGGCTGCGGCAGCAGAACCGCCGGCTGCTGGCCGCGGCCACCGAACCCGTCGCCGTGATCGGCATGGGCTGCCGCTACCCCGGCGGCATCGGTTCGCCCGAGGACCTCTGGGACCTGGTGGCGAGCGGCGCCGACGCGACCGGGGACTACCCGGCGGACCGCGGCTGGGACCTCGGCGCACTGCGCGACGCCGGCGTCGACGAGCGCGGCACCCGGGTCTCCCGGCGCGGTGGCTTCCTCGACGCGGTGTCCGGCTTCGACGCGGACTTCTTCGGGATCTCGCCGCGCGAGGCCGTCACCACCGACCCCCAGCAGCGGCTGCTGCTGGAGACCTCCTGGGAGGCCTTCGAACGGGCCGGCCTCGACCCGACGGCCCTGCGCGGCAGCCGCACCGGGGTGTTCCTGGGCACCAACGGCCAGGACTACGCCTACCTGCTGGTGCGCTCGCCGGCCGACGCCACCGGCGACATCGGCACCGGCATCGCCGCCTCCGCGCTGTCCGGCCGGCTCTCCTACACCCTCGGGCTGGAGGGCCCGTCGGTGACCGTGGACACCGCCTGCTCCTCCTCGCTGGTCGCCCTGCACTGGGCGGTCCAGGCGCTGCGGGCGGGCGAGTGCACACTGGCCATGGCGGGCGGCGTCAACGTGATGTCGACGCCCGGAGCACTGCTGGAGTTCAGCCGGCAGGGCGGGCTGGCCCCGGACGGGCGGTGCAAGGCCTTCGCGGACGGGGCGGACGGCACCGGCTGGTCGGAGGGCGTGGGCGTGCTGGTGCTGGAGCGGCTCTCGGACGCCCGGCGCCACGGGCACCGGGTGCTGGCCGTGGTCCGGGGCTCGGCGGTCAACCAGGACGGTGCCTCCAACGGGTTCACCGCCCCCAACGGGCCGTCTCAGCAGCGGGTGATCCGCCAGGCGCTGGCCAACGCCGGGCTGTCCGCCGCCGAGGTGGACGCGGTCGAGGGGCACGGGACGGGGACTCCGCTCGGCGACCCGATCGAGGCCCAGGCGCTGCTGGCCACCTACGGGCGAGGACGGGAGGCCGGCCGGCCGCTCTGGCTCGGCTCGGTCAAGTCGAACCTGGGCCACGCCCAGGCGGCGGCCGGGGTCGCGGGTGTGATCAAGACGGTGATGGCGATGCGGCACGGGGTGCTGCCGAAGACCCTGCACGCGGAGCGGCCGTCCGCGCGGGTGGACTGGTCGGCGGGCGACGTACGGCTGCTGACGGAGGCGCAGGAGTGGCCGGGCGGGGAGCGGCCCCGGCGGGCGGGGGTCTCCTCGTTCGGGATCAGCGGGACGAACGCGCACGTGATCGTCGAGGAGGCACCGCCGGAGGCGCCGCAGGAGCAGGATGCGGAGGCGCGGCCGTCGGTCGAGCCGGGCGCGGTGCCGTGGGTGGTGTCGGCGAAGTCCGAGGCTGCCTTGGGCGCCCAGCTCGCCCGGCTGACCGCGCTCGCCGGGTCGGCCGGCTCGCCCGTGGACGTGGGGCTGTCGTTGGCGGGCCGGTCGCGGTTCGGGCACCGGGCGCTGCTGGTGGACGGCGTGGAGGTCGCGCGGGGTGTCGCGAGCGAGCGTTCGACGGCGTTTCTGTTCTCGGGGCAGGGGTCGCAGCGGTTGGGGATGGGGCGGGAGTTGTATGCCCGGTTCCCGGTGTTCGCGGAGGCCTTCGACGCGGTCTGTGCGGAGCTGGACCTGCCGCTGCGCGAGGTGGTGTGGGGGACGGACCAGGATCGGCTGAACCGGACGGACTTCGCGCAGGCGGGCTTGTTCGCGGTGGAGGTGGCGCTGTTCCGGTTGGTCGAATCACTCGGCGTGGAGCCGGAGTTCGTGGCGGGGCACTCGATCGGTGAGGTGGCCGCCGCGCATCTGGCGGGGGTGTTCTCGCTGGCGGACGCGTGTGCGCTGGTGGCGGCGCGTGGTCGGCTGATGCAGGCGCTTCCGGACGGTGGCGCGATGCTGGCGATCGAGGCGACGGAGGAGGAGGTCCGGCCGCTGCTCGGCGAGTCGGTGTCGATAGCCGCCGTGAACGGGCCCACCTCGGTGGTCGTTTCCGGCACGGAGGAAGCGGTCGCGGCGATCGAAGCGCACTTCGCCGACCGGAAGACCAGCCGCCTGCGGGTCTCGCACGCCTTCCATTCGCCGCTGATGGACCCGATGCTGGACGACTTCCGTACCGTCCTCAACGGGCTCACGTACAGCGAGCCGTCGATCCCCCTCGTCTCCAATCTCACCGGCGAGCTGGTCACCGGCACGACCGACGCGGACTACTGGGTGCGGCACGTCCGCGAGGCCGTCCGCTTCGCCGACGGCCTCCGCACCCTGCATGCTGCCGGGGCCACCGCCTTCGTCGAGCTCGGCCCGGACGGCGTCCTGTCGGCCCTCGCCCAGGAGGCCGCCGCTCCGGCCGTCCCGCTGCTGCGCCGGGACCGGCCGGAGGAGACCGCCATGGTCACCGCCCTCGCCCGGCTGCACGTCGCCGGTGTGCCGGTGGACTGGGCGCGGCTGTTCGACGGCACCGGCGCCCGGCCCGTCGACCTGCCCACCTACCCCTTCCAGCACGAGCGCTACTGGCCCGCCCCGGGCAGCCTCACCGGGGACGTCGTCGCCGCCGGACTGCTGGCGGCGGACCACCCGCTGCTCGGCGCGGCGGTGCCGCTGGCCGGCACGGACAGTGTGGTGTTCACCGGGCGGCTCTCGCCCGGCACGGTGGCCTGGGACGGTGACGCGGACGTCTTCCCGGCCGCCGGGTTCCTGGAGCTGGCACTCCGGGTCGGCGACCACGTCGGCTGCGACCGGGTCGAGCGGCTCACCGTCACCAGCCCGCTGCCCCTGGGCACCGGCGACGGCACGATGGTCCAGATCCGCGCGGGCGCGCCGGACGGGACCGGCGCCCGGGCGGTGACGTTCTTCTCGCGCCCCGATGGCCCCCTGGACGAGCCGTGGACCGAACACGCCACCGGGCTGCTGACCACCGGAGCGCGCACCGCCGACTTCGACGCCACGGTCTGGCCGCCGGCCGGCGCGGCACCGCAGGGCGAGGGCGTCTGGCGGCGGGGCGAGGAGACCTTCGTCGAGGCCGAGTCGCCCGACGGTGCCGCGGGCTTCGGTCTGCACCCGGCGTTGCTGGCGTCGGTGGTGCGGGCGGACGGCCGTGGGTTGGTGCCGGTGGGCTGGTCGGGGGTGTCGTTGCATGCCTCGGGGGCGTCGGTGGTGCGGGCCCGGCTGGTGCGGACGGGCGCGAAGACGCTGTCCCTCGCCGTGGCGGACGCCGCCGGGGAACCGGTGATCTCCGCTGAATCGGTGGAGCTGGGCGATCCGCCCGTCGCTCCGGCCGGTCCGGGCGGGTCGCTGCTGCGGCTGGAGTGGGTGCCGGCACCGTCCCGTACGGGGGCGGCCGTCCGTTCGGTGTGGGTGGAGTCGCCGGCGGAGCTCGACGGGGAGGTGCCGGATGCGGTGCTGGTGTCCGTACCGGGCGGCCGGGTTCCGGAGGTGGTGCACGAGGTCACGGCGTGGGCGCTCGGGCTGGTGCGGGAGTGGTTGGCGGAGGAGCGGTTCGGGGGTTCGCGGCTGGTCTTCGTGACCAGGGGTGCGGTGCCGGGGGATGAGGTCTCGGACCTGGCCGGTGCGGCTGTGTGGGGTCTGGTGCGGGCGGCGGAGTCGGAGAACCCGGGGCGCTTCGTGCTGGTGGACACCGACGGTGACGTGCCGTTGGACGCCGTGCTGGCCGTGGGCGAGTCCCAGGTGCTGGTACGTGACGGCGTCGTCCGGGTCGGCCGGCTGACCCGGACCCCGAGTGGCGGGGCGCCCGGCGGCTGGGGCCCGGGCACGGTGGTCGTCACGGGCGGCACCGGCGGCCTGGGGCGGCGGGTGGCGCGACACCTGGTGGCCGAACACGGTGTTCGGAAGCTGCTGTTGCTGAGCCGCCGGGGCGGTCGCGGTGAGTGGGTGGAGGAACTGCGGGAGCTCGGCGCCGAGGTCGAGGTGCTGGCCTGCGACGCGGCCGACCCGGTGGCGCTGGCCGGGGCATTGGAGGGCCGGACGGTCACCGGCGTGGTGCACGCGGCCGGTGTGCTGGACGACGGCGTGGTCACCGGACTGACGCCCGAACGGCTCACCACCGTCCTGCGGCCCAAGGTGGACGCGGCCTGGAACCTGCACGAGCTGACGGCCGACCAGGACCTCAAGGCCTTCGTGCTGTTCTCGTCCGTATCGGGCGTGCTGGGCAGCGCCGGCCAGGGCAGCTACGCGGCGGCGAACGTCTTCCTGGACGCCCTGGCCGCCTGGCGCCGTCAGCAGGGCCTGCCCGCTCAGTCCCTGGGCTGGGGCGCCTGGGCGCCGACCGACGGCATGACCGGGACCCTCTCCGAGACGGACCTGCACCGGATCCGCTCCGCCGGGGTGCCGCCGCTGACCGAGGAGCAGGGCCTGGCCCTGCTCGACACCGCCATGACCCTGGACGAGCCCTACCTCGTGGCGACCGGCCGGATGGCCGCCGGAACGCGCCCGTCCGGCGAGCTGCCGAGCATGTTCCGCGCCCTGTTCCCCGCCGGGCGACGGACCGCCGCAGGCAGCACGGGGACGGGCGCCGCCCTCGCCGCCCGTCTGCACACCCTGCGCGAGGCCGACCGGCCGCGCCACCTCGTGGACCTGGTCCGTACCGAGGCCGCCGCCGTCCTCGGCCACGCCTCCGCCCGGGCCGTCGACCCGGGGCGGGAGTTCCGCGACCTCGGGTTCGACTCCCTCACCGCGATCGAGCTGCGCAACCGCCTCACCGCCGTCACCGGGATCCGGCTCCCGGCGACCCTGGTCTTCGACCACCCGACCCCGCACGCCCTCGCCGCACACCTCCTCGCCGAACTCCTCGACGGGGTCGCCGCCCCGGCGGTCCCGGCCGCCACCACGGCCCCCGCGGCCGGAGAACCGGTCGCGATCGTCGGCATGGCCTGCCGGTTCCCCGGCGGCGTCGCCTCACCCGAGGACCTCTGGCGGCTGCTGAGCGAGGGCCGCGACGGCATCTCCGGCTTCCCGTCCGACCGCGGCTGGGACCTGGACGCGCTGTTCGGCACCGGTCACGGCGTCAGCGCCACCCGTCGGGGCGGCTTCCTCACCGGTCTGGGCGACTTCGACGCGGGCTTCTTCGGGATCTCCCCGCGCGAGGCCCTCGCGATGGACCCGCAGCAGCGACTGCTGCTGGAGACGTCCTGGGAGGCGTTCGAGCGGGTCGGCATCGACCCGGTGGCGCTGCGCGGCAGCCGAACCGGTGTCTTCGTCGGCACCACCGGACAGGACTACGCCTCGCTGGTGATGAACTCGCGAGAGGAGGTGGAGGGGCACGCGAGCACCGGGCTGGCCAACAGTGTGATCTCGGGCCGGGTGTCGTACTGCCTCGGTCTGGAGGGGCCCGCCCTCACCATCGACACCGCCTGCTCCTCCTCGCTGGTGGCGATGCACCTGGCCGCGCAGTCCCTGCACAGCGGCGAATGCTCGCTCGCCCTGGCCGGCGGGGTGACCGTGCTGTCCACGCCGATGAGCTTCCTCGGCTTCACCCGTCAGGGCGGCCTGGCCCCGGACGGGCGGTGCAAGGCCTTCGCGGACGGGGCGGACGGCACGGGCTGGTCGGAGGGCGTGGGCGTGCTGGTGCTGGAGCGGCTCTCGGACGCGCGGCGCCACGGGCACCCGGTGCTGGCGGTCCTGCGCGGCAGCGCCGTCAACCAGGACGGCGCGTCGAACGGGCTGACCGCGCCGAACGGGCCGTCCCAGCAGCGGGTGATCCGCCAGGCGCTGGCCAACGCCGGGCTGTCCGCCGCCGAGGTGGACGCCGTGGAGGCGCACGGCACCGGGACCCGGCTGGGTGACCCGATCGAGGCGCAGGCGCTGCTGGCGACGTACGGGCAGGACCGTGAACTCCCGCTGCTGCTGGGCTCGGTGAAGTCCAACCTCGGTCACACCCAGGCGGCCGCCGGTGTGGCGGGGGTCATCAAGACCGTCGAGGCGATGCGGCACGGGGTACTGCCGAAGACCCTGCACGTGGACACGCCCTCCTCACACGTCGACTGGTCGTCCGGGGCGGTGGAACTGCTGACGGAGGCCCGCGAATGGCCCGGCGGGGAGCGGCCCCGGCGAGTCGGGGTCTCCTCGTTCGGGATCAGCGGGACGAACGCGCACGTGATCGTCGAGGAGGCGCCGCGGGTGGCGCCGCAGGAGGAGGACGCGGAAGCGCGGCCGCCGGTCGAGCCGGGCACGGTGCCGTGGGTGGTTTCGGGCGTCTCGGGGGCGGCGCTGGACGCACAGTTGGCCGGCCTCGCCGGGTCGGCCGGCTCGCCCGTGGACGTGGGGCTGTCGTTGGCGGGCCGGTCGCGGTTCGGGCACCGGGCGGTGCTGCTGGACGGCGTGGAGGTCGCGCGGGGTGTGGCCGGTGAGCGGCGGCTCGCGCTGCTGTTCTCCGGTCAGGGGTCGCAGCGGTTGGGGATGGGGCGGGAGTTGTATGCCCGGTTCCCGGCGTTCGCGCAGGCTTTCGACGCGGTCTGTGCGGAGCTGGACCTGCCGCTGCGGGAGGTGGTGTGGGGTGAGGACGCGGAGCTGCTGAACCGGACCGAGTTCGCCCAGGCGGGGTTGTTCGCGGTGGAGGTGGCGCTGTTCCGGCTGGTCGAATCACTCGGCGTGGAGCCGGAGTTCGTGGCGGGGCATTCGATCGGTGAGGTGGCCGCCGCGCACGTGGCGGGGGTGTTCTCGCTGGCGGACGCCTGCACCTTGGTTGCCGCCCGTGGTCGGTTGATGCAGGCGCTTCCGGAGGGCGGCGCGATGCTCGCCGTGCAGGCCACCGAGGAGGAGGTCCGGCCGCTGCTGGGTGAGTCGGTGTCGATAGCCGCCGTGAACGGCCCGTCCTCGGTGGTCGTTTCGGGCGCGGAGGAAGCGGTCGCGGCGGTCGAGACGCACTTCGCGGACCGCCGCACGACCCGCCTGCGGGTCTCGCACGCCTTCCACTCGCCGCTGATGGACCCGATGCTGGACGAGTTCCGTACGGTCCTCAACGGTCTGACCTGCCACGCGCCCTCGATCCCCCTGGTCTCCAACCTGACCGGCGAGCTGCTCGCCGGCACGACCGACGCGGACTACTGGGTACGCCACGTCCGCGAGACCGTCCGCTTCGCCGACGGCCTCCGCACCCTGGACGCCGCCGGCGCCACCGACTACCTGGAGCTGGGCCCCGGTGGCGTGCTCACCGCCCTCACCGAACGGACCCTCGGCCAGGGTGAGCCCGAGGGTGAGGACGAGTACCCGGCCGAGGGCACCGGCCGGGTCGCCGCCGCGGCGCTGCGTGCGGACCGCCCGGAGGAGGCCGCCCTGCTGACCGGCCTCGCCCGGCTGCACGTCGTCGGCGTGCCGGTGGAATGGGCCCGGGTGTTCGACGGCACCGGCGCCCGGCGGGTCGACCTGCCGACCTACGCCTTCCAGCGCGAGCGCTACTGGCCCGCGCAGGCCGCCCGCACCGGTGACGTGACCGGCGCCGGTCTGGCGTCCGCCGAGCACCCGCTGCTGGGAGCGGTCGTCTCCCCGGCCGATTCGGCGGGCGTCCTGCTGACGGGACGGCTGTCGCTGGCGGCGCAGCCCTGGCTGGGCGACCACCGGGTGGGCGGAGTGGCGGTGTTCCCGGCCGGCGGGCTGCTGGAGCTGGCCCTGCGGGCCGGGGACCAGGCCGGCTGCGACCGCGTCGAGCGGTTGACCGTCGCCGAGCCGCTGGTGCTGCCGGAGGACGGTGCCATCGCCGTCCAACTGGTGGTCGGCGCGCCCGACGATTCCGGCACGCGCCCGCTGGGCTGCTACGCCCGCCCGGCCGACGCCCTGGAGGAGCCGTGGACCTGCCACGCCACCGGCACCCTGGCGGTCGGCGGCCGCGACGGCGGGTTCGACACCTCGGTGTGGCCCCCGGCGGACGCATCGGCCGTCGAAGCGGAGAGCTGCCACGACCCGCTGGACCACGGCCCGGCCTTCCGTACGCTCCGCGCGGTGTGGCAGCGGGGCGAGGAGGTGTTCGCCGAGGCTGTTCTGCCCGGCCGGGCCGAGGACGCGACGCCCTACGGGCTGCACCCGGCGCTGCTGGAGGCCGCCGTCCAGGCGGCCGGTCTGCTCGGCCCCGAGGACGGTGCGCGGCTGGTGCCCGTGGACTGGCGGGAGGTGGCGCTGCATGCGACCGGCGCGGCCGTGGTGCGGCTGCGCGTCGCCCGGACGGGTGAGGATTGCGTGTCGGTCGAGGTCATGGACGCGGCCGGCGGACCCGTGCTGTCGGCGGGGTCGCTGACCCTGGCCGAGCCGGCCGCCGTCCGCGCGAACGCCGTGCCGGCCGGGGCGCTGCTGCGGCTGGACTGGGTGGACGCGCCCTCGACGGCCGACGGGCCGGTGCGCTCGGCGACCCTGGACGGGCCCATGGCCTCGTTGGCCTCGTTGGCCGAGGCGCCGGATGCGGTGCTGGTGTCCGTGCCGGTCGTGGGCGGGCGGGTTCCGGAGGTGGTGCACGAGGTCACGGCGTGGGCGCTCGGGCTGGTGCGGGAGTGGTTGGCGGAGGAGCGTTTCGGGGGTTCGCGGCTGGTCTTCGTGACCAGGGGTGCGGTGCCGGGGGATGAGGTCTCGGACCTGGCCGGTGCGGCTGTGTGGGGTCTGGTGCGGGCAGCGGAGGCGGAGAACCCGGGCCGCTTCGCCCTGCTCGACGTCGGCTCCGCCGCGGACACCACGGCCGCGCTGCCCGTCCTCGCCGCTCAACCGGCCGACGGTGACTTCCAGTTCGTGGCCCGCCGGGGTGCGGTGCGGGTCGGTCGGCTGGCGCGTGCCATGGCGGTGGCCGGGTCCTCGTCCGGTTGGGGCGGTGGGACGGTGGTGATCACGGGTGGTACGGGTGGTCTGGGTCGTCTGGTGGCCCGGCATCTGGTGGTGGAGCACGGGGTGCGTGATCTGCTGCTGTTGAGCCGGCGGGGCGGTCGCGGTGAGTGGGTGGAGGAACTGTGGGGGTTGGGCGCCGAGGTCGAGGTGCTGGCCTGCGACGCGGCCGACCGGGTGGCACTGGCCGGGGCACTGGAGGGCCGGACGGTCTCCGGTGTGGTGCACGCGGCCGGTGTGCTGGACGACGGTGTGGTCAGTGGGCTGACTCCTGAGCGGCTGAGGGCTGTCCTGCGGCCGAAGGTGGACGCGGCGTGGAACCTGCACGAGCTGACGGCGAGGCAGGACCTGAAGGCTTTCGTGTTGTTCTCCTCGGTTTCGGGGGTGATGGGCAGTGCGGGGCAGGGCAATTACGCGGCGGCGAACGTGTTCCTGGACGCGTTGGCGGCGTGGCGTCGTCAGCAGGGGCTGGTGGCGCAGTCGTTGGGCTGGGGTGCGTGGGTGCCCACGGCGGGGATGACCGGGACCCTCTCCGAGGCGGATCTGCAGCGGATCCGTTCCGCCGGGGTGCCGCCGCTGACCGAGGAACAGGGCCTCGCCCTGCTCGACACCGCCATGACCCTCGACGAGCCCTACCTCGTCCCCATCGGCCGCGCCGCCGGCCCGTCGAGGATGCCCGGCGCCGTGCCCGCACTGCTGCGCGGCCTGGTCCGCGGCGCCCGCCGGGCGGCCGAGTCCGGAGGCGGCAGCACCGGGACGGTCACCGCGCTGGCGGCCCGGCTGGCCGGACTGCGCGAGGGCGACCGGCTGCGCCACCTCACCGGCCTGGTCCGGACCGAGGCCGCGGCCGTCCTCGGCCATGGCTCGGCGCAGTCCGTCGAGGCCGACCGGGACTTCCACGACCTCGGCGTCGACTCCCTCACCGCCCTGGAACTGCGCAACCGCCTCACCGCCGTCACCGGCCTGCGGCTGCCCGCCACCCTGGTCTTCGACCACCCCACCCCGGCCGTTCTGGCCGCCCACCTCCTCGGTGTGCTCCTGGACCGGCGGGACACCGCGGACGGTGCCGCGCTGCTCGGACAACTCGACCGGCTCGACGAGGCCCTGGCGGACGGCGACACCGACCGGGCGACCCGGGACGCGGTCTCCCTCCGGCTGCGCCGAATGCTGGAGAAATTGCGAATCCTCGACGCCCAGAATGCCGAGGACGGCGTCGCGGAGCGACTCGAAGCGGCGAGTGCGGACGAGGTCCTCGCCTTCATCGACAACGAGCTCGGCCGTCTCAGCGACCGCTGACCGCACCTGCCTCTACACAGGAAGGCACCACCTCCCATGTCGAACGACAGCAAGCTCGTTGACTACCTCAAGTGGGTCACGGCCGACCTGCACCAGACCCGCCAACGGCTGCTGGAAGTCGAGTCCGGCCGGCACGAGCCGATCGCCGTCGTCGGCATGGCCTGCCGTCTGCCGGGCGGGGTGACCACCCCCGAGGAGCTCTGGCGGCTGGTCGCGGACGGCCGGGACGGCATCACCGCCTTCCCGTCCGACCGCGGCTGGGACCTGGCGGCGCTGTTCGGCGAGGGCGCCGGGAGCAGCGCCGCGATCGAGGGCGGATTCATCGCGGCGGCCGACTTCGACGCGGACTTCTTCGGGATCTCCCCGCGCGAGGCCCTCGCGATGGACCCGCAGCAGCGGCTGCTGCTGGAGACCTCCTGGGAGGCGTTCGAGCGGACGGGCATCGACCCGGCGGGCCTGCGCGGCACCCGGACCGGCGTCTTCGTCGGCACGGCGGGCGTCGACTACGTCGGTGTGGTCATGAACGCCGAGGAGGACATGGAGGGCCACGCGACCACCGGCCTGACGGCGAGCGTGCTGTCCGGCCGCCTGTCGTACACCTTCGGGCTGGAGGGCCCGGCGGTGACGGTCGACACCGCCTGCTCCTCCTCCCTGGTGGCGATGCACCTGGCCTCGCAGGCGCTGCGGGCCGGCGAGTGCACCCTCGCCCTCGCGGGCGGCGTGACGGTGCTCTCCACTCCGATGAGCTTCGCGGGCTTCAGCCGGCAGGGCGGGCTGGCCCCGGACGGGCGGTGCAAGGCCTTCGCGGACACCGCCGACGGAACGGGCTGGGCCGAGGGCGCCGGCGTGCTGGTGCTGGAACGGCTGTCCGACGCGCGGCGCCACGGGCATCCGGTGCTCGCGGTGCTGCGCGGCAGCGCCGTCAACCAGGACGGTGCCTCCAACGGGCTGACCGCGCCCAACGGGCCGTCCCAGCAGCGCGTCATCCGCGCCGCCCTGACGGCCGCCGGACTCTCGGCCGCCGAGGTGGACGCGGTCGAGGGGCACGGGACGGGGACTCCGCTCGGCGACCCGATCGAGGCCCAGGCGCTGCTGGCCACGTACGGGCAGGAGCGTGAACGACCGCTGCTGCTGGGCTCGTTGAAGTCCAACATCGGCCACACCCAGGCGGCGGCCGGGGTCGCGGGTGTGATCAAGACGGTGATGGCGATGCGGCACGGGGTGCTGCCGCGGACCCTGCACGTGGACGCGCCCTCCGGTGAGGTGGACTGGTCCGCGGGGGCGGTGGAGCTGCTGGCCGAGGCCCGGGACTGGCCGGAGACCGGCCGCCCGCGCCGGGCGGGTGTCTCGGCGTTCGGGATCAGCGGGACCAACGCCCACGTGATCGTGGAGCAGGCGCCGGAGGAGGCCGTGGAGGAGCCTGCGGCCGTGGTCGCCGGGCCGGTGGTGGTGCCGTGGGCGGTGTCGGCGAAGTCCGAGCCTGCTTTGGACGCCCGGCTGACCGCGCTCGCCGGGTCGGCCGGCTCGCCCGTGGACGTGGGGCTGTCGTTGGCGGGCCGGTCGCGGTTCGGGCACCGGGCGGTGCTGGTGGACGGCGTGGAGGTCGCGCGGGGTGCTGCGAGCGAGCGCTCGACGGCGTTTCTGTTCTCGGGGCAGGGGTCGCAGCGGTTGGGGATGGGGCGGGAGTTGTATGCCCGGTTCGCGGTGTTCGCGGAGGCGTTCGATGCGGTGTGTGCGGAGCTGGACCTGCCGGTGCGGGAGGTGGTGTGGGGTGAGGATGCGGAGCTGCTGAACCGGACGGACTTCGCTCAGGCGGGGTTGTTCGCGGTGGAGGTGGCGCTGTTCCGGCTGGTCGAATCACTCGGCGTGCGGCCGGAGTTCGTGGCCGGTCACTCGATCGGTGAGGTGGCCGCCGCGCATGTGGCAGGGGTGTTCTCACTGGCGGACGCCTGCACCTTGGTGGCCGCCCGTGGCCGGTTGATGCAGGCGCTGCCCTCCGGTGGCGCAATGCTGGCGGTGCAAGCCACCGAGGAGGAGGTCCGGCCGCTGCTGAACGACGCTGTCTCAATGGCCGCCGTGAACGGTCCGTCCTCCGTGGTTGTTTCGGGCGCGGAGGCTGCCGTCGCAGCGATCGAAGCGCACTTCGCTGACCGGAAGACCAGCCGCCTGCGGGTCTCGCACGCCTTCCACTCCCCGCTGATGGACCCGATGCTGGAGGACTTCCGTACCGCCCTCAACGGTCTGACCTACCACGCGCCGTCGATCCCCCTCGTGTCCAACCTGACCGGCGAGCTGGTCACCGGCACGACCGACGCGGACTACTGGGTGCGCCACGTCCGCGAGACCGTCCGCTTCGCCGACGGCCTGGGCGCCCTGCACGCGGCCGGGGCCACCGCCTTCCTGGAACTGGGCCCGGACGGCGTGCTCGCCGCGCTGGCCGAGCGGAACCTCGACGAGCACGAGGGCGGCACGACCTCCCCGGCCGTCCCGCTGCTGCGCCGGGACCGGCCGGAGGAGACCGCCATGGTCACCGCCCTCGCCCGGCTGCACGTCGCCGGTGTGCCGGTGGACTGGGCGCGGCTGTTCGACGGCACCGGCGCCCGGCCCGTCGACCTGGCCACCTACCCCTTCCAGCACGAGCGCTACTGGCCGCGCCCGGCCCGGCGTCTCGGTGACCTGACCGGAGCCGGACTGGCCTCCGCCGAACATCCCCTGCTGGGCGCCACCGTCGCCCTGGCGAACGCCGAGGGCACCCTGCTGACGGGCCGGCTGTCGCTGGCGGCACAGCCCTGGCTGGGCGACCACCGGGTGGGCGGAGTGGCGGTGTTCCCGCCGACCGGGTACCTGGAGCTGGCCGTGCGAGCGGGTGACCAGGTGGGCTGCGACCGGGTCGAGCGGTTGACCGTCACCGAGCCGCTGGTGCTGCCGGAGGACGGCTCGGTCGTGGTCCAGATCCAGGTGGGCGCGCCGGACGGCTCCGGCGCGCGCCCGGTGCGGGTCTTCTCCCGCACGGACGCCGAGCCCGACGCGCCGTGGACGGAGCACGCCGCGGGCGCGCTCGTCCGCGGCGAGCGGCCCGCCGGCTTCGACGCCTCGGTCTGGCCGCCCAAGGGGGCGGTGGTGGCCGATCCGGCGGCGGTGCGCGAGGAGGCGGAACTGGGCGAGGCCTTCGAGGGGCTGCGTTCGCTCTGGCGGCGGGGCGAGGAGACCTTCGTCGAGGCGGTGCTTCCGACCGAGGCGGCGGGCTTCGGTCTGCACCCGGCGCTGCTGGCGGCGGTGGTGCGGGCGGACGGCCGTGGGTTGGTGCCGGTGGGCTGGTCGGGGGTGTCGTTGCATGCCTCGGGGGCGTCGGTGGTGCGGGCCCGGCTGGTGCGGACGGGCGCGGAGACGTTGTCGCTCGCCGTGGCGGATGCCGCCGGGGAGCCGGTGCTGTCGGTGGAGTCACTGACGCTGGGTGAGCCCCCGGCGGTGGTGCAGGGTGCCGGTGCGGGCGGGTCCCTGCTGCGGCTGGAGTGGGTGCCGGCGCCGTCCCGTACGGGGGCGGCCGTCCGTTCGGTGTGGGTGGAGTCGCCGGCGGAGCTCGACGGGGAGGTGCCGGAGGCGGTGCTGGTGGCCGTGCCGGGCGGGCGGGTTCCGGAGGTGGTGCACGAGGTCACGGCGTGGGCGCTCGGGCTGGTGCGGGAGTGGTTGGCGGAGGAGCGGTTCGGGGGTTCGCGGCTGGTCTTCGTGACCAGGGGTGCGGTGCCGGGGGATGAGGTCTCGGATCTGGCCGGTGCGGCTGTGTGGGGTCTGGTGCGGGCGGCGGAGTCGGAGAACCCGGGGCGCTTCGTTCTGGTGGACACCGACGGTGAGGTGCCGTTGGACGCGGTGCTGGCCGTGGGCGAGTCCCAGGTGCTGGTACGTGACGGCGTCGTCCGGGTCGGTCGGCTGGCGCGTGCCGTGGCGGTGGCCGGGTCCTCGTCCGGTTGGGGCGGGGGGACGGTGGTGATCACCGGTGGTACGGGTGGTCTGGGTCGTCTGGTGGCTCGGCATCTGGTGGTGGAGCACGGGGTGCGTGATCTGCTGCTGTTGAGTCGGCGGGGCGGTCGCGGCGGCGACTGGGTGGAGGAACTGCGGGAGCTCGGCGCCGAGGTCGAGGTGCTGGCCTGCGACGCGGCCGACCGGGTGGCGCTGGCCGGGGCACTGGAGGGCCGGACGATCACCGGCGTGGTGCACGCGGCCGGTGTGCTGGACGACGGGGTGGTCACCGGGCTGACGCCCGAACGGCTCACCACCGTCCTGCGGCCGAAGGTGGACGCGGCGTGGAACCTGCACGAGTTGACGGCGGGGCAGGACCTGAAGGCTTTCGTGTTGTTCTCGTCCGTGTCGGGCGTGCTGGGCAGCGCCGGCCAGGGCAACTACGCGGCGGCGAACGTGTTCCTGGACGCCCTGGCCGCCTGGCGCCGTCAGCAGGGGCTGGCGGCGCAGTCGCTGGGCTGGGGGGCGTGGGTGCCCACGGCGGGGATGACCGGGACCCTCTCCGATGCGGATCTGCAGCGGATCCGTTCCGCCGGGGTGCCGCCGCTGACCGAGGAGCAGGGCCTCGCCCTGCTCGACGCCGCCATGACCCTGGACGAGCCGTACCTCGTGGCGACCGGCCGGATGGCCGCCGGAGCCCGCCCGCGCGGCGAGGTGCCGACCATGTTCCGCGCCCTGCTGCCCGCCGGGCGCCGCACCGCCTCCGCCACCGGCACGGGCGCCGCCGCCATGACGGCACTCGCCGACCACCTGTACGGGCTGCGCGGCACCGACCGGCTGCGCCACCTCCTCGACCTGGTCCGGACCGAGGCCGCGGCCGTCCTCGGCCACCCCGGACCGCAGTCCGTCGCGGCCGACCGTGACTTCCACGACCTCGGCGTCGACTCCCTCACCGCCCTGGAACTGCGCAACCGCCTCACCGCCGTCACCGGCCTGCGGCTGCCCGCCACCCTCGTCTTCGACCACCCCACCCCCACGGCCATCGCGGAGCTCCTGCTCGCCGAGGTGCTCGGCGGCCGGGACGAACCCGAACTCCCGCCGCTCGACCCCGCCGCCGCCACCGACGACCCGATCGCGATCGTCGGCATGGCCTGCCGACTGCCCGGCGGGATCGGCACACCCGAGGAGCTGTGGGAGCTGGTCGCCGAAGGGCGCGAAGGCATATCCGACTTCCCCACCGACCGGGGCTGGGACCTCGACACCCTGCTCGGCGGCGGCCCCGGCGACCGGGGGCGCAGCGCCACCGCCAAGGGCGGCTTCCTGCACGGGGTGGCCGACTTCGACGCCGCGTTCTTCGGCATCTCGCCGCGCGAGGCCCTCGCCATGGACCCGCAGCAGCGGCTGCTGCTGGAGACCTCCTGGGAGGCCGTCGAGCGGGCCGGCATCGACCCGGTGGCGCTGCGCGGCAGCCGGACCGGTGTGTTCGTCGGCACCGGCGGCCAGGACTACCTGACCCTCGTCATGAACTCCGCCGAGGACATCGAGGGGCACGCGAGCACCGGCCTGGCGGCGAGCGTGGTCTCCGGCCGGATCTCGTACACCTTCGGGCTGGAGGGCCCGGCGGTCACCGTCGACACCGCCTGCTCCTCCTCCCTGGTGGCGATGCACCTGGCCGCGCAGTCCCTGCGTAGCGGCGAGTGCACCCTCGCCCTGGCCGGAGGCGTGACCGTGATGTCGTCCTCACTGGGATTCCCCGGCTTCACCCGGCAGGGCGGGCTGGCCCCGGACGGGCGGTGCAAGGCCTTCGCGGACGGGGCGGACGGCACCGGCTGGTCCGAGGGCGCCGGCGTGCTGGTGCTGGAACGGCTGTCGGACGCGCGCCGCCACGGGCACCCCGTCCTCGCCGTGATGCGGGGCTCGGCCGTCAACCAGGACGGCGCCTCCAACGGACTGACGGCGCCCAACGGGCCGTCCCAGCAGCGCGTCATCTGCCAGGCCCTCGCCAACGCCCGGCTCTCGCCGGCCGAGATCGACTTCGTCGAGGGCCACGGCACGGGCACCACCCTGGGCGACCCGATCGAGGCCCAGGCGCTGCTGGCCACCTACGGGCAGGACCGTGAACAGCCGCTGCTGCTGGGCTCGTTGAAGTCCAACATCGGCCACACCCAGGCCGCCGCGGGAGCGGCCGGCGTGATCAAGGCGGTGCTCGCGATGCGGCACGGGGTGCTGCCGCGCACCCTGCACGTGGACGCGCCGTCCTCACACGTCGACTGGACGGCCGGGGACATCCGGCTGCTCACCCGGGCGGAGGAATGGCCACGGACCGGCCGGCCACGCCGGGCGGGCGTCTCGGCGTTCGGGATCAGCGGCACCAATGCGCACGTGATCGTCGAGGAGGCGCCGTCGGCCGACGCTCCCGCCGCGGATCAGGTGCCCGTGACGGTGCCGGCCGTGGTGCCGTGGGTGCTGGCGGGCAAGTCGGAGGCGGCGCTGGACGCGCAGCTGGCCGGGCCGGCGACGGTTGACGGCTCTCCGCTGGACATCGGCCTGTCGCTGGCCACCGGGCGCTCGCGGTTCGCGCACCGGGCGGTGCTGCTGGACGGCGTGGAGGTGGCCCGGGGCGTCGCCGACGGCGAGCGTCGGACGGCACTGCTCTTCTCCGGGCAGGGGGCCCAGCGGCTCGGCATGGGAAGGGAGTTGTACGAGCGCTTCCCGGTGTTCGCGGAGGCGTTCGATGCGGTGTGCGCGGAGTTCGGGCTGCCGGTGCGGGAGGTGGTGTGGGGTGAGGACGCGGAGCTGCTGAACCGGACGGACTTCGCCCAGGCGGGGCTGTTCGCGGTGGAGGTGGCGCTGTTCCGGCTGGTCGAATCACTCGGCGTGGAACCGGAGTTCGTGGCCGGTCACTCGATCGGCGAGATCGCCGCCGCTCATGTGGCGGGGGTGTTCTCGCTGGCGGACGCCTGCGCGCTGGTCGCCGCCCGTGGTCGGCTGATGCAGGCGCTTCCGGAGGGTGGCGCGATGCTGGCGATCGAGGCGACGGAGGAGGAGGTCCGGCCGCTGCTGAACGACGCTGTCTCGATAGCCGCCGTGAACGGTCCCACCTCGGTGGTCGTTTCGGGCGCGGAGGACGCCGTCGCGGCGATCGAAGCGCACTTCGCGGACCGCCGCACGACCCGCCTGCGGGTCTCGCACGCCTTCCACTCCCCGCTGATGGACCCGATGCTGGAGGACTTCCGTGCCGTCCTCACCGGGCTCACGTACCGCGAGCCCTCGATCCCGCTGGTCTCCAACCTGACCGGCGAGCTGGTCATGGTCACCGGCGCGACCGACGCGGACCACTGGGTGCGCCACGTCCGCGAGACCGTCCGCTTCGCCGACGGCCTCCGCACCCTCCACGCCGCCGGCGCCACCGACTACCTGGAACTGGGCCCCGACGCCGCGCTGTCCCCGGCCGTCCGCCAGACCCTCGCCGAGGCCCCGGGCGCCCCGGGCGCCGTCGTGGAACCGGCCTGCCGTCGCGGCCGCGCCGAGGAGAGCACCCTGCTGACCGCGCTCGCCCGGCTGCACGTCGTCGGCGGGGCCGTCGACTGGGCCCGGGTGTTCGACGGCACCGGCGCCCGGCGGGTCGACCTGCCCACCTACGCCTTCCAGCGCGAGCGCTACTGGCCCAGGACGCACGCTCCGGCCGGACGGCCGGGCGCCGCGCCGGAGGACGCGCTGGACGCCCGGTTCTGGGCGGCCGTCGAGGGCGAGGATTTGGACGCGCTCGCGGCCGACCTGGCCGTGGACGGCGCGGCGCTCGGATCCGTCCTCCCCGCGCTGTCCGTCTGGCGGCGCCACCACCGCGACCAGTCCCTGCTGGACGCGCTGCGCTTCCACGAGTCCTGGCCTGCTCTGCCGGGCGGCTCGACGGCCCGCCCGGCCGGCCCGTGGCTGGTCGTGACACCGGCCGAGGGCGGCGACGAGGCCTGGGCGGCGGCAGCCTGCGAGGCGGTCGGCGCGGAGGCCCTGTGCCTGTCCGTGCGCGCCACCGGGCGGGCCGAGCTGGCCGCGCTGCTGCGCGAACTGCCGACGGCCGGACGGCCGTTCGCCGGGGTGCTGTCCCTGATGGCGCTCGGCGCCGGAGACCTGCCGGCCGCCGGCACCCTCACCCTGCTGCAGGCCCTGCGCGACACCGGCCTCACCGCCCCGCTGTGGTGCCTGACCCGCGGCGCGGTCGCGGTGGCCCGTACCGAGGCACCGGCCGCGCCCGAGCAGGCCGCCGTCTGGGGCCTCGGCCGGGTCGCCGCCCTGGAACACCCCCAGCAGTGGGGCGGCCTGATCGACCTGCCCGAGGCACCGGACCCGGCCGCGGTGCGCCGGCTGGCCGCCGTGCTCGCCGCGACCGACGGCGAGGACCAGCTCGCGATCCGGGCCACCGCCGTGCACGCGCGCCGGCTCACCCCGGCCCCGGCCGGCTCCCCGGACGCCGGCTGGACCCCGGGGGAGAGCCGCGGCACCGTGCTGATCACCGGCGGCACCGGCGGGCGCGGCGCCGCCGTGGCCCAATGGCTCGCCGACGCGGGCGCCGACCACCTGCTGCTGGTCGGCCGCCGGGGCCCGGACGCCCCCGGCGCGGCCGACCTCGCCGCCCGGCTGCGCGCCCGTGGCGCCCGGGTGACCGTCGCGGCCTGCGACGTCGCCGACCGGTCGGAGCTGGCCGCCCTGCTCGCCGGGCTGCCCGAGGACGCCCCGCTGACCGCCGTCGTCCACGCGGCGGGCACCGTCGACGACGGCGTGCTGGACGACCTGACGCCCGAACGCCTCGCCGCCGCCCAGCAGGCGCGGGCGCAGGGCGCCCTCCACCTGGACGAGCTGACCCGCGGGCTCGACCTGACCGCCTTCGTGCTCTGCTCCTCCGTCGCGGGCACCGTCGGCACCGCCGGCCGGGCCGCCCTCGCGGCCCCGGCCGCCGTCCTGGACGCGCTGGCCCGGCGCCGCCGTGCCGAGGGCCTGCCCGCCACCGCCATCGCCTGGGGCGCCTGGGTCGGCGCCGAGTACAGCGCCCCGGCGGACCCCGACGGCCGGACCCAGCGGGCGGCCGTCCCCGCCCTGCACCCCGACCTCGCGCTGGCCGCGCTGCGCCAGGCCGTCACCCGGCCGGCCCCGGCGCTGGTGCTCCTGGACCTGGCCCAGCCGCAGGTCCTGGAGAGCCTGGTCGGTCTGCGCGGCAACCCGCTGCTGCGGGACCTGCCCGCCGCCCGCCCGGTGCTGGAGGCCGCCGCCGAGACCCGCCGGGGCTTCGCGACCGCCGCCTCCGAGCTCACCGGACGCCTGCGCGCGCTGGCCCCGAACGAGCGCACCGCGCTGCTCACCGACCTGGTGCGCACCCAGGTCGCGGCGGTGCTCGGCCACGCCGACCGCTCCGCCGTCGCGCCGGACCGCAAGTTCCGCGACCTCGGCTTCGACTCGCTCACGGCCGTCGAACTGCCCGCCCGGCTCGGGGCGGCCACCGGACTGAAGCTGCCCGCCACCTCGGTGTACGACTACCCGACCGCCCAGGCGCTGGCCGAGCACCTGCTGGCCGAACTGCTGGACACGCCCGCCGTCCCGGCCGCGACCGCCGCCGGCGGACCGGCGGCCGCCGGCGACCCGATCGCGATCGTCGGCATGGCCTGCCGGCTGCCCGGCGGGGTGACCTCCCCGGACGACCTGTGGCGCCTGGTCGAGGAGGGCGGCGACGCCATCGCCGGCTTCCCCGAGGACCGCGGCTGGGACCTGCGCACCCTGCTGGCCGGCGACCGGGACGGCCGCGGACGCAGTGCCACCCTGGAGGGCGGCTTCATCGACGGCGTCGCCGACTTCGACGCCGGGTTCTTCGACATCTCGCCGCGCGAGGCCCTCGCCATGGACCCGCAGCAGCGACTGCTGCTGGAGACCTCCTGGGAGGCGCTGGAGCGCGCCGGGGTCGACCCCCGGCAGCTCGGCGGCAGCCGGACCGGTGTCTTCGTCGGCACCAACGGCCTCGACTACGCCACCCTGATGATGAACTCCCGCGAGGACATCGGCGGCCACTCCGGCACCGGCCTGGCGTCGAGCGTGCTGTCCGGCCGGATCTCCTACACCCTCGGCCTGGAGGGCCCGGCCGTCACCGTCGACACCGCCTGCTCCTCCTCGCTGGTCGCCCTGCACCTCGCGGCCCAGGCGCTGCGCGCCGGCGAGTGCTCGCTGGCGCTCGCGGGCGGCGTGACGGTGATGACCACCCCGGTGAGCTTCGCCGGGTTCACGGTGCAGAACGGGCTGGCCCCGGACGGCCGCTGCAAGGCCTACTCGGACGCCGCGGACGGCACCAACTGGTCCGAGGGCGTGGGCGTGCTCGTGCTGGAGCGGCTCTCCGACGCCGAGCGCAACGGCCACCAGGTGCTCGCGGTGGTGCGCGGCAGCGCCGTCAACCAGGACGGCGCCTCCAACGGGCTGACCGCGCCCAACGGCCCCTCCCAGCAGCGGGTGATCCGCCAGGCCCTGGCGAGCGCCGGACTTTCGGCCGCCGAGGTGGACGCGGTCGAGGGCCACGGGACGGGGACTCCGCTCGGCGACCCGATCGAGGCCCAGGCGCTGCTGGCCACCTACGGCCGCGACCGTGAACGGCCGCTGCTTCTGGGCTCGTTGAAGTCCAACATCGGCCACACCCAGGCCGCCGCCGGCGTCGCGGGCGTGATCAAGACGGTGCTCGCCATGCGGCACGGGGTGCTGCCCAAGTCGCTGCACCTCGACCAGCCGTCCGGGCACGTGGACTGGTCGTCGGGCTCGATCGACCTGCTCACCGAGGCCCGGCCGTGGCCCGAGGCCGGCCGCCCCCGGCGGGCCGGGGTCTCCTCCTTCGGGATCAGCGGCACCAACGCGCACGTGATCCTCGAACAGGCGCCGAGCCCGGCCGAGGGCATCGAGGAGGAGGGCCCCGAGGAGCACCGGGTGCTGCCGGCCGTCGTCCCCTGGGTGGTCTCCGCCCGCTCCGGTGCGGCGCTGGACACCCACCTGACCCGGGTCTCGACCCTCGAACTCTCCCCGCTGGACATCGGGTTCTCGCTGGCCGTCGGCCGCTCCGGCTTCGAGCACCGGGCCGTGCTGCTCGCGTGCAGCGAAGGGCTGACCGAGGTCGCCCGCGGGGTCTCCGCCGATCGCACGACGGCGTTCCTGTTCTCCGGTCAGGGGTCACAACGGCTCGGAATGGGGCGGGAGTTGTATGCCCGGTTCCCGGTGTTCGCGGAGGCTTTCGATGCGGTGTGTGCGGAGCTGGAACTGCCGCTGCGCGAAGTGGTGTGGGGTGAGGACGCGGAGCTGCTGAACCGGACCGAGTTCGCCCAGGCGGGGTTGTTCGCGGTGGAGGTGGCGCTGTTCCGGCTGGTCGAGTCACTCGGCGTGCGGCCGGAGTTCGTGGCCGGGCACTCGATCGGCGAGATCGCCGCCGCGCACGTGGCCGGCGTGTTCTCGCTGGCGGACGCCTGCACCCTGGTCGCCGCCCGTGGCCGGCTGATGCAGGCGCTTCCGGAGGGCGGCGCGATGCTGGCCGTGCAGGCCACCGAGGAGGAGGTCCGGCCGCTGCTGAACGACGAGCTGTCGACAGCCGCCGTCAACGGCCCGTCCTCGGTGGTCGTGTCCGGCACGGACGACGCCGTCGCGGCGGTCGAGGCGCACTTCTCGGACCGCCGTACGACCCGCCTGCGGGTCTCGCACGCCTTCCACTCCCCGCTGATGGACCCGATGCTGGAGGACTTCCGGCAGGTCCTCGACGGGCTGACCTACCACGTGCCCTCGATCCCCGTCGTCTCCAACCTGACCGGCGGGATCGCCGTCCCCGCCGACCTGCGGTCGCCCGAGTACTGGGTGCGCCACGTCCGGGAGACCGTCCGCTTCGCCGACGGCATCCGCGCCCTCCGCGCGGCCGGCGTCACCGCGCTGCTCGAACTCGGCCCTGACGGCGTGCTCACCGCGCTCGCCGAACAGACCCTCGCCGACGAGGGCTCCGCGGGCCCGGACCGCACCGGCCCGGGCTCCGGCGGGGACACCGCCGACTGCGTCCGGGCCGCGGCCCTGCGCAAGGACCGCGCCGAGGAGCGCAGCCTGCTGACCGCGCTCGCCGAGCTGTACGCGGCCGGCGTCCCGGTCGACTGGGTGGCGCTGTTCGACAGGACCGGCGCCCGCCGGGTCGAGCTGCCCACCTACGCCTTCGAGCACCGCCGCTACTGGCCCCGCCCCGCGGCGCTCTCCGGTGACGTCGGCTCCGTCGGGCTGGTTTCGGCCGAGCACCCGCTGCTCGGCGCCGCCGTCCCGCTCGCCGACGCCGACGGCGTGCTGTTCACCAGTCGGCTGGCGCTGCGCGTCCACCCCTGGGTCCTGGACCACCGCATCGCCGGCCGGCCCGCCTTCCCCGCCGCCGGCTTCGTCGAGCTGGCCGTGCGGGCGGGCGACCAGGTCGGCTGCGGCCGGATCGCGGACCTGACCCTCGGCGACCCGCTGCCGCTGGCCGAGCACGACGAACCCGTCGTGCAGGTGCGGGTCGGCGCTCCCGACGACGCCGGCGCCCGCCCGGTGGCCTGCTACGCCCGCCCCGGTGACGCCGCCCCCGACGAGCCCTGGACGCGCTGCGCCACCGGCACCCTGCTGCCGCAGGAGGACGACCTGCCCGACCACGCCCAGGCGGTCTGGCCGCCGGCCGGCTCGGTCGCCGTCGACCTGGACGGGTTCTACCGCCACCCCGGGCGCGGCCCGGCGTTCCACGGGCTGCGCGCGGCCTGGCTGCGCGGCGAGGAGGTCTTCGCCGAGGTCGCGCTGTCCGCCGAACCGGCCGACGACGCCCGCTACTTCGGCCTCCACCCGGCCCTCCTGGACGCCGTGCTGCACGGCGCCGTGCTGCTCGGCGTCGGCGACGAGGCGCAGCTGCCGGAGCCGCACGCCTGGCAGGGCGTCGCCCTGCACGCCGGGGGAGCGGCCGCCCTGCGGGTGCGCATCGTGCGCCTGGACGGGTCCACGGTGTCGGTCACGGCGACCGACCCCGCGGGCGGGGCCGTACTCACCGTCGACTCGGTCGCCCTGCGCGCCCCGCAGGACGCCCCGGACGCCGTCCGGGCCGGCCGGGACCCGCTGTTCCGGATCGACTGGATCCCCGCGCCCGCCGCGCCGGTCGCCGCCACGCCGCCGCGCTGTACGGCGCTCGGCCCGGACGACTACGGCACCGGCTCCTCGATCGCGGCCCTCGCCGACCTCGGCCGCCCGGTGCCCGACCTGGTCCTGGTCGCGCTGCGCGGCCCGGACGGCGACGTGCCCGAGGCCGTGCACGCGCACACCGCCCGGGTCCTCGCCCTGGTCCAGGAGTGGCTCGCCGAGGACCGGGCGGCGGCCTCCCGGCTGGTCTTCGTCACCCGGGGCGCCGTCCGGGCCGCCGACGGCGAGACCGTCCGCGACCTGCCCGGCGGCGCCGCCTGGGGCCTGGTCCGCTCGGCGAACTCCGAGCACCCCGGCCGCTTCGCCCTGCTCGACGTCGAAGGCCCCGAGGACGTGACGGCGGTCCTGCCGCTGCTGCCCGGCCTGCTGGCCGACGGCGAGGCCCAGTTCGCCGTCCGCGGCGGGGAACTGCGGGTCGGCCGGCTCGCCCGGCTGGCCGACCCGGCGGACACCGCCCGGGAGACCGGCGGGGAGACCGGCGGGGAGACCGCCCGGGAGACCGGCGGGGAGCCCGCCGACCGCACCACGCCGCCCGCCTGGCACCCCGACGGCACGGTGCTGATCACCGGCGGCACCGGCGCCCTGGGCCGCCACCTGGCCCGGCGCCTGGCCCGCACCGGCACCCGGCACCTGCTGCTCACCAGCCGGCGCGGGCCCGACGCGCCCGGCGCCGCCGAGCTGGCGGCCGAGCTGGCGGAACTCGGGACCGAGGCCCGGGTGGTCGCCTGCGACACCTCGGACCGGACCGCCACCGAAAAGCTGCTCGCGGGCATCGCCGCCGAGCACCCGCTCACCGCCGTGATCCACACCGCCGGTGTGCTGGACGACGGCATCGTCACCTCGCTCACCCCCGAACGGCTGTCCGCCGTCCTGCGGCCCAAGGTCGACGCGGTCTGGCGGCTGCACGAACTCACCCGCGGCCTCGACCTCGCCGCCTTCGTCACCTTCTCCTCCATCGCGGGCGTCATGGGCAGCCCCGGCCAGGGCAACTACGCCGCCGCGAACGCCTTTCTGGACACCCTGGTCGACCACCGCAGGTCGCTCGGCCTGGCCGGCACCTCGCTCGCCTGGGGCCCGTGGGCCCAGGACGCCGGCATGACCAGCGAGCTCAGCGAGACCGACATGCGGCGCATGCAGTCCGGCGGCATCCCGCCGCTCTCCGTCGAACAGGGCCTCGACCTGTTCGAGGCGGCACTCGGCTCGGTCGAACCCCTGGTCATCCCGATGGGACTGACGGTCGGCGGGATGCGGCCCCAGGGCGAGGTGCCCCCGCTGTTCCGCGGCCTGGTCCGCGCCGCCCGGCGCACCGCGGCGCGCGCCGCGAGCGGAGCCGACACGGCCGCCGACTTCACCCGGCAGCTGCTGGACCTCGGCGAACGCGACCGGATGCGCTACCTGGTCGACACCGTCCGGGCCGAGGCCGCCGCCGTCCTCGGCCACCCCACCCCGGACGCCGTCGACGCCGAACGGGACTTCTACGAGCTCGGCTTCGACTCGCTCACCGCCGTCGAACTGCGCAACCGACTGGCCGCCGTCACCGGCCTGCGGATGCCCGCGACCGTCGTCTTCGACAGCCGCTCGCCGGGCGAGCTCGCCACCTGGATCCGCGGCGAACTCGCCGACCAGCGCACCGCGGACGGCCCGGACGGGACCGTGCTGGTGTCCGGCGGCGAAACCGAACTCGACTCCCTGGAGAGGCTGTTCACCGACGCCCTGGCCAACGGCAAGGTGCCCGAGGCGCAGCGGATGCTCGCCAGCGTCGCGGCGCTGCGCCCGACCTTCGAGGCGACCGCCGAGCTGGAGGACCTGCCCTGGGCGACCCGACTGGCCGAGGGGCCGCGCCCGACCCGGCTGATCTGCGTCAGCGCGCCCACCGCCAACGCCGGTGTGCACCAGTACTCCCGGCTGGCCGCCCACTTCCGGGGCGAGCGCGAGGTGTCGGCGCTCCCCCTGGTCGGCTTCGCCACCGGCGAGCGGCTGCCCGCCAACCCCGAGGTCGCCACCCGGGTGATCGCCGAGAGCGCCCTGCGGGCCGCCGACGGCGAGCCGTTCGTGCTGGCCGGCCACTCCTCCGGCGGGTCCTTCGCCTACGCCGCGGCCGGCCTGCTGGAACACACCTGGGGCATCCGCCCGGCGGGCGTGGTGCTCTTCGACACGCTGAGCTTCCAGCACAACGCCGACGAGGGCACCGACTACACCGGCATGATGCGGCTCAACTTCACCGGCGCCGACTCACCGGTGAGGCTGACCAACTCCCGGCTGTCCGCCATGGGCCGCTGGATGGTGCTGCTCAACCGGCTGGAGGTCCAGCACACCTCGGCACCCGTGCTGCTGGTCAGCTGCGAGCGGGCCCTCACCGGCGCCGACGCGGCCCCGATCGAGCAGCGCGCCCAGGCCGAACCGCTGGTGCCCGGCGCCCAGGTGGTCGGGGTGGACGCCGACCACCTGTCGATGATCCGGGAGGACTCGGAGAGGACCGCGAGGATCGTGGAGGAGTGGCTGCGCGGCCGGGAGTGAGCGCGGCGGACGGGTGAGCGGGCGGGCTCGGGCACCGGTGGGTGCCCGGGCCCGCCCGTCCGCGTCCGCGGTCGTTCAGGACCCTAGGGAAAACCGGGGCCGAGCGTGGCGAGACTGGGCGGGCCACGGGTCGGACCTGACGTCAGGTGTCGGCGGTCGGCGCCGGACCGGGCGCGCGGCAGGGCCCTCCCCGGCACGGTGTTCCTGGCGACCCCCGGAGAGGCTGACGTCCCGATGTCGAACGAAGACAAGCTCCGCGACTACCTGAAGCGGGCGATCGCCGATCTCCAGGAGACCCGCGAGCAGCTGCACGAGGTGACCGAGCAGCAGCGGGAACCGATCGCGGTCGTCGGGATGGCCTGCCGGCTGCCGGGCGGGGTCTCCTCGCCCGAGGAGCTGTGGGAACTGGTCCGGGACGGCGTCGACGCGGTGTCCGACTTCCCGGCGGACCGCGGCTGGGACCTCCCCGAGGGCTCCGTCACCTCCCGGCAGAGCGGATTCCTGCACGACGCCGGGGACTTCGACGCGGACTTCTTCGGCATCTCGCCGCGCGAGGCGCTGGCCATGGACCCGCAGCAGCGGCTGATGCTGGAGACCGCGTGGGAGGCGGTCGAGCGGGCCGGCATCGACCCGGGCTCGCTGCACGGCACCCGGACCGGGGTGTTCGTCGGGGCCGGCCACGGCGGCTACGACAGCGCCTCCACCGCCCACGGGCGGATCGACGGTGACGCCTCCGGGCACCTGCTCACCGGCAACACCGTCAGCATCGCCTCCGGCCGGATCTCCTACGTCCTCGGACTGGAAGGCCCGGCCGTCACCGTCGACACGGCCTGCTCGTCCTCGCTGGTCGCCCTGCACCTGGCCGTGCAGTCGCTGCGCCGAGGGGAGTGCACCCTCGCCCTGGCCGGCGGAGTGACGGTGATGTCCACCCCGCAGATGTTCACCGAGTTCTCCCGCCAGGGCGGCCTGGCCGCCGACGGACGGTGCAAGCCCTTCGCGGCCGCGGCGGACGGCACCGCCTGGGGTGAGGGCGCGGCCGTCCTGCTGGTCGAACGGCTCTCGGACGCCCGGCGCAACGGGCACCCGGTGCTGGCGGTGGTGCGCGGCAGCGCCGTCAACCAGGACGGCGCCTCCAACGGCCTCACCGCGCCGAACGGCCCGTCCCAGCAGCGGGTGATCCGGGCGGCCCTGGCCGACGCCGGGGTGGCGGCCCGCGAGGTCGACGTGGTCGAGGCGCACGGCACCGGGACCCGGCTGGGCGACCCGATCGAGGCCGCGGCACTGCTGGCCACCTACGGACAGAACCGTGAACGGCCCCTGCTGATCGGCGCGTTGAAATCCAACACCGGGCACACCCAGGCCGCCTCCGGCGTGGCCGGGGTGATCAGGACGGTGCTGGCCATGCGGCACGGCCTGCTCCCGCGCACCCTCCACCTCGACGAGCCGACCCCGCACGTCGACTGGACCGCCGGGTCCGCCGAACTGCTCGCCGAGGCCCGTGAGTGGCCGGAGACCGGACGGCCGCGCCGGGCCGGGGTGTCCTCCTTCGGGGTCAGCGGCACCAACGCGCACGTGGTGCTGGAGGCCGTCCCGGAGCCGGTGGAGGCCGAGCCGGCGGCGGAGGAGCTGCCGGGGGCCGTGCTGCCCTGGGTGCTGTCGGCCCGTGGTGACGCCGCCCTGCGCGCCCAGGCCGGACGGCTGGCCGCCCACCTCAGGACCCACGGTCCGCTCGCGTCGGCGGACGTCGCCCTCTCGCTCGCGACCGCCAGGGCGGGGCTGGAGCACCGGGCCGTCGTCCTCGGCCACGGCCCGGAGGAGCGGCTGCGCGCCCTGGACGCCCTGGCGGGCGGGGAGAGCGGAGCCGATGTCGTCCTGGGGACGGTGGACAAGGGGGCGACGGCGTTCCTGTTCTCGGGTCAGGGGTCGCAGCGGTTGGGGATGGGGCGGGAGTTGTATGCCCGGTTCCCGGTGTTCGCGCAGGCCTTCGATGCGGTGTGTGCGGAGCTGGACCTGCCGCTGCGGGAGGTCGTCTGGGGTGAGGATGCGGAGCTGCTGAACCGGACGGACTTCGCGCAGGCGGGGTTGTTCGCGGTGGAGGTGGCGCTGTTCCGGCTGGTCGAGTCGCTGGGCGTGCGGCCGGAGTTCGTGGCGGGTCACTCGATCGGTGAGGTGGCCGCCGCGCACGTGGCCGGTGTGTTCTCGCTGGCGGACGCCTGCACCTTGGTTGCCGCCCGTGGCCGGCTGATGGAGGCGCTTCCGGAGGGCGGCGCGATGCTGGCCGTGCAGGCCACCGAGGAGGAGGTCCGGCCGCTGCTGAACGACGCTGTCTCGACAGCAGCCGTGAACGGTCCGTCCTCGGTGGTCGTTTCAGGTGCGGAGGAAGCGGTCGCGGCGGTCGAGGCGCACTTCGCGGACCGCCGTACGACCCGGCTGCGGGTCTCGCACGCCTTCCATTCGCCGCTGATGGACCCGATGCTGGAGGACTTCCGTACCGTCCTCAACGGTCTGACGTACCACGCGCCGTCGATCCCGCTGGTCTCCAACCTGACCGGCGAGCTGCTCGCCGGCACGACCGAGGCGGACTACTGGGTGCGCCACGTCCGCGAGCCCGTCCGCTTCGCCGACGGCCTCCGCACCCTGCACGACCAGGGCGTCACCCGGCTCCTCGAACTCGGCCCCGACGGAGTCCTCAGCGCCATGGCGGCCGAATCGCTGCCCGGCGACGCGGCGCCGGTGGCCCTGCTGCGCAAGGACCGCCCCGAGGAGACCGCCCTGCTGGCGGCCCTCGCCCGGCTGCATGTGCGCGGTGCCGGACCGGACTGGACGGCGGTGCTCGCCGGCACCGGCGGCCGCCGCACCGAGCTGCCCACCTACGCCTTCCAGCGGCAGCGCTACTGGCTGCCCGAACTCCACCAGCGGGAAACCGGCACGCCCACGGCCGACCCGGTCGAGGACTCCTTCTGGGCGGCCGTCGAGGCGGGCGACCTGCGGGAGGCGTCGGCGGTGCTGGGCATCGCGGAGGAGGACACCGAGGCCTCGCTCGACCGCCTCCTGCCGGTGCTGTCCTCCTGGCGCGGGCAGCGGCGGCTGTTGAGCACGCTCGACTCCTGGACCTACCGGACCTCCTGGGTGCCGCTACCTGGTCTTACTGACGCCGTGCCCACCGGCCGCTGGCTCGCGGTCCTACCCGAGAGCACGGAGGGCACGGAGGCTGAGGCGAGCACGGAGGCTGAGGGGAGCACGGCGAGCACGGAGGGCACGGAGGACACGGCGGGCGCGCCGGCCGGGGACTGGCCCGCCGCCGTCCTGGCCGCCCTGGCCGCCCAGGGTCTGCGGATCGAACGGGTGACGGGGGCCCAGGCCCTGGCCGCACGGCTGGCCGCGGGAGCGGACGAGCCGGTCGCCGGTGTGCTGTCCTTCCTCGCGGCCGACGGCCGACCGGACCCGGAACACCCCGAGGTCCCCGGGTACCTGCCCGCCACCGTCGACCTGCTTCGGGCCCTGGAGGCCGCCGGTGGCCCGGCGCGGCTCTGGTGCCTCACCCGGGGCGCCGTCGCCGCCGACGCCTCGGACCGGGTGGCCGCGCCCGAGCAGGCCCAGCTCTGGGGCCTTGGCCGGGTCGCCGCGCTGGAGCACCCCCGGCGCTGGGGCGGCCTGATCGACCTGCCCGCGACGGCCGGCTCCCGGACGGCGGCCCAGCTGGTTGGCGTGCTGGCCCAGGCCGCCGAACAGCACGCCGACGCGCACGGCGCCACCGGACACCCCGCCGCCGGACAACGGCCCGTCGAGGACCAGGTCGCCCTGCGTGCCTCCGGTGCCCGCGCCCGTCGGCTGACCCGCGCCGCCGCCCCCGTACCGCCCGCCCCCGCCGCCCCCGTACTGCCCGCCCGCGCCGCCACGGGAGCGGCCGACGGGACGGGCTGGGCCCCGCCCGCCGGCACGATCCTGATCACCGGCGGGACGGGCGCGCTCGGCGCCCACGTCGCCCGCTGGCTGGCCGGGGCCGGAGCGGAACACCTGCTGCTGCTCGGGCGACGGGGCCCGCAGGCCCCCGGGGCGGGGGAGCTGGGCGAGGAGCTGGCCGCGCTCGGCGCCCGGGTGACCGTCGTCGCCTGCGACGCGGCCGACCGCGAGGCGCTGGCGGCCGTGCTGGCCGCCGTTCCGGCCGAGCTGCCGCTGACCGGCGTCGTCCACGCGGCGGGGGTGCTCGACGACGGGGTGCTGGACGGACTGACGGCCGAGCGGTTCGCCTCCGTGCTGCGGGCCAAGGCCGTCCCCGCCCGGCACCTCCACGAGCTGACGGCCAATCAGGACCTCGCCCTGTTCGTGCTGTTCTCCTCGATCACCGGGGTCCTCGGCAACCCCGGCCAGGCCAACTACGCCGCCGCCAACGCCTACCTGGACGCCCTGGCCGAGCACCGCCGGGCGGCCGGCCGGCCCGTCACCTGCCTGGCCTGGGGCCCGTGGGCCGGCGGCGGCATGGCGGGGGACCATCCGGCCCTGACCGGGCGGATGCGGCGCAGCGGCCTCACCCCGATGGACCCGGCGCGGGCAGTGGCGGCGCTGGGCCGCGCGCTCGGCGCCGGCGCCTCCGGTCTGACCGTGGCCGACGTGGACTGGAGCGTGCTCGCCCCCGCCCTCACCGCCGCCCGGCCGAGCGCGCTGATCGCGGGGCTGCCGGAGGCCCGGCGGGCCGGCGCCCCCGCCGTCGGCGCGGAGGAGCGCTCCCCGCTGGCCGGGCGGCTGTCCGGCCGTGACACCGCGGAGCGGCAACGCGTACTGCTGGAGCTGGTGCGCACCGAGGCCGCGGCCGTGCTGGGGCACACCGGCCCCGCGACGGTGGACGCCGCCCGGGCCTTCCGGGACCTCGGCTTCGACTCGCTGACCGCCGTCGAACTGCGCAACCGCCTCGCCGCCGCCACCGGTCTGGGGCTGCCCGCGACCCTGTTGTTCGACCATCCGACGCCGTCGGCCCTGGCCGGTCACCTGCGCACCGAACTGGACGGCACCGAGGCGGGACCGGCGGCCGCCGCGACGGTGACCGCCACGGTGACCGCCGCCGACGACGAGCCGATCGCGATCGTCGCGATGGCCTGCCGCTTCCCCGGCGGGGTGGACTCGCCGGAGGGCCTGTGGGAGCTGCTCGCCGAGGGGCGGGACGCGGTGGGCCCGTTCCCGGCCGACCGCGGCTGGGACACCGAGCGGCTGCACCACCCGGATCCGGACCACGAGGGCACCAGCTACGTCGCCGAGGGCGCCTTCGTCACCGGCGTGGCCGACTTCGACGCGGACTTCTTCGGGATCTCCCCGCGCGAGGCGCTCGCCATGGACCCGCAGCAGCGGCTGATGCTGGAGACCGCGTGGGAGGCCGTCGAGCGGGCCGGCATCGACGCCGGGGCGCTGCGCGGTTCGCGGACCGGCGTGTTCGTCGGCTCCAACTTCCAGGACTACCAGGTGGTGCTGGACGCGGCCCGGGAGGGCGTGGCCGGGCACGTGATGACCGGTAACGCCGCGAGCGTCCTGTCCGGCCGGATCGCCTACACGCTCGGGCTGGAGGGCCCGGCCGTCACCGTTGACACGGCCTGCTCCTCCTCGCTGGTGGCCCTGCACCTGGCCGCCCAGGCCCTGCGCCGGGGCGAGTGCGCGCTCGCCCTGGCCGGCGGTGTGACGGTGATGGCCACGCCGCAGGTGTTCATCGAGTTCTCCCGGCAGCGCGGGCTGGCCCCGGACGGCCGCTGCAAGCCCTTCGCCGCTGCCGCGGACGGCACCGGCTGGTCCGAGGGGGCCGGGGTGCTGCTGGTCGAGCGGCTCTCGGACGCCCGGCGCAACGGGCATCCGGTGCTGGCGGTGGTCCGTGGCAGCGCCGTCAACCAGGACGGCGCCTCCAACGGCCTGACGGCGCCGAACGGTCCGTCCCAGCAGCGGGTGATCCGGGCGGCCCTGGCCGACGCCGGGCTGTCGCCCGCCGAGGTGGACGCGGTCGAGGCGCACGGCACCGGGACCCGGCTGGGCGACCCGATCGAGGCCCAGGCGCTGCTGGCGACCTACGGGCAGGACCGTGAACTGCCGCTGCTGCTGGGCTCGGTGAAGTCCAACCTGGGCCACACCCAGGCCGCCGCCGGGGTCGCCGGGGTGATCCGGACGGTGCTCGCCCTGCGGCACGGCGAACTGCCGAAGTCCCTGCACATCGACACGCCGACCCCGCAGGTGGACTGGACCGCCGGCGCCGTGGAACTGCTCGCCGAGGCCCGGCAGTGGCCGGAGACCGGACGGCCGCGCCGGGCCGGGGTGTCCTCCTTCGGGGTCAGCGGCACCAACGCCCACGTGATCCTGGAGGCCGCACCGGCTGTCGAGCCCGTGCCGGCTGCCGAGCCCGCGCCGGAGCCCGTGCCCGAGCTCGCGCCCGTGCCCGAGCTCGCGCCCGTGCCCGAGCTCACGCCCGCGCCGGAGCGCGGGTCCGTGCCGCAGCCCGAACCCGCCGCGCCCGCCCACCCGTTGCCCTGGCTGCTGTCCGCCCGCACCCCCGGGGCGGTGCGCGAGCAGGCCCGCCGCCTGGCCGCCCGGGTGCGCGCCACCGGGCCCGCACCCGACGACGTCGCCCACGCCCTGGTCACCACCCGGGCGGCCCTGGAGCACCGGGCCGCCGTGGTGGCGCCGGACCTGGACGGTCTCCTGGGCGGTCTGGACGCGCTGGCCGAGGGCCGGGCCGTCCCCACCGTGCTGGAGGGCCGGAGCTCGGGCGACGGCGACCCGGTCCTGGTGTTCCCCGGCCAGGGCTCCCAGTGGGCCGGCATGGCCCTCGAACTGCTGCACACCGCACCGGCGTTCGCCCGGCGCTTCGCCGAGTGCGAGGCCGCGCTCGCGCCCTGGACCGGCTGGCCGGCCGGCGCGGTGCTGCGAGGTGACGCCGGGGCGCCCGGCCTCGACCGGGTCGAGGTGGTGCAGCCGGTGCTGTTCGCCGTCATGGTGTCGCTGGCCGAGCTGTGGCGCTCCTACGGCGTCCGGCCGGCGGCCGTGCTCGGCCACTCCCAGGGCGAGATCGCCGCCGCCTGCGTGGCCGGCGCGCTCTCGCTCGACGACGCCGCCCGGGTGGTCGCACTGCGCAGCCGGGCGCTGCGGCAGCTGGCCGGCCTCGGCGGCATGGTCTCGGTGGCCGAGCCGGTCACCGCCGTCCGGGAACGGCTCGGCCGCTGGGGCGAGCTGATCTCGGTCGCCGCCGTCAACGGCCCCGGCTCGGTGGTGGTCTCCGGCGAACCCGGCGCCCTGGACGAACTGCTCGCCGACTGCGAGCGGTCCGGCGTCCGGGCCCGCCGCATCCCGGTCGACTACGCCTCGCACTCCGCCCAGGTCGAGCGGATCGAACGCGAGCTGCTGGACCTGCTGGCCCCGATCACCCCGCGCAGCGCCGACATCCCGTTCTGCTCCACCGTCACCGGCGCGGTCGTCGACACCGCCGGGCTCGACGCCGCCTACTGGTACCGCAACCTGCGCCGGACCGTCGAGTTCGAACAGGCCACCCGCACCCTGCTGGCGGCCGGACACCAGCTGTTCGTCGAGGTCAGCCCGCACCCGGTGGTCACCACCGGCCTCCAGGAGACGATCGAGGACGCCGGCCTGCCCGCCGCCGCCCTCGGCACCCTGCGCCGCGACGAGGGCGGCCTCGGCCGCTTCCTGCTCGCCCTGGCCGACGCCCGGGTGCACGGCGCCCGGGTGGACTGGCAGCGCTGCTTCGCCGGTGCCGCCCCCCGGCCCGTCGAGCTTCCGACCTACCCCTTCCAGCGGCAGCGCTACTGGCCGCGCCCCGGTGCCGCCGGCGGCGACGTGACCACGGCCGGCCTCGCCGCGCCGGAGCACCCGCTGCTCGGCGCCGCCGTCGAACTCGCCCGGGACGGCGGCCTGCTGGCCACCGCCCGCTGGTCGCTGCACACCCACCCCTGGCTCGCCGACCACGCCGTCGCCGACACCCTGGTCGTTCCCGGCGCGGCGCTGGTCGAGGCGGTCGTCCGGGCCGGGGACGAGCTGGGCTGCGGCCGGATCGAGGAACTGACCCTGCACGCGCCCGTCCTGCTGCCCGAACGCGGCGCCCTCCAGGTGCAGATCGAACTGGGCGCCCCCGACGGCGCGGGCCTGCGCCCGGTCGCGGTGCACACCCGGCCCGCGGAGGCGGACGCACCGGACGCCTGGACCCGGCACGCCGAGGGCCGGGTCGGCCCGGCCGGCGCCGAGCCCGCACCGGAGACCGCCGCCTGGCCGCCGGCCGGGGCCGAGCCGGTCGACCTGGAGGGCTGGTACCCGGGCCTGCGCGCCGACGGGTACGGCTACGGCCCGGTGTTCCGGGGCGTGCGCGCGGCCTGGCTGCTCGGCGACACCGTCCACGCCGAGGTGGAGCTGCCCGAGCCGGCCCGCCCCGACGCCCCCCGCTACGGACTGCACCCGGCCCTGCTGGACGCGGCCCTCCACCCGGCCGGGCTCGGCCCGCTGCGCGGCCGCCCCGGACTGCCGTTCGCCTGGACCGGCGTCACCCTGCACGCCGCCGGGGCGACCGCGCTGCGGGTCACGCTCGCCCCGGCCGGATCCGACGCGGTCCACGTCCGGATGACCGACCCGGCCGGACGGCCGGTGGCCACCGTCGACGCCCTGGCCGTGCGCCCGCTCACCGGAGCCGCCCTCGACCCGGCCGCCCGGGTGGCCCGCGAGGCGCTCCACCACCTGGACTGGCAGGCTCTGCCCGCCCCGCAGGCCGCTCCGGCCGCCGCCCGCTGGACCGTCCTCGGCGAACCGCCCGTCCACGCGGCCGCGCTCGCCGAGGCGGGGATCAGCTTCGGCCCCGGGGGCGGCGTCGTCCTCCACCAGGCCACCGGACCGCACCCGCGGGCCGCGCTCGAAGGCGTCCTCGCCGTGCTGCGGGGTCACCTCGCCGGGGACGCGGGCGCGGGCGCAGGCGCAGGCGCAGGCGTGGACGCGGACGGGCACGCGGACGGGGACGGACACGGGGACGGGGCCGGGGCCGGCGGCGGGGACGCCACCCTGCTCGTCGTCACCCGCCGGGCCGTCGCCACCGACCCCGCCGAGGACGTCCACGACCTGCCCGCCGCGGCGGTGCACGGACTGGTCGGCTCCGCCCAGAACGAGCACCCCGGCCGGATCGTGCTCGCCGACCTGGACGACGACCCCGCCTCCTGGCGCACCCTGCCCGCCGCCCTCGCCGCAGCCCTGGCCGCCGGCGAACCCCGGCTGGCCCTGCGCCACGGCACCGTCCACGCCCCCCGGCTGGTCCACGCCCACACCGCCGCGCCGCTGCCCGTCCCCGACGGCCCGTGGCGCCTGGACGTCCGCACCAAGGGCACGGTCGACAACCTCGAACTGCTGCCCTGCCCGGACGCCGCCGAACCGCTCGGCGACGGCCAGGTGCGGATCGAGGTCCGGGCCGCCGGTCTCAACTTCCGGGACGTCCTCAACGCCCTCGACATGTACCCCGGCGGGGCGCGGCACCTCGGCTCCGAGGCCGCCGGCATCGTCCGGGAGACCGGACCGGGCGTCACCGGACTCGCCGTCGGCGACCGGGTGATGGGCATGGTCCCCGGCGGCTTCGGCCCGCTCGCCGTCACCGACCACCGCCTGCTCACCCGGATACCGCAGGACTGGACCTACGCCCAGGCCGCCTCCGTCCCCGTGGTCTTCCTCACCGCCTACTACGCGCTGCGCGACCTGGCCGGGCTCCGGGCCGGCGAACGCCTGCTCGTCCACGCCGCCACCGGTGGCGTCGGCATGGCCGCCGTCCAGCTCGCCCGGCTCTGGGGCGCCGAGGTGTACGGCACCGCGAGCGAGGCCAAGCAGCACCTGCTGCGCGCCGACGGCCTGCCCGGCACCGCCGTCGCCTCCTCCCGCACCCTCGACTTCGAGGACCGCTTCCGCACCGCCACCGGCGGCGCGGGCGTGGACGTGGTGCTCAACTCCCTCGCGGGGGAGTACGTCGACGCCTCGCTGCGGCTGCTCGCCCCCGGCGGCCGGCTGATCGAGATGGGCAAGACGGACGTCCGCGACGCCGAGGAGGTCGCCGCGGCCCACGGCGGCGCCCGCTACCGGGCCTTCGACCTCCAGGAGGCCGGCCCGGAGCGGATCGGGCAGATGCTCGCCGATCTGGTGGAGCTGTTCGAACAGGGCGCGCTGCGACCCCTCCCGCTCACCTGCTGGGACGTCACCCGGGCCCGGGAGGCCTTCCGGCACATGGCCCAGGCCCGGCACACCGGCAAGATCGTGCTCACCGTGCCGCGCCCCTGGGACCGGGAGGGCACCGTCCTGATCACCGGGGGCACCGGCACCCTCGGCGGCGAACTCGCCCGCCATCTGGTCACCGAACACGGCGTGCGGCACCTGCTGCTGGCCGGTCGCCGCGGCCTCCAGGCCCCCGGAGCGCGGGAGTTGAGCGAGGAGCTGGCCGCCTCCGGCGCCGAGGTCACGGTCGCCGCCTGCGACACCGCCGACCGCGCCGCCGTGGCCGCCCTGCTGGCCGGGGTGCCCGCCCGGCACCCGCTGACCGCCGTCGTGCACGCCGCCGGCATCCTCGACGACGGCGTGGTCGACGCCCTCACCCCCGAGCGGCTCGCCGTCGTGCTGCGGCCGAAGGCCGACGCCGCCCAGCACCTGCACGACCTCACCCGTGGCCTCGACCTCGCCGACTTCGTCCTGTTCTCCTCCGCCGCCGGTGTGTTCGGCTCGCCCGGCCAGGGCGGCTACGCCGCCGCCAACAGCTGGCTCGACGCCCTCGCCCAGCACCGCCGGGTCTCCGGCCTGCCCGCCACCTCCCTGGCCTGGGGCCTGTGGGCCCAGGCCAGCACCATGACCGCCCACCTCGGCGCGACCGACCGCGCCCGCGCCGAACAGTCCGGCGCGCTCACCCTCGACACCGCCGACGGCCTCGCCCTGTTCGACGCCGCCCTCGCCGCCCGCCGCGCCCTGCTGGTCCCCGTCCGGCTGGACACCGCTGCCCTGCGCGGCCGCGGCCCGGCCGAACTCCCGCCGCTGCTGCGCGACCTGGTCCGCACCCGGGCACGCCGCACGGCGCAGTCCGGGCCGGCCGCGGGCGGGCTGCCCGCCCGCCTGGCGGCCCTCGGCCCGGCCGAGCGCCACGCGGCGCTGCTCGACCTGGTGAGCGGCTGCACCGCGGCCGTCCTCGGCCACGGTTCGGCCGAACAGGTCCACGCCACCCGGCCGTTCCGCGACCTCGGCCTGGACTCGCTGACCGCCGTCGAACTGCGCAACCGGCTCAACACCGCCACCGGCCTGCGGCTGCCTGCCACCCTGGTCTTCGACCACCCCACCCCCGGCGCGCTCGCCGGGCACCTGGCCGAGGCCCTCGGCGGCCGGACCGCCGGCCCCGCGGCCGGCCCCGCGCCGGGCGCCGCCGACGAACCGGTCGCGATCGTCGGCATGGCCTGCCGCTTCCCCGGCGCCGTCACCTCCCCCGAGGAGCTGTGGACCCTGCTGGCCGGCGGCACCGACGCCGTCGCCGGCTTCCCCACGGACCGCGGCTGGGACCTCGAACGGCTCTACGACGGCATCCCCGACCACCCGGACTCCTCCCGCACCCGCCAGGGCGGCTTCCTCGACGCGGCCGCCTGGTTCGACGCCGACTTCTTCGGCGTCAGCCCCAACGAGGCGCTGGCCATGGACCCGCAGCAGCGGCTGCTGCTGGAGACCGCCTGGGAGGCGGTCGAACGCGCCGGCATCGACCCCGGCACCCTGCGCGGCAGCCGCACCGGGGTGTTCGCCGGCCTGTCCTCCAGCGACTACCTCGACCGGGTCACCCGCATCCCCGAGGAGGCCGCCCCGTACGTCAACACCGGCAACGCCGTCAGTGTCGCCTCCGGCCGGGTCGCCTACACGCTCGGGCTGGAGGGCCCGGCGGTGACGGTGGACACCGCCTGCTCCTCCTCCCTGGTGGCGCTGCACCTGGCCGTGCGCGCGCTGCGCGGCGGCGAGTGCTCGCTGGCCCTGGCCGGCGGCGTCACCGTGATGTCCACGCCGATGATCCCGGTCGACTTCGCCCGTCAGCGCGGCCTGGCCGCGGACGGCCGCTGCAAGCCCTTCGCCGAGGCGGCCGACGGCACCGGCTTCTCCGAGGGCGTCGGCGTGCTGCTGGTCGAACGGCTCTCGGACGCCCGGCGCAACGGGCACCCGGTGCTGGCGGTCGTCCGTGGCAGCGCGGTCAACCAGGACGGCGCCAGCAACGGACTCAGCGCCCCCAACGGTCCGTCCCAGCAGCGGGTGATCCGGGCGGCCCTGGCCGACGCCGGGCTGTCGCCCGCCGAGGTGGACGCGGTCGAGGCGCACGGCACCGGGACCCGGCTGGGCGACCCGATCGAGGCCCAGGCGCTGCTGGCGACCTACGGGCAGGACCGTGAACTGCCGCTGCTGCTGGGCTCGGTGAAGTCCAACCTGGGCCACACCCAGGCCGCCGCCGGGGTCGCCGGGGTGATCCGGACGGTGCTCGCCCTGCGGCACGGCGAACTGCCGAAGTCGCTGCACATCGACACGCCGACCAGCCACGTGGACTGGTCCCAAGGGGCCGTGGAACTGCTCACCGAGGCCCGCGCCTGGCCGGAGACCGGCCGGCCCTGCCGGGCCGGGGTGTCCTCCTTCGGACTCAGCGGCACCAACGCCCACGTGATCCTCGAAGCGGCACCCGAATCCGGGGGCGTCCAGCCCGGTGCCGTCGAGCCCGGTGCCGTGCCGGCCGGTGCCCCGGAACCCGGTGCCCCGGAACCCGGTACCCCCGAATCCGGAGCCCTGCCCTGGCTGCTCTCCGCCCGCAGCGCCCAGGCGCTGCGCGGCCAGGCCCGCGCCCTGCTCGGCCACCTCGACACCGCCGCCCCGGCGCCGCTCGACCTCGCCCACTCGCTCGCCACCCGACGGGCCCTCCTGGAGCACCGGGCCGCCGTCATCGGCACCGGCCCCGCGGAGCTGCGCGCCGGACTGGCCGCCCTCGCCGACGGCACCCCCGCCCCCGGCGTGGTCACCGGCCGGCACGCCGCCGGGCGGGACCGCCGGGTCGTCCTGCTGTTCCCCGGCCAGGGCTCCCAGTGGGCCGGCATGGGCGCCGAACTCCTGGACAGCTCACCGGAGTTCGCCGAGACCATCGCCGCCTGCGAACAGGCCCTGGCGCCCTGGACGGACTGGTCGCTGAGCGCCGTCCTGCGCGGCGCGCCGGACGCCCCGGCACTGGACCGGGTCGACGTCGCCCAGCCCGCGCTCTGGGCCACCATGATCGCGCTCGCCGCCTGCTGGCAGGCCCACGGGGTGACCCCCGCCGCCGTGCTCGGCCACTCCCAGGGCGAGATCGCCGCCGCCTGCGTGGCCGGCGCGCTCTCCCTGGAGGACGGGGCCAAGGTGGTCGCCCTGCGCAGCCTGGCCATCGCCCGCGAACTGTCCGGCCACGGCGGCATGGTGTCCGTCCCGCAGACCCACGCCGAGGTCCTGGCCCGGATCGAACCCTACGACGGCCGGATCTCGGTCGCCGCCGCCAACGGCCCCGCCGGGGTGGTGGTCTCCGGCGAGCCCGAGGCCCTCGACCGGCTGCTGGCCGGCTGCGAGCAGGACGGCATCCGGGCCAAGCGGATCCCCGTCGACTACGCCTCGCACTCCGCCCAGGTCGAGCGCATCGAGCGGACCCTGCTCACCGAACTCCACGGGATCACCACCCGGGAGGCCCGGATCCCGTTCTTCTCCACCGTCACCGCCGACTGGCTCGGCGACACCCCGCTGGACGCCCGGTACTGGTACCGGAACCTGCGCCGCACCGTCCGGCTGGAGGAGTCCGTCCGCGCCCTGCTCGCCCAGGGCCACGACGCCTTCCTCGAATGCAGCCCGCACCCGGTGCTGGCCATGGCCGTCGAGGACACCGCCGCCGACGCGGGGGCCCGGGCCGTGGTGCTGGGCACCGTCCGGCGCGAGGACGGCGGCCCCGCGCGGCTGCTGACCTCGCTCGCCGAGGCGCACGTCAGCGGGGTGCGGATCGACTGGGCCCCCGCCCTGGCCGGCGGACGCCCGGTGGACCTGCCGACCTACGCCTTCCAGCGTCGCCGCTACTGGCTCGCCCAGGACACCGCCGCCGCCGGCCCGACCGACCCGTCCGGACTGGACCGCGCCGTCCACCTCGCGGGCGACGACACGATCCTGCTCACCGGCCGGATCGGCACCGCCACCCACCCCTGGACCGCCGACCACCGGGTGCGCGGCACCGCCGTCGTTCCCGGCACCGCCCTGCTCGACTGGGCCGTCCGGGCCGGCGACGAGGCCGGCTGCCCGGCCGTCGCCGAACTCACCGAGCACAGCCCGCTGGTCCTGCCCGAGCACGGCACCCTCGACCTCCAGCTCACCGTCGGCCCGGCCGGCGAGGACGGCCGGCGGCCCCTCACCGTCCACGCCCGCCGCACCGACGCGCCCGGGTCCACCCCGTGGACCCGGCACGCCGCCGGCACCCTCGCCCCCGCCGGGGCACCGTCCGCCGCCCGGCCGGCGTCCCAGGACGCCCTGCCGCCGGACACCGGCACCGGGACCCCCACCGATACCCCCACCGACACCCACACCGACACCCACGCCGGACCGGACGGGTACGGCGAGCGCTTCCGCACCGTCCGGTCGCTCGCCCGGCGAGGCGAGGAGCGGTACGCCGAGGTCGCCCTGGCCGAGGAGCACCGGGCCGAGGCGGCCGGCTTCCGGCTCCACCCCGCGCTGCTCCAGGGCCTGCTGGCCGCCACCGGGGCCGGCGCGGACGCCGGCGCCGCCGCCCAGCCCGCCCACTGGCGCGGGGTCACCCTGCACGCCACCGGCGCCACCCGGCTCCGGGTCCGGCTCACCCCGGGCCCCGACGGCAGCCACGCGCTCAGCGCCGTCGACCCGGACGGCGCCCCCGTGCTCACCGTCGAGGCCGTCACCGCCCGCCCGATCGCCGCCGACCGGCTCGGGCCCGAGCCGGAGCCGCTGTACGCGGTCGAGTGGTGCCCGGTGACCCCCGGCGAACCGCGCGGAACCGTCGCCCTCCTGGGCGCGGACCCGGCAGTCACGGACCCGGCAGCCATGGACCCGTCGGCCACGGACCCGGCAGTCACGGACCCGGCAGCCATGGACCCGTCGGCCACGGACCCCGGTCCGGCCGCCGCGCCCGGTGCCCCCCGCTACGCCGACCTGGCCGAGCTCACCGCCGCCCTGGACGCCGGCGAGCCGGCCCCCGACACCGTCGTCCACCGTCTCACCACCGCCGACGGCGACGACCCCGTCACCGCCACCCACCAGGCCGTCCGGGCCGCCCACCGCCTCGCCCGCGCCTGGCTCGCCGAACCGCGCCTGGCCGGCTCCCGGCTCGCCCTGCTCACCCGGGGCGCCGAAGCCGCCGTCCTCGGAGAGGACGTGACCTCCCTCGCCCAGGCCGCCGTGCACGGACTGATCCGCTCCGCGCAGTCCGAGGAGCCCGGCCGGTTCCTGCTGCTCGACCTCGACGACGACCCGGCGTCCACGGCGGCCCTGTCCGCCGCCCTCGCCGTGCCCGACGAGCCCCGGCTCGCCGTCCGGCACGGCCGGGTGACGGCCCCCCGGCTGCGCCCGCTGCCGGTCCCCGGGCCCGGGCAGACGTCCACGGACCGTCCGGCCTGGTCCTGGAACCCCGCCGGCACCGTCCTGATCACCGGAGGCACCGGTACCCTCGGCGCACTGGTCGCCCGCCACCTGGTCACCGCACACGGCGTACGCCACCTGCTGCTCACCGGCCGGCGCGGTCCCGCCGCGCCCGGCGCGCAGGCCCTGCGCGAGGAACTCACCGCCCTCGGCGCCACCGTCACCGTCGCCGCCTGCGACACCGCCGACCGGGCCGCCCTGGACGCCCTGCTCGCCACCGTCCCGGCCGAGCACCCGCTCACCGGCGTCGTGCACGCCGCCGGCGTCCTGCACGACGGGCTCCTCACCAACCTGACGGACGAGCAGCTCACCGAGGTGCTGCGCCCCAAGGCCGACGCCGCCTGGCACCTGCACCGCGCCACCGCGCACCTGGACCTTTCCGCCTTCGTCCTCTTCTCCTCCTTCGCCGCCACCGCCGGCGGACCGGCCCAGGCCAACTACGCGGCCGCCAACGCCTTCCTCGACGCGCTGGCGCACCGGCGCCGGGCGGAGAGCCGCCCGGCCGTCTCGCTCGGCTGGGGATACTGGGGAGAATCGAGTGCGATGACGTCCACGCTGGACGCCGTGGACATCGCCCGCTTCGCCCGCTCCGGCATGCTGCCGCTCCCGGCCGCCCAGGGCCTCGCCCTGCTCGACGCCGCGAGCACCGTGGACCGCCCCCACCTCGCCCCCGTACGGCTCGACCGGTACGCCCTGGCCACGGCCGGCGCTCCGCCGCTCTTCGCCGACCTGCTGCCCCGGCGCACCACCGCGCGGCCCACGGCCGCCGGCACCGCCACCGGCGGCGAGCGCGGGGTCCCGGACCGGCTGGCCGGCCTCGGCGCCGCCCAGCAGGAGCAACTGCTCCAGAGCCTGGTGATCGGCCACCTGGCGGCCGTGCTCGGCCACGCGGAGCCCGACGCGCTCGATCCGGAACGCGGCTTCCTGGACCACGGCATGTCCTCGCTGGCCGCCGTCGAACTGCGCAACCGGCTGAACGCCGAACTCGGACTGCGCCTGCCCACCACCACGGTCTTCGACCACCCGTCACCGGTCGCCCTGGCCGGCCGGCTGCGCGAACTCCTGGGCGCGCCGACGGACGCCGGAGCCCCGGCCCGGCCCGTTTTCGCCGAACTCGACGTCCTGGAGACCGCGCTCACCGGCGCGCTCGACAGCGCCGCCCTGGACCAGACGTCCCGCGCCCGGCTGCTCACCCGCCTCAAGAGCCTCCAGTGGCGGCTCGACGACGGCGCGACGGAGCCGGCCGACGGCGACCCCGAACCGGACGCCGGACTCGACGGCAGCACCGACGACGAGATGTTCGACCTGATCGACCGCGAACTCGGACTCGCCTGACCGCCGCAGGCACACCCCGCCGCGCACCGGCCGCCGACCCGTACCACCTTCCGAACTGCGAGGTTTCCCACCCATGGCCAGCACCTCCGAGGACAAGCTCCGCGACTACCTCAAGAAGGTCACCGCGGACCTGCGGCGAACCAGGCTGCGGCTGGAGTCGGTCGAGGCCAGGGACGCCGAGCCGATCGCGATCGTCGGGATGGCCTGCCGCTACCCCGGCGGCGTCCGCACCCCGGAGGACCTGTGGCGGCTGGTCGCGGACGGCACCGACGCCATCGGTGAACTCCCGGCCGACCGCGGCTGGGACACCGAGGCGCTCTACGACCCCACCCCCGGCACCCCCGGCAAGAGCTACGTGCGGCACGGCGGATTCCTGGACGGCGTGGCCGACTTCGACGCCGAACTCTTCGGCATCGCCCCCCGCGAGGCCCTTGCCATGGACCCGCAGCAGCGGCTCCTGCTGGAGTCCGCCTGGGAGGCGATCGAACGCGCCCGGATCGCCCCCGCCTCGCTGCGCGGCACCGACACCGGCGTGTTCATCGGCGGCGCCGACACCGACTACGGCTCACTGGCCCGCCAGACCGAGGAGACCGAGGGGCACCTGCTCACCGGCGGAGCCGTCAGCGTGCTCTCCGGCCGGATCTCCTACACCCTCGGGCTGGAGGGTCCGGCCGTCACCGTCGACACCGCCTGCTCCTCCGCCCTCGTCGCCCTCCACCTCGCGGTGCGCGCGCTGCGGGCCGGGGAATGCTCGCTGGCCGTCGCCGGCGGCGTCGCCGTGATGCCCACCACCCGGCTGTTCACCGAGTTCTCCCGTCAGCGCGGCCTGGCCCCGGACGGGCGGTGCAAGCCCTTCGCGGAGGCGGCGGACGGCACCTCCTGGGCCGAGGGCGTGGGCGTGCTGCTGGTCGAACGGCTCTCGGACGCCCGGCGCAACGGGCACCCGGTGCTGGCCGTCGTCCGTGGCACCGCGGTCAACCAGGACGGTGCCAGCAGCCGGCTGACCGCCCCCAACGGGCCCTCCCAGCAGCGGGTCATCCAGGCCGCCCTGGCCAACGCCCGGCTCACCCCGGACCAGGTCGACGCCGTCGAGGCGCACGGCACCGGCACCACCCTGGGCGACCCGATCGAGGCCCAGGCCCTGCTCGCCACCTACGGCCGGGACCGGCCGGCGGACCGCCCGCTGTACCTCGGTGGCATCAAGTCGAACATCGGGCACGCCCAGGCGGCGGCCGGGGTCGCGGGTGTGATCAAGACGGTGATGGCGATGCGGCACGGGGTGCTGCCGCGGACCCTGCACGTGGACGCGCCGTCCGGTGAGGTGGACTGGTCGGCGGGGGCGGTGGAGCTGCTGGCCGAGGCCCGGGACTGGCCGGAGACCGGCCGCCCGCGCCGGGCCGGCGTCTCGGCCTTCGGGATCAGCGGCACCAACGCCCACGTGGTACTGGAACAGGCAGCGGACACGGCGGTGGCACCCGCGCCGGAGGAGGCCGCCCCGGCCCCGGCCGTGCTGCCCTGGGTGCTCAACGGCCGGACCGGGGACGCGCTGCGCGCCCAGGCCGCACGGCTGCTGGACGGCGCGGCCGGACTGTCCGCCGGGGACCTGGCGTGGTCGCTGGCGACCAGCCGCTCACCGCTCGGCCACCGGGCCGTGGTGGTGGGATCCGACCGCGAAGCGCTGCTGCGCGGTCTCGGCGCGATCGCGGCGGGCGAGGGCACAGGCGCGGGCGAGGGCGCGGGCGAGGGCGCGGGCACCGGCGTGAACCCGGCGGTCGTCGAGGGTGCGGTCCGGGGCGGCGGGACGGCGTTCCTGTTCTCGGGTCAGGGGTCGCAGCGGTTGGGGATGGGGCGGGAGTTGTATGCCCGGTTCCCGGTGTTCGCGGAGGCGTTTGACGCGGTCTGTGCGGAGCTGGACCTGCCGCTGCGGGAGGTCGTCTGGGGTGAGGATGCGGAGCTGCTGAACCGGACGGACTTCGCTCAGGCGGGGTTGTTCGCGGTGGAGGTGGCGCTGTTCCGGCTGGTCGAATCGCTCGGTGTGGAACCGGAGTTCGTGGCGGGTCATTCGATCGGTGAGGTGGCCGCCGCTCATGTGGCGGGGGTGTTCTCGCTGGCGGACGCGTGTGCGCTGGTCGCCGCCCGTGGCCGGTTGATGCAGGCGCTGCCCTCCGGTGGCGCGATGCTGGCGGTGCAGGCCACCGAGGAGGAGGTCCGGCCGCTGCTGGGCGAGTCGGTGTCGATAGCCGCCGTGAACGGGCCCACCTCGGTGGTCGTTTCGGGCGCGGAGGCTGCCGTCGCGGCGATCGAGGCGCGATTCGCCGACCGGAAGACCAGTCGGCTGCGGGTCTCGCACGCCTTTCACTCGCCGCTGATGGACCCGATGCTGGACGAGTTCCGTACCGTCCTCACCGGTCTGACGTACCACGCGCCGTCGATCCCGCTGGTCTCCAACCTGACCGGCGAGCTCGGCGCGGACCACCGGTCGCCCGAGTACTGGGTGCGCCACGTCCGCGAGGCCGTCCGCTTCGCCGACGGCCTCCGCGCGCTGGAGGCGGCCGGTGTCAGCCGCTTCCTGGAGCTCGGCCCGGATGGTGTGCTCACCGCGATGGCGGCCGACTCGCTCACCGGTGACGCCGTGACGGCCGCGCTCCTGCGCAAGGGCCGGCCCGAGGAGCCCACCGCGCTCGTGGCGCTCGCCCGTCTGCACGTCACCGGGACGAACGTCGACTGGGCCGCCCTGTTCGCCGGCTGCGCCGTCCGTACCGTCGAGCTGCCCACGTACGCCTTCCAGCACCGCCGCTACTGGCCCACCCCCTCCACGACCGTCACCGGCGACCTCGGCGCCGCCGGCCTCCACGCGGCCGACCACCCGCTGCTCACGGCCGCCCTCGAACTGTCCGACGACGACGGCCTGTTGTTCACCTCCCGGCTCTCCCGGCAGTCCCACCCCTGGCTCGCCGACCACGTGGTCCGGGGCGACGTCCTGCTGCCCGGCACCGCCTTCCTGGAACTCGCCGTCCGGGCGGGCGACGAGGCCGGCTGCGACCGGGTCGAGGAGCTGACCCTGGCCGCGCCGCTGGTGCTGCCCGAGCACGGAGGAGTCCAGCTGCAGTTGCGCGTCGGCGCGGCGGACGAGAACGGCCGGCGCGCCTTCACGGTCGCCTCCCGTCCCGAGGACGCCGACGGCGGACCCTGGGACCAGCACGCGAGCGGCACCCTGGGGACGGGTGCGGCACCGGTGGAGTTCGATGCCTCGGTGTGGCCGCCGACCGGTGCGCAGCCGGTGGACCTGAGCGGCCTCTACGAGGGCATGGCGGACGGTGGGTATGCGTACGGTCCGGTGTTCCGGGGCCTGCGGGCGGCCTGGCGGCGCGGTGACGAGGTGTTCGCCGAGGTCGCCCTGCCGGCCGGGACCGAGGGCACCGGCTACGGCCTGCACCCGGCGCTGCTGGACGCGGCCCTGCACGTGACGGCCGTGAACGGCATGCCGCACGGTGTGGTGCCCTTCTCCTGGGAGGAGGTGTCGCTGCACGCCTCCGGCGCCTCGGCGGTGCGGGTGCGGGTCACCCGGACCGGCGAGGAGTCCGTCGCGGTGGCGGTCACCGACAGCGAGGGCCTGCCGGTGGCGTCGATCGGGTCGCTGGTCCTGCGGACGGCGTCGGCCGCCGACGCGAGGGCCTCCGCCCGTGACGCGCTGTTCCGGGTGGACTGGGTGCCGGTGGTGCCGGTGGTGCCGGTCGAGCCGGGTGTCGGGTCGTTTGTGGAGGTCGGGTCGCTGGCGGAGGTGCCGGCTGAGGTGCCGCCGGTGGTGGTGGTGCGGTCGGTGGCCGGTGGTGGGGTGCACGAGCGGTCGGCGTGGGCTCTGGAGTGGGTGCAGGGCTGGTTGGCGGAGGAGCGGTTCGCGGCCTCGCGGTTGGTGTTCGTGACGTGTGGTGCGGTGGACGGCTCGGATCTTTCCGCTGCTGCGGTGTGGGGTTTGGTGCGGTCGGCGGTTTCGGAGGAGCCGGGTCGGTTCGGTCTGGTGGATCTGGCGGGGGAGGAGGAGCTGCCGGCGTCGGCGCTGGGTGTGGATGAGCCGCAGTTGCTGGTGCGGGACGGCCGGCTGCTGGCTGCCCGGCTGGTGCGCGCCGCCGCCCGGGCCGAGGCCGTGCCGGTGGTGTGGCCTGGTGAGGGCACGGTCCTGGTGACCGGTGGGACGGGTGGTCTGGGCCGGGTCGTTGCCCGGCATCTGGCTCGTGAGCACGGCGTGCGGAGCCTTCTACTGGTGAGCCGCCGGGGTGCGGAGGCCGAGGGTGTGGGGGCGCTGCTGGCGGAGCTGGAGGCGCTGGGCGCGCGGGCGGTGGTCGAGGCCTGTGATGTGGCGGACGAGGTGGCGGTGGCGGGTCTGTTCGCCCGGCACGAGATCCGTGCGGTCGTGCACACGGCCGGGGTGATCGATGACGGGGTGGTCGGCTCGCTGACGCCTGACCGGCTGTCGGCGGTGCTCCGTCCGAAGGCGGACGCCGCGTGGAACCTCCACGAGGCCACGAAGGAAAGCGAGTTGGCGGCCTTCGTCCTGTTCTCCTCGGTCTCCGGTGTGTTCGGCGGCCCGGGCCAGGCCGCCTACGCGGCGGGCAACGCCTACCTGGACGCCCTGGCGGTGCACCGCCGTTCGCTCGGCCTGCCCGCCGTCTCCCAGGCCTGGGGCCCGTGGACCCACGACGGCGGCATGACCGCCACCCTCGCCGAGGTCGACCTGCACCGGATCGCCCGCTCGGGCCTGCCGGAGCTGACCCCCACCGAGGGCGTGGCCCTCTTCGACGCCTCGCTCGCGGCCGACGAGCCGGCGATCCTGCCCGTGCGCCTGGACCTCGCCGCGCTGCGCTCCCAGGAGCCGGTGCCCGCCCTGCTGCGCGGGCTGGTGCGCGGCCGGGTCCGCCGCACCGTGGTGGCCGGGCAGGCGGGATCGGCCGGGGCGGCGGCGCTGGCGCAACGCCTGGCCGCGCTGGGCGGTGACGAGCGGCGCGCGGTGGTGCTGGAGCTGGTGCGCGACCAGGTCGCCGTGGTGCTAGGGCACGAGGGCGGGTCGGTGGTCGATCCGTCGCGGGCGTTCCAGGACCTCGGGTTCGACTCGCTGACGGCGGTGGAGCTGCGGAACCGGCTGCGGTCCGTGACCGGCCTTCAGCTGCCGTCCACGGTGGTGTTCGACTACCCGACGGCGGGCGCGCTGGCCGGTTTCCTGCTGGAGGGCCTGTTCGGGGCCGAGAGCGTGGTCCCTGTCCCGGAGGTTCTGCCGTCAGTGACGGACGACCCGGTCGTGATCGTGGGGATGGCCTGCCGCTACCCCGGAGGCGTCGCCTCACCGGAGGACCTGTGGCGGCTGGTCGCCGACGGGGTGGACGCGGTGTCGGACTTCCCGGCCAACCGTGGCTGGGACCTCGACGCCCTGCACAGCGAGGACCGGTCGGCACCGGGCACCTCCTACACCCGGATGGGCTCGTTCCTTCACGACGCCGGGCAGTTCGACCCCGAGTTCTTCGGGATGAGTCCGCGGGAGGCGTTGGCGACGGACGCGCAGCAGCGGTTGCTGCTGGAGACGTCCTGGGAGGCGTTCGAGCGGGCGGGTATCGACCCGGTGTCGCTGCGGGGCAGCCGTACCGGTGTGTTCGCGGGCGTGATGTACACCGACTACCGCTCGCTGCTGGACGGCGACGAGTTCGAGGGCTTCCGGGGCAACGGGAGCGCCCCCAGCGTGGCGTCCGGACGCGTGTCCTACACCTTCGGGTTCGAGGGCCCGGCGGTGACGGTGGACACGGCGTGTTCCTCCTCGCTCGTGGCCATGCACCTGGCCGCCCAGGCGCTGCGCAGCGGTGAGTGCTCGTTGGCGCTGGCCGGCGGTGTGACGGTGATGTCCACCCCGGGCACCTTCGTGGAGTTCTCGCGGCAGGGTGGGTTGTCGGCGGACGGGCGGTGCCGTTCGTTCGCGGAGGCGGCGGACGGGGTCGGTTGGGGTGAGGGCGTCGGTGTGGTGGTGCTGGAGCGTCTGTCGGACGCCCGGCGCAACGGTCACCGGGTGCTGGCGGTGCTGCGGGGCAGTGCGGTGAACCAGGACGGTGCGTCCAATGGTCTGACGGCGCCGAACGGGCCGTCGCAGCAGCGGGTGATCCGGCAGGCGCTGGCGAGTGCGGGTCTCGCACCCGCCGAGGTCGACGCGGTGGAGGCGCACGGGACCGGGACGACGCTGGGTGACCCGATCGAGGCGCAGGCGCTGCTGGCGACGTACGGGCAGGACCGTGAACTGCCGCTGCTGCTCGGTTCGATCAAGTCGAACATCGGGCACGCCCAGGCGGCGGCCGGTGTCGCGGGTGTGATCAAGATGGTGCTGGCCATGCAGCACGGGCAGTTGCCGCGCACGTTGCACGTGGATGCGCCGTCCTCGCACGTGGACTGGACGGCGGGGGCGGTGGAGCTGTTGGCGGAGGGTGCGGAGTGGCCGGCCACCGGTCATCCGCGCCGGGCGGGCGTGTCGTCCTTCGGGATCAGCGGCACCAATGCCCACCTGATCCTGGAGCAGGGTGAATCCGAGGCCGTGCAGCACGGTTCGGTCGCCCCGGGCTCGATGCCCTGGGTGGTGTCGGCGAAGTCCGCCGCCGCGCTCGACGCGCAGCTCGTACGGCTGACGGAGGCGGGTGAACTTCCCTCCGCTGATGTGGCGTTCACTCTGGCGGGCCGGTCGCGGTTCGCGCACCGGGCGGTGCTGGTGGACGGTGTGGAGGTGGCCCGGGGGGTGGCGTCGGAGGGCAAGCGTGCCTTCCTGTTCTCGGGTCAGGGGTCGCAGCGGTTGGGGATGGGGCGGGAGCTGTACGAGCGCTTCCCCGTGTTCGCGGAGGCCTTCGACGCGGTCTGTGCGGAGTTTGGGCTGCCGGTGCGGGAGGTGGTGTGGGGTGAGGACGCGGAGCTGTTGAACCGGACGGACTTCGCTCAGGCGGGGCTGTTCGCGGTGGAGGTGGCGTTGTTCCGGCTGGTCGAGTCACTCGGCGTGCGGCCGGAGTTCGTGGCCGGTCACTCGATCGGTGAGGTGGCCGCCGCGCACGTGGCCGGTGTGTTCTCGCTGGCGGACGCGTGTGCGCTGGTCGCCGCCCGTGGCCGGCTGATGCAGGCGCTTCCGGAGGGTGGCGCGATGCTTGCCGTGCAAGCCACCGAGGAGGAGGTCCGGCCGCTGTTGGGCGAGTCGGTGTCGATAGCCGCCGTGAACGGGCCCACCTCGGTGGTCGTTTCCGGCACGGAGGACGCCGTCTCGGCGATCGAGGCGCACTTCGCCGACCGGAAGACCAGCCGCCTGCGGGTCTCGCACGCCTTCCACTCGCCGCTGATGGACCCGATGCTGGACGAGTTCCGTACCGTTCTCCACGGGCTGACCTATCACGAGCCGTCGATCCCGCTGGTCTCCAACCTGACCGGCGAGCTGGTCACCGGCACGACCGACGCGGACTACTGGGTGCGCCACGTCCGGGAGACCGTCCGCTTCGCCGACGGCCTCCGCGCGCTGGAGACGGCCGGCGTCAGCCGCTTCCTGGAGTTCGGCCCGGACGGTGTGCTCACCGCGATGGCGGCCGACTCGCTCACCGGTGACGCCGTGACGGCCGCGCTCCTGCGCAAGGGCCGTCCCGAGGACACGAGCGTGCTGACCGCCCTGGCCCGTCTGCACGTCGCCGGAGCCGACGTCGATTGGGCGGCCCTGTTCACCGGGACCGCTGCCCGTACCGTCGAGCTGCCCACGTACGCCTTCCAGCACCGGCAGTACTGGCCGGCAGTCACCCTCACCCGCGGCGGGGACGTCCGGCTCGCCGGACTCGGCGCCGCCGAACACCCGCTGCTCGGCGCTGCCGTCGAGCTCGTGCACACCGACGGGTACGTCTTCACCGGCCGGCTGTCGGCCGGGACGCACGGGTGGCTGGCGGACCATGTGGTGCTGGGTTCGGTGCTGGTGCCGGGGACGGCGCTGGTGGAGCTGGCCGTCCGGGCCGGGGACCAGGTCGGCTGCGACCGGGTCGAGGAGCTGACCTTGGCGGCGCCGCTGGTCCTGCCCGAACGAGGCGGTGTCCTGGTCCAGGTGTGGGTCGGTGAGCCGGACGCGTCCGGGCGGCGCGCCGTCACCGTGCACGCCCGGCCGGAGGCGGAAGAGGGGACGGACTGGTCCCTGCACGCGAGCGGCATCCTGGGGACGGGTGCCGTGCCGGTGGCGTTCGATGCCTCGGTGTGGCCGCCGGCCGGTGCCGAGGCAGTGGATCTGAGCGGTCTGTACGAGGGGCTGGCCGAGGCCGGGTTCGGTTACGGTCCGGTGTTCCGGGGCCTGCGGGCGGCCTGGCGGCGCGGTGACGAGGTGTTCGCCGAGGTTGCGCTGCCCGAGGGCACCGAGGGTGCCGGTTTCGGCCTGCATCCGGCGCTGTTCGACGCCTGCCTGCACGGCTTCGCGCTGACCGGGTCCGAGGTTGAGGCCGGGGTGCCGTTCGCCTGGGAGGACGTGGCGCTGCACGCCGCGGGCGCGTCGGCGGTCCGGGTCCGGCTGACCCGGACGGCGGCCGGTGCGGTGTCGTTGGCGATCGCCGACACCGAGGGACGGCCGGTGGCCTCGGTCGGGTCGCTGGTCGTCCGCCCGGTGGCGCTGGGCGCGGTGGCCTCGGTCGACCGGAACGCGCTGTTCCGGGTGGACTGGGTGCCGGTGGAGCCAGTGGTGCCGGTTGTCGGGGCGTTTGTGGAGGTCGGGTCGCTGGCGGAGGTGCCGGCTGAGGTGCCGCCGGTGGTGGTGGTGCGGTCGGTGGCCGGTGGTGGGGTGCACGAGCGGTCGGCGTGGGCTCTGGAGTGGGTGCAGGGCTGGTTGGCGGAGGAGCGGTTCGCCGGTTCCCGGCTGGTGTTCGTGACGCGTGACGTGGTGTCGGGTGGTGACCTGGCGGGGGCGGCGCTCTGGGGTTTGGTGCGGTCGGCGGTTTCGGAGGAGCCGGGTCGGTTCGGTCTGGTGGATCTGGCGGGGGAGGAGGAGCTGCCGGCGTCGGCGCTGGGTGTGGATGAGCCGCAGTTGCTGGTGCGGGAGGGTGAGGTCCTTGCGGCCCGGCTGGTGCGGGCGGAGCCGGCGGTGGTGCCGGTGGTGTGGCCGGGTGAGGGCACGGTCCTGGTGACCGGGGGGACGGGTGGTCTGGGCCGGATCGTTGCCCGGCATCTGGCCCGTGAGCACGGCGTGCGGAGCCTGCTGTTGGTGAGCCGCCGGGGTGCGGAGGCCGAGGGTGTGGAGGCGCTGCTGGCGGAGCTGGAGACGCTGGGCGCGCGGGCGGTGGTCGAGGCCTGTGATGTGGCGGACGAGGTGGCGGTGGCGGGTCTGTTCGCCCGGCACGAGATCCGTGCGGTCGTGCACACGGCCGGGGTGATCGATGACGGGGTGGTCGGCTCGCTGACCCCGGACCGGGTCAGCGCCGTGCTCCGGCCGAAGGCGGACGCGGCGTGGAATCTGCACCGGGCGGCCGAAGGTGTGGATGTGTTCGTGCTGTTCTCGTCCATGGCTGGGGTGTTCGGCAGTGCGGGGCAGGCGGCGTATGCGGCGGGCAACGCCTGTCTGGACGCGTTGGCGGTGCACCGGCGTGCGCTGGGTCTGCCGGCGGTGTCGCTGGCCTGGGGTCCGTGGTCCGGGGTGGCGGGCATGACCGGCACCCTCACCGACGCCGAGTCCGACCGCATCGCCCGTCACGGCCTCCTGGCGATCTCCCCGGAACAGGGCACCGCACTCCTCGATGCGGCGCTCTCCACCGGGCACGCGGCCGTGCTGCCGGTCCGGCTCGACCCCGCGGCGGTGGCGGCGCACGGCGACGTGCCCGCGCTGCTGCGCGGCCTGGTACGGGGGCGGGTGCGGCGTGCGGTCGTGGCGCGGTCGGCCGTGACGGCGGGGCTGGCGCAACGCCTGGCCGCGCTGGGCGGTGACGAGCGGCGCGCGGTGGTGCTGGAGTTGGTGCGCGACCAGGTCGCGGTGGTGCTGGGGCACGAGGGCGGGTCGGTGGTCGATCCGTCGCGGGCGTTCCAGGACCTCGGGTTCGACTCGCTGACGGCGGTGGAGCTGCGGAACCGGTTGCGGTCCGTGACGGGTCTTCAGCTGCCGTCCACGGTGGTGTTCGACTACCCGACGGCGGCCGCGTTGGCCGGCTTCCTGCTGGAGGGCCTGTTCGGGGCTGAGAGCGCGGTCCATGCCCCGGAGGTCCTGCCGTCAGTGACGGACGACCCGGTCGTGATCGTGGGGATGGCCTGCCGCTACCCGGGCGGGGTGACGTCTCCGGAGGACCTGTGGCGGCTGGTCGCCGACGGGGTGGACGCGGTGTCGGACTTCCCGGCGGACCGCGGCTGGGACGTCGAGTCGCTGTACCACCCGGACCCGGACCACACCGGCACCTCCTACACGCGATCGGGCGGATTCCTGCACACCGCAGGGGAGTTCGACCCCGAGTTCTTCGGGATGAGTCCGCGGGAGGCCTTGGCGACGGATGCGCAGCAGCGGTTGCTGCTGGAGACGTCCTGGGAGGCGTTCGAGCGGGCGGGTATCGATCCGGTGTCGCTGCGGGGCAGCCGTACGGGTGTGTTCGCGGGCGTGATGTACGCCGACTACGCCGGCTTGCTCGGTGGTGGTGAGTTCGAGGGTTACCAGGGCAGCGGCAGCGCGGGGAGTGTGGCCTCGGGCCGGGTCTCCTACACGCTGGGCCTGGAGGGCCCGGCCGTCACCGTCGACACGGCGTGTTCCTCCTCGCTCGTGGCGATGCACCTGGCCGCCCAGGCGCTGCGCAGCGGTGAGTGCTCGTTGGCGCTGGCCGGTGGTGTGACGGTGATGTCGACCCCCAACACCTTCGTGGAGTTCTCGCGGCAGGGTGGGTTGTCGGCGGACGGGCGGTGCCGTTCGTTCGCGGAGGCGGCGGACGGGGTCGGCTGGGGTGAGGGCGTCGGTGTGGTGGTGCTGGAGCGTCTGTCGGACGCCCGGCGCAACGGTCACCGGGTGCTGGCGGTGCTGCGGGGCAGTGCGGTGAACCAGGACGGTGCGTCCAATGGTCTGACGGCGCCGAACGGTCCGTCGCAGCAGCGGGTGATCCGGCAGGCGCTGGCGAGCGCGGGTCTCGCACCCGCCGAGGTCGACGCGGTGGAGGCGCACGGGACCGGGACGACGCTGGGTGACCCGATCGAGGCGCAGGCGCTGCTGGCGACGTACGGGCAGGACCGTGAGCTGCCGCTGCTGCTCGGTTCGATCAAGTCGAACATCGGGCACGCCCAGGCGGCGGCCGGTGTCGCGGGTGTGATCAAGATGGTGCTGGCCATGCAGCACGGCACGCTGCCGAAGTCACTGCACATCGACGAGCCGTCCTCGCACGTGGACTGGACGGCGGGGGCGGTGGAGCTGTTGGCGGAGGGTGCCGAGTGGCCGGCCACCGGTCACCCGCGCCGGGCGGGCGTGTCGTCCTTCGGGATCAGTGGGACGAACGCCCACGTGATTCTGGAGCAGGGTGAACCCGAGGCCGTGCTACGCGGTTCGGTCGCCCCGGCCTCGATGCCCTGGGTGGTATCGGCCAAGTCCGCCGCCGCGCTCGACGCCCAGACCGCGCGACTCGTCCGGATGGACGGCCCGTCCGCCCTCGACGTGGGCCTGACGCTCGCCGGCCGGTCGCGGTTCGCGCACCGGGCGGTGCTGGTGGACGGCGTGGAGGTGGCCCGGGGGGTGGCTTCGGAGGGCAAGCGCGCCTTCCTGTTCTCGGGTCAGGGGTCGCAACGGCCCGGCATGGGGCGGGAGCTGTACGAGCGCTTCCCCGTGTTCGCGCAGGCTTTCGACGCGGTCTGCGCGGAGCTGGACCTGCCCCTGCGGGAGGTGGTGTGGGGCGAGGACGCGGAGCTGCTGAACCGGACGGACTTCGCCCAGGCCGGGCTGTTCGGGGTGGAGGTGGCGCTGTTCCGGCTGGTCGAATCACTCGGCGTGCGGCCGGAGTTCGTGGCCGGGCATTCGATCGGTGAGATCGCCGCCGCGCACGTGGCGGGAGTGTTCTCGTTGGCGGACGCGTGTGCGCTGGTCGCCGCCCGTGGTCGGCTGATGCAGGCGCTGCCCTCCGGTGGCGCGATGCTGGCGGTGCAGGCCACCGAGGACGAGGTCCGGCCGCTGCTCGGCGAGTCGGTGTCGATAGCCGCCGTGAACGGGCCCACCTCGGTGGTCGTTTCCGGCACGGACGACGCCGTCGCGGCGATCGAAGCGCACTTCGCGGACCGCCGCACGACCCGCCTGCGGGTGTCCCACGCCTTCCACTCCCCGCTGATGGACCCGATGCTGGACGACTTCCGGCAGGTCCTCGACGGCCTGACCTACCACGCGCCCTCGATCCCTCTCGTCTCCAACCTCACCGGCGAGCTGCTCACCCGCACCACCGACGCGGACTACTGGGTACGTCACGTCCGCGAGCCCGTCCGCTTCGCCGACGGCCTCCGCACCCTCCACGACCAGGGCGTCCGACGCTTCCTCGAACTGGGCCCCGACGCCGTCCTCACCGCCCTCACCGCGAACGCACTGCCCGAGGCCGACGACACCGTCGCGACCCCGGCCCTGCGCCGCAACCGCCCCGAGGAAGCGGCCTTCGTGGAAGCCCTCGCCCGACTCCACGTCCACGGCACCGACGTCGACTGGCGCGCCTTGTTCGCCGACACCGGCGCCCGGGGCGTGGACCTTCCGACGTACCCCTTCCAGCGGCGCCGTTTCTGGCCGGCCGTGCGCCCCGTACACAGCGGTGACGTCCGCTCCGCCGGCCTCGCGGCCACCACTCACCCGCTGCTGGCCGCAGCCGTCGACCTGGCCGACGAGGACGGGCTGGTGCTCACCGGTCGCCTGTCGACGGCCGCCTTCCCGTGGCTGGCCGATCACGTGGTCCAGGGCCGGGTCCTGCTGCCCGGTGCGGGCCTGCTCGAACTCGCTCTGCGTGCCGCGGGCGAGACGGGCTGCGGGCTGGTGGAGGAGCTGACGCTGGCCGCGCCGCTCGTGCTGCCGGAGCAGGGTGCCGTCCAGCTGCAGCTCAGGGTCGGAGCGCCCGATGCCGCCGGTCGTCGGGAGCTGGGGATCCACTCCCGGCCGGACGGTGATCCGGAGGCCGGCTGGGTGCAGCACGCGGCGGGTTCGCTGGCCGTTGCGGCGCCGCCCGGAGAGCCGTCCTTCGACGCCTCGGTCTGGCCGCCGGTGGGCGCGGAGAGCCTGTCGGTGGAGGGTGCGTACGAGCGGATGGCGGAGGCCGGGTTCGGTTACGGTCCTGCCTTCCGGGGGCTCCGCGCGGCCTGGCGCCGTGGCGACGAGCTGTTCGCGGACGTCGAACTCCCGGAGGGCGCCGCGCCCGACGGCTTCGGCGTCCACCCCGCCCTCCTGGACGCCGCCCTGCACGTCGCCATCGTGGACGCGGCGAGCGACGACACCGTGGTCCCGTTCGCGTGGACGGGTGCGACGCTCCGTGCCGTCGGTGCTTCGGCCGTGCGGGTGCGGATCGTCCGGCTGGACGGCGGCGGGCTGCGGCTCGACCTGGCCGACCCGGCGGGTGGCCCGGTGCTGACGGTGGAGGCCGTGCAGGGCCGGGCGGTGTCCGCGGAGCAACTGGGCTCGGCCGACCCGCTCTACGCGGTCGACTGGTCGGAACTGCCTGGTTCCCCGGACCAGGGCTCCGAGTGGACGGCCTGGGACGACCTGCCCGCCGAGGGCCCGGCTCCCGACACGGTCGTGCTGGACTGCTCGACCTTGTCCGCCCCTGCCGACGACCTCCCGGGCGCCGTCCGTGCGGTGACGCACGGCGTCCTGCGCGTGGTGCAGGAGTGGTTGGCGGAGGAGCGGTTCGCGGGTTCGCGCCTGGTGGTGGTGACGCGGGGTGCGGTGGCGGTTCGTGCGGGTGAGCCGGTGGGGGTGGCGCAGGCTCCGGTGTGGGGTCTGGTGCGGTCCGCGTCGGCGGAGAACCCGGGCCGGTTTGCGCTGGTGGACACGGACGGGGAGGTGGTGGTGTCGGCGGAGCCGGAGTCGGCGGTGCGTGCCGGGGCGGTCTTCGTGCCGCGGCTGGTGCGACTGCCGTTGCCGGACGGGCCGTTGTGTGTCGGTGGCGACGGCACGGTTCTGATCACCGGTGGTACGGGTGGTCTTGGTGCGGTGGTGGCCCGGTACCTGGCCGGTGAGTGCGGGGTGCGCAGGCTGCTGCTGACGAGTCGTCGTGGCCCGGCGGCCGCGGGTGCGGCCGAGTTGGTGGCGGAGCTGGCCGGGTTGGGTGCGGTGGCCGAGGTCCGGGCCTGTGACGTGTCCGACCGTGCCGCGGTGGCGGCGCTGGTCGAGGCGGTTCCGGACCTGTCCGCGGTGGTCCACGCCGCCGGGGTCGGTGACAACGGCCTGGTGGGTGCGTTGACGCCGGAGCGGATGGACGCGGTCCTGGCTCCGAAGGCCGATGGCGCCTGGTTCCTGCACGAGCTGACCCGCGAGCGCGACCTCGCTGCTTTCGTGCTGTTCTCTTCCGCCGGTGGCCTGGTGCTGACCGCCGGCCAGGGCAACTACGCTGCGGCGAACGTCTTCCTGGACGCTCTGGCCGCCCACCGCCACGCGCTCGGGCTGCCCGCCACCTCCCTGGCCTACGGCCTGTGGGACGTCGGCGCCGGCCTCGGCCGTGACCTCGCCGAGGTCGACCGCCACCGGATGGCCGTCCAGGGCGTCCCCGTCCTGGATCACGCCACGGGCCTCGCCCTGTTCGCGGCCGCCCTGCGCAGCGAGCGTGCGGCCGTCGTCCCGATCCGGGTCGACCGGGCGGCCCTGCGCACCCGCACCGACGAGCTCCCGGCGCTGCTGCGCGGCCTCGCCGTCCCGCGTGGCCGCTCAGCGCTCCCGGTGAGCGGCCGCGCCGCCGGCACCGGCCTCGCGCAGCGCCTCGCCGGGCTGGGGGAGACCGAGCGCCGCCGCCTGGCGCTGGAGATCGTGCGGACGGAGGTCGCGGCCGTGCTCGGTCACGCCTCCTCCGAGGAGGTCACACCCGAGCGCGCGTTCCAGGAACTCGGCTTCGACTCCCTCGCCGCGACGGACCTGCGCAACCGCCTCAACCAGCGCACCGGACTGCGGCTGCCCGCCACCCTCGCCTTCGACCACCCCAACGCGCGGGCCGTGGCGGCCCACCTCCTCGACCTGGCCGGGTCCGGTGGGACCCCGGCGCAGGCAGACGGCGCGCACCGCCGCCCGGACGCCTCCCCGGACACCTCCGGCGAACCGATCGCGATCGTCGGGATGGCCTGCCGCTACCCCGGCGGCGCGGCCTCGCCCGAGGCACTGTGGCAGCTCCTGACGGACGGCGTCGACACCGTGACCGAGTTGCCGGCCGACCGCGGCTGGGACCTCGGGAACCTCTACGACCCCGAGCCCGGGAAGGAAGGCCACAGCTACACCCGGCACGGGAGCTTCCTGCACGACGCCGGAGACTTCGACCCCGGCCTGTTCGGGATCTCCCCGCGCGAGGCGCTCTACATGGACCCGCAGCAGCGGCTGCTGCTGGAGACCTCGTGGGAGGCGCTGGAGCGGGCCGGCATCGACCCGCTGTCCCTGCGGGGCAGCCGGACCGGCGTCTTCGCCGGGGTCATGTACCACGACTACGCGCTCCACACGAACCCCTCCGGCACCAGCGGCGGCAGTGTGGTCTCGGGCCGGGTGTCCTACACGCTGGGCCTGGAGGGCCCGGCGGTGACGGTGGACACCGCCTGCTCGTCCTCGTTGGTCGCCCTGCACCTGGCCGTCCAGGCCCTGCGCAGCGGTGAGTGCTCGATGGCCCTCGCGGGCGGTGCCACCGTGATGTCCACGCCGGGCATGTTCATCGAGTTCTCCCGGCAGCGGGGGCTGTCGGCGGACGGCCGGTGCAAGGCGTTTGCGGGCGCGGCGGACGGAGTGGGCTGGTCCGAGGGCGTCGGGGTACTGCTCGTGGAGCGGTTGTCCGACGCGCAGCGTCACGGTCACCGGGTGCTGGCGGTGATCCGTGGCACGGCCGTGAACCAGGACGGCGCGTCCAACGGCTTCTCGGCGCCGAACGGGCCGTCGCAGCAGCGGGTGATCCGGCAGGCGCTGGCGAGTGCGGGGTTGTCGGCGGCCGAGGTCGACGCGGTGGAGGCGCACGGGACCGGGACGACGCTGGGTGACCCGATCGAGGCGCAGGCGCTGCTGGCGACGTACGGGCAGGACCGTGAGCTGCCGTTGCTGCTCGGTTCGATCAAGTCGAACATCGGGCACGCCCAGGCGGCGGCGGGTGTCGCGGGTGTGATCAAGATGGTGCTGGCCATGCAGCACGGCACGCTGCCGAAGTCGCTGCACATCGACCGGCCTTCGCCGCACGTGGAGTGGTCCGAGGGCGCTGTCGAACTGCTCGCCGAGGCCCGGGCCTGGCCGGAGACCGGCCGGCCCCGGCGCGCGGGCGTGTCCGCGTTCGGGATCAGCGGGACCAATGCGCACGTGATCGTCGAGCAGGGGCCCGCGCTCGCGCCCGCCCTCGTACCCGCGTCGGCGTCCGGACCCGCCGCCGAGCGGCCGGAGCCGGACACGACGGGACCGGACTCGCTGCCCTGGCTGCTCGCCGCAGCGACACCGGAGGCCTTGCGGGCCCAGGCCGGTCGGCTCGCGGCCTTCCTCGGCTCCCGTCCGGAACTCGATGTTTCCGACGTCGCACACTCGTTGGCGACCACGCGGGCGGCACTGGAGCACCGCGCGGTGGTGCTGGGTGCGGACCGTGCCGAGCTACTGGCCGGACTGGACGGGCTGGCCCGGGGCGAACTCCTCCCCGGTGTGGCGGTCTCCTCGGCCCGGGCCGGTGGGGCGACGGCGTTCCTGTTCTCGGGGCAGGGGTCGCAGCGGATCGGTATGGGGCGGGAGTTGTATGCCCGGTTCCCGGTGTTCGCGCAGGCTTTCGACGCGGTGTGCGCGGAGCTGGACCTGCCGGTGCGGGAAGTCGTCTGGGGTGAGGACGCGCAGCTGCTGAACCGGACGGACTTCGCCCAGGCGGGGCTGTTCGCGGTGGAGGTGGCGCTGTTCCGGCTGGTCGAATCACTCGGCGTGCGGCCGGAGTTCGTGGCCGGTCATTCGATCGGTGAGGTGGCCGCAGCGCATGTTGCCGGTGTGTTCTCGTTGGCAGACGCGTGTGCGCTGGTCGCCGCCCGTGGCCGGCTGATGCAAGCGCTGCCCTCCGGTGGCGCGATGCTGGCGGTGCAAGCCACTGAGGACGAGGTCCGGCCGCTGTTGGGCGAGTCGGTGTCGATAGCCGCCGTGAACGGGCTCACCTCGCTGGTCGTTTCGGGCGCGGAAGCTGCCGTCGCGGCGATCGAAGCGCACTTCGCCGACCGCCGTACGACCCGCCTGCGGGTCTCGCACGCCTTCCACTCCCCGCTGATGGACCCGATGCTGGACGAGTTCCGTACCGCCCTCAACGGTCTGACCTACCACGCGCCCTCGATTCCCCTCGTCTCCAACCTGACCGGCGACCTGCTCACCGGCATGACCGACGCGGACTACTGGGTGCGCCACGTCCGCGAGGCGGTCCGCTTCGCCGACGGCCTCCGCACCCTCCACGCCGCCGGCGTCCGCCGGTACCTCGAACTGGGCCCCGACGCCGTCCTCACCGGTCTCGCGCAGGGCGTCCTCGACGACCCGGATGCCACCGGAACCTGTGTCGTCCCCGCCCTGCGCGCGGACCGGGGCGAGTCGGCGTGCCTGGCGGCCGCGCTCGGCCGGCTGCACGCGGCCGGGGCGGAGGTGGACTGGTCCACCGTCTTCGCGGGCCGCGGCACCCGGACGGTCGAGCTGCCCACCTACGCGTTCCAGCACCGCCGTTTCTGGCTCGACGCGGCGGCCCCGCTCGCTGATCTGGGCGCGCTGGGCGTCGGCGCCGTCACCCACCCGCTGCTCGGGGCATCCGTCGACCTGTCGCACACGGACGGCTTCCTGCTCACCGGCCGGCTGTCGCTGGACTCGCACGCCTGGCTGGCGGACCACCAGGTCCTGGACACCGTCCTGGTGCCGGGCGCGGCGCTCGTCGAGCTCGCCCTGCGTGCCGCGGGCGAGACAGGCTGCGGGCTGGTGGAGGAGCTGACGCTGGCCGCGCCGCTCGTGCTGCCGGAGCAGGGTGCCGTCCAACTGCACGTCCGGGTCGGCGGGCCGGACGCCGCCGGTCGTCGGGAGTTGGGGATCCACTCCCGGCCGGACGGTGATCCGGAGGCCGGCTGGGTGCAGCACGCGGCCGGTTCGCTGGCCGTTGCGGCGCCGCCCGGAGAGCCGTCCTTCGACGCCTCGGTCTGGCCGCCGGTGGGCGCGGAGAGCCTGTCGGTGGAGGGTGCGTACGAGCGGATGGCGGAGGCCGGGTTCGGTTACGGTCCTGCCTTCCGGGGGCTCCGCGCGGCCTGGCGCCGTGGCGACGAGCTGTTCGCCGAGGTCGCGCTGCCGGAGGGTGTCGAGGCGGACGGCTTCGGGGTGCACCCGGCGCTGCTCGATGCGGCGATGCACGCCGCGATCCTGGTCGGGGGTGAGCGGGAGACGACGATCCCGTTCGCCTGGACCGGCGTGTCGCTGCGCGCCGTCGGCGCTTCGGCGGTGCGGGTGCGGATCGTCCGGCTGGACGGCGGCGGCCTGCGGCTCGACCTCGCCGACCCGACGGGAGGCCCGGTCCTGACCGTGGCCTCGATGGTGGGCCGGGCGGTGTCCGCGGAGCAACTGGGCTCGACCGACCCCTTGTACGGGGTCGACTGGTCGGAGCTGCCGGACTCGCCCGCCGCGTCGGACTCCTGGGCACGCTGGGAGGACGTCGTCGAATCCTCGGAGCCCGTGCCCGACGTGGTCGTCCTCGACTGCGGCGACCCCGGCCGGGCCGAGCTCGGGGCCGCTGCGGACGTCCCGGACGCGGTGCGCACGTACGTCCACACCGTGCTGGCCGCCGTCCAGTCCTGGTTGGCGGAGGAGCGGTTCGCGGGGTCGCGCCTGGTCGTGGTGACGCGGGGTGCGGTGGCGGTGCGCGCGGGTGAGCCGGTGGGGGTGGCGCAGGCTCCGGTGTGGGGTCTGGTGCGGTCCGCGTCGGCGGAGAACCCGGGCCGGTTCGCGCTGGTGGACACGGACGGTGAGGTGGTGGTGTCGGCCGAGCCGGAGTCGGCGGTGCGGGGCGGGGTCGTGCTGGTGCCGCGTCTGGTCCGGTTGCCGTCGCCGGAGGGACCGTCGGGTGTCGGTGCGGATGACACGGTGTTGGTCACGGGTGGCACGGGTGGTCTGGGTGCGGTGGTGGCCCGGTACCTGGCCGGTGAGTGCGGGGTGCGCAGGCTGGTGCTGACGAGTCGCCGTGGCCCGGCGGCCGGAGGTGCGGCGGAGCTGGTGGCGGAGCTGTCCGCGCTGGGGGCGGAGGCCGAGGTCCTGGCCTGTGACGTGTCCGACCGTGCCGCGGTGGCGGCGCTGGTTGACTCGATCCCGGACCTGTCGGTGGTGGTGCACGCGGCCGGAGTCGGTGACAACGGCCTGGTGGGGGCGTTGACGCCCGAGCGGATGGACGCCGTGCTGGCTCCGAAGGCCGACGGTGCCTGGTACCTGCACGAGCTGACCCGGGACCGGGGTTTGAGCGCGTTCGTGCTGTTCTCCTCGGCCGGCGGGCTGGTACTGACCGCGGGGCAGGGCAACTACGCGGCGGCGAACGTGTTCCTGGACGCCCTGGCCGCCCACCGTCACGCGCTCGGCCTGCCCGCGACGTCCCTGGCGTACGGCCTGTGGGACGTCGGCGCCGGCCTCGGCGAGCACCTCCGGGAGCTGAACCGCCACCGGATGGCCGCCCAGGGCGTTCCGCCGCTCACCCGCGAGGCCGGTCTGGCCCTGTTCTCCGCGGCTCTGCGCAGTGAGCGTGCGGCCGTCGTCCCGATCCGGGTCGACCGGTCGGCCCTGCGCACCCGTACCGACGAGCTCCCGGCGCTGCTGCGCGGCCTGGTCCCGACGGTCCGCCGGACGGCGGACCGCGCGGGCGCGCTGCCGGCCGCGCCGACCGGTCACCTCACGGCCCGGCTGGCCGGGCTGCCGGAGGCCGAGCGACGGCGGACGGTCCTCGAACTCGTCCGGGCCCGGGTGGCCGCCCTGCTGGGGCACGAGTCCGGCGACGCGATCGAACCGGACCGGGCGTTCCAGGAACTCGGCTTCGACTCCCTCGCCGCGACCGACCTGCGCAACCAGCTGAACGGCCTCACCAGGCTCCGGCTGCCCGCCACCCTCGCCTTCGACCACCCCAACGCGGAGGCGGTCACGGGCTTCATCCTCACGGAGCTGGGGGCGGCGACCGAAGCCGCGAACGGCGACGGACTCCGCGCAGAGGCCGAGGTGCGGGCCGCCCTGCAGTCGATCCCGACCCGCCGGCTCCGCGACGCGGGTCTGGTCGAGGCCCTGCTCGACCTCGCCGACGACCGGGTCCGCCCCGCGCTCCCGGCCACGGCCACGGTCACGACCGCCACGGAGACGGACACGGAGACGGAGACGGAGGCGACGGAGGCGACGGCGGGCGCCGTGACACCGAGCGCCGTCCGGCACGAGCCGATCGCGATCGTCGGCATGTCCTGCCGCTACCCGGGCGGAGTCAGCACCCCCGAGGACCTCTGGCGCCTGGTGACCTCCGGCGCGGACGCGATCTCGCCGTTCCCCGCCGACCGCGGCTGGGACCTCGCCGCCTTCCGCGCAGAGGACGCCGGCCACGCCCTGGAGGGCGGATTCCTGGACGGCGCCGCCGAGTTCGACCCCGAGTTTTTCGGGATCTCCCCGCGCGAGGCCCTCGCCATGGACCCGCAGCAGCGGCTCACGCTGGAGCTCTCCTGGGAGGCCCTGGAGCGCGCGGGCATCGACCCGACCGGCCTGCGCGGCAGCCGGACCGGGGTCTTCACCGGTGTGATGTACCACGACTACCCCGGCAGCGACGGCAACGGCAGCGTGGTGGCCGGCCGCGTCTCGTACAAGCTGGGCCTGGAGGGCCCGGCCGTCGCGGTGGACACCGCCTGCTCCTCCTCGCTGGTCGCGCTGCACCTGGCCGTCCAGGCGCTGCGGCAGGGCGACTGCTCGCTCGCGATCACCGGCGGTGTGACCGTGATGGCCACACCGGGGGTGTTCGCCGAGTTCGGCCGACAGGGCGCGCTCGCCCCCGACGGACGCTGCAAGTCCTTCGCCTCCGCCGCCGACGGCACCGGCTTCGCCGAGGGCGCCGGGTTCCTGGTCGTCGAACGGCTGTCGGACGCGCTGCGGCACGGGCACCCGGTGCTGGCACTGGTCCGCGGCAGCGCCGTCAACCAGGACGGCGCCTCCAACGGCCTCACCGCTCCCAACGGTCCCTCGCAGCAGCGGGTGATCCGGCAGGCCCTGGCCAACGCCCGCCTCGGCGCCGACCAGGTCGACGTGGTCGAGGCCCACGGCACCGGCACGCGGCTGGGCGACCCGATCGAGGCCCAGGCCCTGCTGGCGACCTACGGGCAGGACCGTGAACGGCCGCTGCTGCTCGGCTCGGTGAAGTCGAACATCGGTCACACCCAGGCCGCGGCCGGGGTGGCCAGCGTGATCAAGATGGTGCTGGCCATGCACCACGGCGAGCTGCCGTCGACGCTCCACGTCGACGAGCCGAGCGGACAGGTCGACTGGACAGCCGGATCCGTCCGGCTCCTGACCGAGCGCCGGCCGTGGACCCCGGGCGACCGGCCGCGCCGAGCGGGCGTGTCCTCCTTCGGCATCAGCGGGACCAACGCCCACGTGATCATCGAGGAGGCTCCGGCCGTACCGGTCGCCGACCCCGCCCCGGAAACCCCGGGCGGCCCCGGCACCGTTCCCTGGCTGCTTTCCGCCGCGGCCCCGGAGGCCCTGCGTGCGCAGGCCGAACGCCTGCTCCCGGCCGTGGGCGACGCCCGTCCGGTGGACGTCGCGTACTCCCTGGCGACGACCCGGGCCGCGCTGGAACACCGGGCGGCCGTGGTCGGCGACGACGCGGAACAGCTCCGGACCGGCCTGCGCGCGATCGCGGACGGCCAGGCGCCGACCGGTGTCGCCACGGGCGGGCGCAGCGCCTTCCTGTTCTCCGGTCAGGGGTCGCAGCGGCTCGGCATGGGGCGGGAGTTGTATGCCCGGTTCCCGGTGTTCGCGGAGGCGTTCGACGCGGTGTGCGCGGAGCTGGACCTGCCGCTGCGCGAGGTGGTGTGGGGTGAGGACGCGGAGCTGTTGAACCGGACGGACTTCGCCCAGGCGGGGCTGTTCGCGGTGGAGGTGGCGCTGTTCCGGCTGGTCGAGTCGCTGGGGGTGCGGCCGGAGTTCGTGGCGGGTCACTCGATCGGTGAGGTGGCCGCCGCGCATGTGGCGGGGGTGTTCTCGCTGGCGGACGCCTGCACCTTGGTTGCCGCCCGTGGTCGGCTGATGGAGGCGCTGCCCTCCGGGGGCGCGATGCTGGCGATGCAGGCGACGGAGGAGGAGGTCCGGCCGCTGCTGGGCGAGTCGGTATCGATAGCCGCCGTGAACGGCCCGTCTTCGGTGGTCGTTTCGGGCGCGGATGACGCCGTCGCGGCGGTCGAAGCGCGCTTCGCCGACCGGAAGACCAGCCGTCTGCGGGTGTCCCATGCCTTCCACTCGTCGCTGATGGACCCGATGCTGGACGAGTTCCGTGCCGTCCTCAACGGTCTGACGTACCACGCGCCGTCGATCCCGCTGGTCTCCAACCTGACCGGCGAGCTGGTCACCGGCACGACCGACGCGGACTACTGGGTGCGCCACGTCCGCGAGGCTGTCCGCTTCGCCGACGGCCTCCGCACCCTCCACGCCGCCGGCGTCCGACACTTCCTCGAAGTCGGCCCCGATGCCGTCCTGACCGCCCTGACTGCGAACGCGTTGCCCGACGGCGAGACCGAGCCGATCGCGACGCTCCGCCGCGGACACGAGGAGGAGCGGACCTTCGTCGGCGCCCTGGCGCGGCTCCACGTGCTCGGCACGTCGGTGAACTGGTCCGCCTTCCTCGCCGGGACGGGCGCCCGGCGGATCGACCTGCCGACGTACGCGTTCCAGCACCGCCGGTTCTGGACGGACGCCCCGGCCTTCCTCCCCACGGCGGAGTCCGCCGGGCTGGCGGACGCCGGGCACCCGCTGCTCACCGGCTCGCTCGAACTGGCCGACGCGGCCGGGATGGTGTTCACCGGCCGGTTGTCCGCCCGGTCGCAGGACTGGCTGGCGGACCATGTGGTGCTGGGTTCGGTGCTGGTGCCGGGGACGGCGCTGGTGGAGCTGGCCGTCCGGGCCGGGGACGAGGTCGGCTGCGACCGGGTCGAGGAACTGACCATGGCCGCGCCGCTGGTCCTGCCGGAGGAGGGATCGGTCCGCCTCCAGGTGAGGGTGGCCGAACCGGACGCGTCCGGCCGCCGCGCCGTCGGCATCCACTCCACGGCGGACAGCGGCCCGGCACCGGTGTGGTCCCTGCATGCGAGCGGCGTCCTGGGGACGGGTGCGGTGCCGGTGGCGTTCGATGCCTCGGTGTGGCCGCCGGCCGGTGCCGAGGCAGTGGATGTGAGCGGTCTGTACGAGGGGCTGGCCGAGGCCGGGTTCGGTTACGGTCCGGTGTTCCGGGGTCTGCGGGCGGCCTGGCGGCGTGGTGACGAGGTGTTCGCCGAGGTGGCTCTGCCCGAGGGCACCGAGGGCGCGGGCTTCGGCCTGCATCCGGCGCTGTTCGACGCCTGCCTGCACGGCTTCGCGCTGACCGGGTCCGAGGGGGAGGCCGGTTCTGAGGGCGGGGCCGGGGTGCCGTTCGCCTGGGAGGACGTGGCGCTGCACGCCGCGGGCGCGTCGGCGGTCCGGGTCCGGCTGACCCGGACGGCCACCGGTGTGCTGTCCCTCGCCGTGGCCGACACCGAGGGCAGGCCGGTCGCGTCGGTCGGTGCGTTGGCGGTGCGGCCGATCGCGGCCGAGCAGCTCACGGCTGCTCCGCGGGTGGGCCGTGACGAGCTCTTCCGGGTGGACTGGGTGCCGATGGTGCCGGTCGAGCCGGGTGTCGGGGCGTTTGTGGAGGTCGGGTCGCTGGCGGAGGTGCCGGCTGAGGTGCCGCCGGTGGTGGTGGTGCGGTCGATGGCCGGTGGTGGGGTGCACGAGCGGTCGGCGTGGGCTCTGGAGTGGGTGCAGGGCTGGTTGGCGGAGGAGCGGTTCGCCGGTTCCCGGCTGGTGTTCGTGACGCGTGGTGCGGTGAACGGTTCGGATCTTTCTGCTGCTGCGGTGTGGGGTTTGGTGCGGTCGGCGGTTTCGGAGGAGCCGGGTCGGTTCGGTCTGGTGGATCTGGCGGGGGAGGAGGAGCTGCCGGCGTCGGCGCTGGGTGTGGATGAGCCGCAGTTGCTGGTGCGGGAGGGTGAGGTCCTTGCGGCCCGGCTGGTGCGGGCGGAGCCGGCGGTGGTGCCGGTGGTGTGGCCGGGTGAGGGCACGGTCCTGGTGACCGGGGGGACGGGTGGTCTGGGCCGGATCGTTGCCCGGCATCTGGCCCGTGAGCACGGTGTGCGGAGCCTGCTGTTGGTGAGCCGCCGGGGTGCGGAGGCCGAGGGTGTGGGGGCGCTGCTGGCGGAGCTGGAGGCGCTGGGCGCGCGGGTGGTGGTCGAGGCCTGTGATGTGGCGGACGAGGTGGCGGTGGCGGGTCTGTTCGCCCGGCACGAGGTCCGTGCGGTCGTGCACACGGCCGGGGTGATCGATGACGGGGTGGTCGGCTCGCTGACGCCTGACCGGGTCAGCGCGGTGCTGCGTCCGAAGGCGGACGCGGCGTGGAATCTGCACCGGGCGGCCGAAGGTGTGGATGTGTTCGTGCTGTTCTCGTCCATGGCTGGGGTGTTCGGCAGTGCGGGGCAGGCGGCGTATGCGGCGGGCAACGCCTATCTGGACGCGTTGGCGGTGCACCGGCGTGCGCTGGGTCTGCCGGCGGTGTCGTTGGCGTGGGGGCCGTGGTCCGGGGTGGCGGGCATGACCGGCACCCTCACCGACGCCGAACGGGAGCGGATGACCCGCGCGGGAGTGCCGCCCTTCGACCCGGAGCACGGGCTGGCGCTGTTCGACGCGGCAGTCGGCGCGGCGGAAGCGGCCGTCCTGCCCGTCCGGCTCGACCTGCCCGCGGTCCGGGACCGGGGCGAGGTTCCCGCCCTGCTGCGCGGCCTGGTCCGGACACCGGTGCGCCGGGCGGCCTCGGCCCCCGCCGCGATCGACCTGACCCGGCGGCTCTCGGGCCTGGGCGCGGAGGACCGGCACGAAGCCGTCCTCGACCTGGTGCGTGACCAGATCGCGCTGGTGCTGGACCACCCGAGCCGGGCGACGGTCGACCCCTCCCGGGCGTTCCAGGACCTCGGGTTCGACTCACTGACCGCGGTGGAGCTGCGGAACCGGCTGCGGTCGGTCACCGGGCTCCAGCTGCCGGCCACCGTCGTCTTCGACTACCCGACCGCCCGTGCCCTGGCCGGCTTCCTGCTGGAAGGCCTGTTCGGCGCCGAGCGGACGGCGGAACTCCCGGCGGTGGTGCCCACGCCGTCCGACGACCCGATCGTGATCGTCGGCATGGCCTGCCGCTACCCCGGAGGCGTCGCCTCACCCGAGGACCTGTGGCGCCTGGTCGCCGACGGGGTGGACGCGGTGTCGGAGTTCCCGGCGGACCGCGGCTGGGACGTCGAGTCGCTGTACCACCCGGACCCGGACCACACCGGCACCTCCTACACCCGCACCGGCGGATTCCTGCGCGAGGCGGCCGCGTTCGACGCGGGCTTCTTCGGGATGAGTCCGCGGGAGGCGTTGGCGACGGATGCGCAGCAGCGCTTGCTGCTGGAGACGTCCTGGGAGGCGTTCGAGCGGGCGGGTATCGACCCGGTGTCGCTGCGGGGCAGCCGTACGGGTGTCTTCGCGGGCGTGATGTACGCCGACTACGCCGGCCTGCTCGGCGGCGGTGAGTTCGAAGGCCACCAGGGCAGCGGCAGCGCGGGGAGTGTGGCCTCGGGCCGGGTCTCCTACACGCTGGGCCTCGAAGGCCCGGCGGTGACGGTGGACACGGCTTGCTCCTCTTCGCTGGTGGCGATGCACCTGGCCGCCCAGGCGCTGCGCAGCGGTGAGTGCTCGTTGGCGCTGGCCGGCGGTGTGACGGTGATGTCCACCCCGGCGACGTTCGTCGAGTTCTCCCGGCAGCGCGGTCTGGCCGCCGACGGCCGCAGCAAGGCCTTCGCGGAGGCGGCGGACGGGGTCGGCTGGGGTGAGGGCGTCGGTGTGGTCGTGCTGGAGCGTCTCTCGGACGCCCGGCGCAACGGGCACGGCGTACTCGCTGTGCTGCGGGGCAGTGCGGTGAACCAGGACGGTGCGTCCAACGGTCTGACGGCACCGAACGGGCCGTCGCAGCAGCGGGTGATCCGGCAGGCACTGGCGAGCGCGGGTCTCGCACCCGCCGAGGTCGATGCGGTGGAGGCGCACGGGACCGGGACGACGCTGGGTGACCCGATCGAGGCGCAGGCGCTGCTGGCGACGTACGGGCAGGACCGTGAACTGCCGCTGCTGCTCGGTTCGATCAAGTCGAACATCGGGCACGCCCAGGCGGCGGCCGGTGTCGCAGGTGTGATCAAGATGGTGCTGGCCATGCAGCACGGCACGCTGCCGAAATCACTGCACATCGACCAGCCCTCCTCGCACGTGGACTGGACGGCGGGCGCGGTGGAACTGCTGGCCGAGCGCACGGAGTGGCCGGCCACCGGTCACCCGCGCCGGGCAGGCGTGTCGTCTTTCGGGATCAGCGGCACCAACGCCCACCTGATCCTGGAACAGCCCGAGCCGGTGGCGGACCCGGAGGCCACCGAGGCCGGTGGCCTGGTGCCGTGGGTGGTGTCCGCCAAGTCGGAGGCGGCGCTGGACCTCCAGCTGGCCCGGTGCGCCGGATCGGCTGAACTCCCGCCCACGGATGTGGCGTTCACTCTGGCGGGCCGGTCGCGGTTCGCGCACCGGGCGGTGCTGGTGGACGGTGTGGAAGTGGCCCGGGGAGTGGCGTCGGAGGGCAAGCGCGCCTTCCTGTTCTCCGGTCAGGGCTCGCAGCGGCTCGGCATGGGGCGGGAGCTGTACGAGCGCTTCCCCGTGTTCGCGGAGGCCTTCGACGCGGTCTGTGCGGAGCTGGACCTGCCCCTGCGGGAAGTCGTCTGGGGCGAGGACGCGGAGCTGCTGAACCGGACGGACTTCGCCCAGGCGGGGTTGTTCGCGGTGGAGGTGGCGCTGTTCCGGCTGGTCGAGTCGCTGGGGGTGCGGCCGGAGTTCGTGGCCGGGCACTCAATCGGTGAGATCGCCGCCGCACACGTGGCCGGTGTGTTCTCGCTGGCCGACGCGTGTGCGCTGGTCGCCGCCCGTGGCCGGCTGATGCAGGCGCTGCCCTCCGGTGGCGCAATGCTCGCCGTACAGGCCACCGAGGAGGAGGTCCGGCCGCTGCTGAACGACGCTGTCTCGATAGCCGCCGTGAACGGTCTGTCCTCGGTGGTCGTTTCCGGCACGGACGACGCCGTCGCGGCGATCGAGGCGCACTTCGCGGACCGCCGTACGACCCGCCTGCGGGTCTCGCACGCCTTCCACTCCCCGCTGATGGACCCGATGCTGGACGACTTCCGTACCGTCCTCAACGGGCTCACGTACAGCGCGCCCTCGATCCCGCTAGTCTCCAACCTCACCGGCGACCTGCTCACCGGCACGACCGACGCGGACTACTGGGTGCGCCACGTCCGTGAAGCGGTCCGCTTCGCCGACGGCCTCCGTACCCTCCACGCCGCCGGCGTCCGCCGGTACCTCGAACTGGGCCCCGACGGCGTCCTCACCGCCCTCACCGCGAACGCACTGCCCGAGGCCGACGACACCGTCACCACCCCGGCTCTGCGCCGCAACCGCCCCGAGGAAGCGGCCTTCGTGGAAGCCCTCGCCCGACTCCACGTCCACGGCACCGACGTCGACTGGCGCGCCCTGCTCGCCGGAGCCGGGCGGCACCTCGCGGAGCTCCCGACCTACGCCTTCGAGCACCGGGACTACTGGCCGACCGGGCTGCCCGCCGGCCGGGGCGCCGAGTCCGTCGGCCTCAGGACCGCCGAGCACCCGCTGCTCACCGGTTCGCTGGAGCTGGCCGACAGCGACAGCGTCCTGTTCACCGGCCGTCTGTCGACCCGCTCGCACCCCTGGGCCGGGGACCACGTCGTCCTGGGCTCCGTCCTGGTGCCAGGGACGGCGCTGGTGGAGCTGGCCGTCCGGGCGGGTGACGAGGTCGGCTGCGACCGGGTCGAGGAACTGACCCTCGCGGCGCCGCTGGTCCTTCCGGGGACGGGCGCCGTACAGCTCCAGCTCGCCGTCGGCGCGCCGGACGACGCGGGACGACGGCCCGTGACCGTGCACTCCCGTCCGGGCTCGGGCGATCTGCGGCCCTGGACCCTGCACGCGAGCGGCATCCTGGGGACGGGTGCGGCGCCGGTGGCGTTCGACACCTCGGTGTGGCCGCCGGCCGGTGCGCAGGAGATGGATCTGAGCGGTCTGTACGAGGGCCTGGCCGAGGCCGGGTTCGGCTACGGTCCGGCGTTCCGGGGCCTGCGGGCGGCCTGGCGGCGCGGTGACGAGGTGTTCGCCGAGGTCGCCCTGCCCGAGGGCACCGAGGGCGCGGGCTACGGCCTTCACCCGGCGCTGTTCGACGCCTGCCTGCACACGCTCGCCGCGGGTGGCGGGCAGGGCGAGGGCGGCGGGGCCGGGGTGCCGTTCGCCTGGGAGGACGTCGCGTTGCACGCCTCCGGTGCGTCGGCGCTCCGGGTCCGGCTGGCGCCGTCGGCGTCCGGCGGACTGGCGCTGGCCGCCGTCGACGCCGACGGGCGCCCGGTGACGTCGGTGGGCTCGCTCACGGTCCGGCCGGTCACCGCCGAGCAGCTGGGCGCCGTCGACCGCCCGGCCGGTCATGACGCGCTGTTCCGCGTCGACTGGGTGCCGGTGCCACTGCCGGCCGACGCAACCGGCACCGGCGCCGGCACCGCCGTCGCAACCGGCACCGCCGACGCAACCGGTTCCACCGGTGCGGCCGCCACCGCGGGCCGGACCGACCCGGACCCCCTCACCCCCTTCCTCTCGGTCGAGCCGACCGCAGAGGCGTTGGCCGCGCTCACCGGGCACCCCGGGGTGCCCGCCGTGGTGTTCACCGAACTCCCCGCCGGCGGCGCCGAGTCGGTGCACGACCGGGCGGCCGAGGTCCTGGACCTGGTGCGGACCTGGCTCGCGCACGACGAGTTCGCCGCCGCGCGGCTGGTCTTCGTGACGCGCGGCGCGGTGTCCGGTGACGATCTCGCCGCCGCCACCGCCTGGGGCCTGGTGCGATCGGCGGCCTCGGAGGAGCCGGGCCGGTTCGGCCTGCTCGACCTGGCCCCCGGCGAGACCGGCTTCCGGCCCGCCGTCGCAGCCGTCGCAGCCCTCGCAGCCGTCGATGAGCAACAACTCCTGCTTCGTGAGGGCGAGTTGTTCGCCGCCAGGCTGGTCCGGGAGGAGCTCGCGAGCACGCCGCCGAGCTGGCCCACCGAGGGCACCGTGCTGATCACCGGCGGCACCGGTGGCCTGGGCCGTCTGGTGGCCAGGCACCTCGCCGCCGAGCACGGTGTGCGCGGCCTGCTCCTGGTCAGCCGCAGCGGCGCCGCCGCCGACGGCGTGCCCGAGCTGGTCGCCGAGCTCGCCGGAATCGGCGCCGAAGCGGTGGTGGAGGCCTGCGACGTGGCCGACGAGGCCGCCGTCGCCGGCCTGTTCGCCCGGCACGACATCCGTGCGGTGGTGCACACCGCGGGCCTCCTGGACGACGGGACGATCGGCTCGCTCACGCCCGAGCGGATCTCCGGAGTCCTGCGCCCGAAGGCGGACGCCGCGTGGCACCTGCACCGCGCCACCGAGGGCCTGGACCTCACCGCCTTCGTCCTGTTCTCCTCGGCGGCCGGGACGCTCGGCAACCCGGGCCAGGCCAACTACGCCGCGGCCAACGCGTTCCTGGACGCGCTCGCCCGGCACCGGCGCTCCCTCGGCCTGCCCGCGGTCTCGCTGGCCTGGGGCCCGTGGACCGGTGATGGCGGCATGACCGGCGCCCTCACCGGGGCCGAGGCCGAACGCCTGGCCCGGGCCGGCCTGCCGCCGCTCACCCCGGACCTGGGACTGGCGCTCTTCGACGCCACCACGGCAGGCCCGGAGCCCGTCGTCCTGCCGCTGCGACTGGACCCGGCCGCCCTGCGGCAGCGCGGCGAGCTCCCGCCCCTGCTGCGCGGACTGGTCCGGATGCCGGTGCGGCGCGGTGCGGCCGCGGGTGCGGACGGTGTGCCGGGCGGCGGCGCCGCGTTCGTCCGGCAGCTGTCCGAACTGCCGGGCGCCGAGGGGGGCGAGGCCCTGCTGGAGGCGGTCCGCCGACAGGTGGCCGCCGTCCTCGGGCACACCGATCCGTCCGGGGTGGACCCGCAGCGGGCCTTCCAGGACCTCGGCCTGGACTCGCTGACGGCCGTCGAGCTGCGCAACCGCCTGGGCTCGCTGGTGGGCCTGCGACTGCCCGCCACCCTGGTCTTCGACCACCCGACGGTCGCGGACCTGGCCGACCACCTCTTCGACCGGCTCGGCCTGGCACCCGAACCGACCGCCGGACCGGCCGCGATCCTGGCCGAACTCGACCGTCTGGAAAAGGCGTTCGGCGCGGGCGAGGCCGAGGGAGCGGACCAGGAGCTGTTCGACCAGGTGGCCGCCCGCCTGGACGTGCTGCGCTCGAAGTGGATCGCCGCCGGGAGCGCCGCCGCGGCCGGGACCGCAGGCCCGGGGGCCTTCGACTTCGACACGGCCTCGGACGACGAGATGTTCGAGCTGCTGGACAACGAACTGGGCCTGTCCGACTGACCGGTCCGCCGCCCTTCCCGTCGCGGGAGCCCACTCGGTGGGCTCCCGCGGTCTCCGTTGGGCTCACGGCGGCCGACCGTCGGTCGGCGGTGGGCGCCACCGCGTCGTGCCCCGCCCTCGGGGAGTATCCGAACGGAAATTAGTTCGTCAGCCGCTTCGCGGCGGTCACAGCCGGTACGTGGCAGGTGTGTTTGCGCCGATCACGCCCTCACCCGGCTTGTGGTGCGCTTGACCTTCGCGCCCAGCGAGCGGTACTCGCGGGCCGCCGCCAGGGCCGCCTTCATTTCGGGGCGCTCGCGAACCCGGGTGGATCGGTTCCTGGAACAGCCGGTGTACACCGGAGGCTTCGGGGGCGTCGGCCCTTGCAACCGTCCTGATCAACGATCACAGCCCGCGCATGCAACCTGATCACCGGGTTGTTCCGCTCAGGCGTGAGCGGAGTTGGAAATGCCCGATACCACCGCCAGGCGGAGCTTGGTTTCGTCCTCGGTGTCGGGGGCTGCGGTGAGAACGACGATCTTGCGTTCCGCGTCGCCGTCGGTCAGGACGTCGCAGTCCACTGCGATCGGCCCGGTCGCCGGGTGCTGGACGATCTTGTGGTCTTCCCGGTGTGCGCCGACCGCGCCGGAGGCCCACAGTTCGGCGAAGCGCGGGCTGCCCGTCGTGAGGTCCCGGATCAGGCCGGCCAGGCGCTCGCTGTCCGGGAACCGCCCCGTGGCGCGGCGCAGGTCGGACACGACGGAAGCCTCGACCTCCGGCTGGCTGAGCGAGGTCACCGGCCAGTGCGACAGGCAGGGGGCGGACCCGTCGGCCGGGAAGGTGTCGCGAGCGAAGTTGCGCAGTGCCGACGGCGTTGAGGACGGGTCGCCCAGCAGCGCCGCCCAGCAACGGTTCCACCGGATGAGCTGCCAGTCCGCGGCGAACACGGCGGCTGCGGAGTCGCCGAGCCGGTTCAGCATGCGGTGCAGGCCGGGCGGGATGTGGTCCGAGATCTCCCCGCCGGCCGGAGGGGCAAGGCCGGCCAGCCGGTAGAGATGGTCCCGCTCGGCGTCGGTGAGCTGCAGGGCGCGTGCCAGCGCCGCGGTCACCTGCGCCGACGGGGTCACATGGCGTCCCTGCTCCAGGCGGATCACATAATCGACCGAGATCCCCGCGAGCTCGGCAAGGTCCTCCCGGCGCAGTCCCGTGACCCGGCGCCTGTGGCCGCTGGGCAGTCCCGCCGTGTCCGGCGAGACACGGCTGCGCCAGGTGCGCAGCATCGGGCCGAGTTTCGCGACGTCAGCGGTCATGAGACTGATTGTCGCACCCGGCGCCACCCCGAAGGTGGTAAGGGTTTTCCTACCGAATTCCTCTCTCTGGTTGCCGGCCCGGCGACCGATGATTCTTGTCGACATGACCTTGACGTTCTCCCACGACCACGTGGGCATCACCGTTACGCCAGAGGACCTCGACGCCACCATCGCGTGGTACTCGCGCAACCTCGGCTTCGCTGTCGAACAAAAGTTTGAGTCTCATGGCACGACGTTCGTCTTCCTCACCGCAGGCGACGTCAAGATCGAGCTCCTCGCCGGCGCGTCGAACCGGGGCGCGGCGCCGACCGACAACATCCTCACGAGCATGCACACGTCGCGCCTGCACCACTTCTGCCTGGCCGTAGCAGATCTCGACGGGGCACTGTCCCGGCTGCTCGAACTCGATGTGCCGCTGATCGGAGGCCCCATGGAGATACCGGAAACCGGCCAGCGCATCGCCTTCGTCACCGACAACGTCGGCACCATCATCGAGCTCAGCGACCCCGGCACATGGATCTCTGGCCGGAGGTAGGGGCATGAAGTCGATCCGCGCAGACTTCACCGGGCCCCAGGACGCCAGGCAGGCCCGCTGGCAGCCCGCCGAGGTGGCGAGCCCGCGTCTCGATCGTCGTATCCCGGTCATCGCCGCCAAGGACATCCCCTACATCCCCAACGCCAACCGGCTCCAGAACCTCAGCATTTACCTGCCGCGGACGCCGCAAACCGCCGCGCTCATCGGCACCCCCGTCACGTCCCTCCCAGGAACTGACTCCACGGCGAGGCACCCGCGGTACCTCGTGCACATCCACGGCGGTGCCTGGCGCGACCCGCGGCTCACCTCCGCCTCGATCGAACCCGCCGTCGCCCACGCTTTCTCCGTCGGCGTGCTCCCCGGTGAGGGGCCGACCCCGGTCACCGCCATCGCCTCCCTCAACTACACCGTCTCCCAGATCAACTACCCTGCTCCCACCGTCATGGCGGATCCCCCCGTTCCTTACGACGCGATCAAGGACAATCACACCGACCTGGCTCGCGAGGCCGTCCATCCGCAGCACGTCAGCGACGTGCTGCACGGCTTGGCCCTGCTCGGCGCCCTCGGCCTCGCCGACGGCTCCTACATCCTGTCCGGCCACAGCTGCGGCGCCTGCCTGGCGTTGCAGTCCGTCCTCCAGCCTCCGCGGCACTACGGTCTCGGCCACCTTCCCGAACCGCCCTGCCCTGCCGCGCTGCTCGGCCTCAACGGCCTGTACGACCTGCCCGCTCTCGCGGCGACGGACGGCCTGGGCGCCTTCCACGCCCACCTCCGCGACGACTACGAGAAGTTCTTGTCCAGGGCGTTCGGGACGGACAAGGACGCCTGGCCGGACGCAAGCCCGGCCGGCTTCGACCCGGCGTCCATTGCCGGACGGATCCGCGAAGGCAACGCGCCCCGTCTGGTCGTACTGGACCAGAGCACCGAGGACCAGCTCGTACCGATGAACCAGCAAGAGCGACTGACCGCCACCCTGGCCAAGGTCGCCGGGCTCCGACTCACCCAGGGACAGCGGCTCACCGGCAACCATGCGACCCCGTGGGAGGAGGGCATCATGATCTACCAGAGCCTCCTCGACACCCTCCAGCTCCTGCGGGAGGATCAATGAGCGCCGGCCTGGATCCCACACCGAGAAGTCCCGCGTGAGCGTTCGGACCGTTCTCCGCCTCCAGCCCTGTCGGTAAACGAACGTTTGGCGACAGGCGCCAGGCGCACCCAATGAACCCGGATGATTCAGGACGCGGGGACGGCGCCGATCCAATCGGGTCCGATGGTGATCGCTGACAGGGTTTGACGACAGACAGGGTCCTTCCTCCGCACGGAAGGGACCCTCGGTGGCGAACCTGGTCGACAAACGGGTGTCGACCGACCGGCAGTCGACCGCCCGGCAGAACCTCGTCCTGGACGAAGCCGGGATCGAGAATCCCATCGTCTTTGAGGAGGACCCGGGCACCTCCAGCCGCCCCCACCCCCTCCAGCGCCCGAAGTTCCGCGAACTGCTCACCTACGCGCGGCCCGGCGACATCGTGCACATCTCCGAGATGTTCCGCCTCGTACGCGGCACCGGGCACATCCTCGACGTGCTCGACGTCCTCCACCGCGACCGCCTCGCGCTGCGTATCCACGATGGCGCGTTCTCCGCGATGGACCTCACCGCCCGCCACCCGCGCACCGGCGAACTGCTGTCCACGGTGAAGTTCATGGTGCAGACCCTCGCCGCCGCCGGCGAACTCCGGCGCGACCTCCAACGCGAGCCGACCTACGACGGGCTGCGGGCCGCCGAGGCCAGGGGCAGCAAGGGCGGGCGCCGCCCCGCCGTGGCGGCCGACAGGACCGAGGCCGTGCGCGCCGCGTACCTGGAAGGCCGGCCCATCGCCGCCCTCGCCCGCGACCACGACGTCAGCCGCGGCGCCATCCGTACCGCCGTCGCCGACCTCCTGCCCGAGCACACCGCCGAGGGCCAGGAGGGCGTCCCGACCCCGGAGCTGCCGGTCACCCTCGACATGCCAGGCAAGGTCGCCGACTTCCTCCGCGCCACCGAGCTGGAGCCCGCCGAGTGCGCTGCGCTCGACCAGGGCGTCACCGTGCGGCGCGGCCAGGGCTACACCCTGCGCGTCAGCGCCGTCCCCGCCGTGCACCGAGGGCTCCTCGCCCGCTGCCAGCCGCTCGACGGCGGCCCTGGCGCCCCGCGGTTCCGGCCCAGCGCAAGGCCCGCCGCGAGTACGCGAACCGGGTCAGTGCCCTCATCCCGACTGGGCCATGATCCGGGTCAGCGGCTACCGCTAATTTCCGTTCGGATATTCCCCGAGGGCCTGCCCCGCCCGTCCGGACGCCAGTTCTGGGAGCTCACCTAGCGCCACCAGCCGCACAGTGGACGGCATCGGGCGGCGGCGGACGTCGCTCCACACGGCCGGGAGGCGACGATGGGACCGATGGTGCTCGGGGACCTGCTCGACGAGGCGGAGCCGGCCCTGCGGGGCGTGGCGCGGTCGGCGGCCCGGCGGGAGGTGGTGGAGCTGGCCGCGCGGGTGCTCGGGGCGGAGCCGGACGGGCTGGATCCGGCACGGCCGCTGGACGGCCGGGCGGTGCGCCGGATGCGCGAGCTGGTGCGCCGCAGAGCCGACGGTGTCCCGCTCGGCCATCTGACCGGGCGGGTGGTCTTCGCCGGCCTCGAACTCGCCGTCGGGCCGGGGGTGTTCGTACCCCGGGTGCACAGTGAGCTGGTGGTGGCGGCCGGCCGGAAGGCCGTCGAGGGCATCGCCGGGCCGACAGTGGTGGACCTGTGCGCCGGTTCCGGCGCGATCGGGCTGGCCCTCGCCCACGCGCGGCCGGACGCCCGGGTGCACGCGGTCGAGTTCGATCCCGTCGCCGTCGACTTCACCCGCCGCAACGCGGCCCGGCGGGCCGCGCTCGGGGACACCGAGGTCACCGTCCACGAGGGGGAGGCGGCCCGGGCGGGTGCCCTCACCGGGCTGGCGGCCGGGGCCGACCTGGTGCTCGCCAACCCGCCGTTCATGCCGGACGCGGCCGAGGTGCCGGACGAGTTCGGCCGCTACCAGCCCCGGCAGGCGGTGTTCGGCGGTGCCGACGGCCTGCGGGTGGTCCGGCAGGTGGTGGAGGCGGCGGCCGGTCTGCTGCGGCCGGGCGGTGTGCTGCTGGTCGAGCACGGCCACCTCCACGGCGCGACGGTCCCGAGCCTGTTGCGGGAGTCCGGCCGCTTCGCCGACGTGTCCTGCCGCCCCGACCACGACGGCTGGCCGCTCTACTCGTCCGCGGTCCGGACGGCCTCCTGAACCGGACCGGCGCCGGGGCCGCGGAGCCGTCCGGAGCCCTCCCGGGCGTCGGTCGGGACCGCCGGGGCCCGGGCCCCGCCGTCGGCGCCCGGGGTCCGGTTCAGAGCCGGAGGAGGCCGGCGGCGGTCGGCCGGAAGCCGCACTCGCCGTAGAAGGACTCCAGGTGCGGCTCGTAGTCGACGTGCAGCCACTCGGCGCCGCACGCCCTGGCCTCGTCGGTGGCCGCCCGTACCAGGCGCACCCCGAGCCCCCGCCGGCGCTCGTCCGGGTGCACGGTGGTGTCCAGGACGAAGGCGTGTGCGCCTCCGTCGCCGACGACGTTGACATAGCCGATCAGCCGGCCGGCCCGTCGTGCCGCGATCCAGGTCAGGCTGCGGGACAGCACCGGGGCGAAGGAGGTCGGCCGGTGGTCCGGCCAGGCCGCTCCGAACAGTTCGTTGAGCTCGGCGTCCGTCAGAGCGGGACGGACCGTCAGGACTTCGCCGCCGGTCGGCGACGCATCGTTGATCACCATGCGGGGCAGCCTGCCATGACCTCGCGGCGGCGGTCGCCCGGTTTCGGCCCCCCGGTGCCCATACACCCGCGCACGGGAAGTCGGCCGGTCCGACGTCTCGTGCGCGGGTATGGGCGGAGTGCCGTCAGCGCGGTGTGAGCGGCCGGCGGAAGCCGCGCGTCGCCAGCCAGGCGCCGAGCCCGGCCACGGCTGCGCCGAGCAGCAGGGCCGGCCCGGCGGAGCCGGTGCCGGGCAGTCCGAGGGCCAGGGCGCGGGTGGTGTCGATCGCGTAGGTGAGCGGGTTGACGTGGGCGACCGCGGCCAGCCAGCCGGGGAGGTCGGCGGTGGGGACGTAGGCGCTGGAGGCGAACATCAGCGGGAGCACCGCGATGACCGCCAGGTTCTGGATGGGTTCGGCCCGGCGCAGCCAGGCCGCCGCGGCGATGAAGAGCCAGCCGAGCGCCCAGCTCATGAAGAGGGTCAGCCCGATCGAGGCGGCGACGGCACCCGCCCCGCCGCGCGGGTGGTAGCCGAGCAGGACCGTGCCCAGCAGCAGGATGATCACGGCCTGCACCGCGGCGCGCACCAGGGTGGTGAGGCTGCGCGCGAGCAGGAGCGAGCCCGGGGCGACGGGCAGGCAGCGCAGCCGGGCGACGATGCCGTTCTGGAGGTCCTCGACGAGCCCGATCCCGGACTGGACGGCGGACTGCACCGCGTTGTCCACCAGGACGGCGGGCAGGACGAAGTCCAGGTACGTGACGTCGGGCGGGAAGTGCGGGGGCAGGCCCATCCGGCTGAACACCTGGGAGAGCACCACCAGGGTGATGACGGGTTGGAGCAGGCCGAACAGCAGCACGGCCGGGTCCGTGACGAGTGCGCGCAGCGACCGCCTGGTGAGGATGCGGACCTGGGTCGGCCGCGAACTGCCGCGCCAGGCCGGGGCGGTGGGCATCGGGGTGCGGGGCGGGCGGCCGGTGCCGAGGCTGGGGGCCGGGGTGGTCGGGGTGGTCACCGGGTGGGTCCTTCCGAGCGGTCGGGGCGGTGGGCCAGGGCGAGGTAGACGTCCTCCAGGCCGGGCTCGCCGAAGGTCAGTTCGGCGGCCTCGATCCCCACCCCGTCGAGCGCCCGGACCACCGCCGCGACCTCGCGGGTGGCCTCGATGGGGACGACCAGCGCGGCGCCCTCCCGGCCGGTGGCGGGCGCGAAGCCGGCCTCGCGCAGGGCCCGGACGGCGCGGTCCGGGTCGTCGGAGGGCTCCAGGACGAGGGTGACGGTGCGTCGCCCGATCCGGGCCTTGAGCTCGGCCGGGGTGCCGTCGGCGACGACGGTGCCGCCGGAGAGCACGGTGATGGAGTCGGCGAGCCGGTCGGCCTCGTCCAGGTACTGGGTGGTGAGCAGCACGGTGGTGCCCTCGGCGACCAGGCCCTCGACGATCTCCCACAGGCCGAGCCGGCTGACCGGGTCCAGCCCGGTGGTCGGCTCGTCGAGGAACACCACCTCGGGCCGCCCGACCAGGCTCGCGGCCAGGTCGAGGCGGCGGCGCAGGCCGCCCGAGTAGCCGCGGGCGGGCCGGTCGGCGACGTGTCCGAGGTCGAACAGGCCGAGCAGTTCGTCGGCCCGGGCCCGGCCGGCGCGGCGTCCGGCCCCGAGCAGCCCGGCGAGCAGCAGCAGGTTGTCGCGGCCGCTCAGCCGTCCGTCGACGGTGGCGTACTGGCCGGTGAGGCCGATCCGCCGGCGGACCTCGGCCGGCCGGTCGCGGACGTCGTACCCGGCGACGCTGGCCCGGCCGGTGGTGGGTGGCAGGGCGGTGGTGAGCACGTTGACCAGGGTGGTCTTGCCGGCCCCGTTGTGGCCGAGCAGGGCCAGCACGCTGCCCCGGGGGACGGTGAGGCTGACCGAGTCGAGGGCGCGGACGTCGCCGAAGGTCATGCCGACGTCGACCGCCTCGATCACGGGGTCGTCGGCGCCCGGGGGCGTGGGGGTCATGGCCGGTTCTCCATAGGGCGGTGGTAGTCGGAACAGGTCGGGTGAGCGGCTCGTCACGGGTGTCCGTCGAGGGCGTCCATGAGGCGGAACAGCTCGTCGTCGGTGGCCGTGCCGAGGTCGGTGCCGAGACCCTTACCGGAGCCGGAGCCGGAGCCGGAGCCGGAGCCGGAGCCGGTACCGGAGCCGGAGCCCGTACCGGAGCCGGAGCCGGTGTCCGGGCGCGCGGCCCCGCCGGCCGCCGTGCCGCGGCGGGCGAGCTCGCGCAGCCGGGTGGCGTCGCCCGGTTCGAGGGTCGCGCCGCTGGTGAGCAACTCGGCCAGCAGGTCGACCAGTTCACCCGTGGTGTGCGGCCGCCCGGGGCCTCCGTCGAGGTGGGCTCCGACGGCGCGGACCACGGCGTCCGGGGACGGGTGGTCGAAGACCAGGGTGGCCGGGAGCACGGTGCCGGTGGCCGCGGCGATCCGCTCGCGCAGTTCGATCGCCTTGACGGAGGTGACGCCGAGGGCGGCGAAGGGCTGGGCGGGGTCCAGTTCGGCGGGGGACCGGCCGAGCACGCCCGCGGTCTCGGCGAGGACGAGCCGGCGCAGCACGGCCTCGCGCTCGGCGGGGCCGCCCGCCGGCCGCTCGGGGAGCGCGGCCGGCGGACCGTCCGGCCCGGGCACCGCCACGGGCAGGGCCGACGGCGAGGGCGCCGACGGTGAGGGCGCCGACGGTGAGGGCGCCGACGGTGAGGGCGCCGACGGTGAGGGCGCTGCGGCCGCCAGCCAGTACGTCTGCCGCTGGAACGGGTACGTCGGCAGCGGCACCGGCCGGGCGCCGGGCAGCACGGCGTCCCAGTCCACCGGAACGCCGTGCAGGTGGAGCCGCCCGACGGCGGCCAGCAGCGAGCGGGTCTCGTCGGCCTGGTCCGCCGGCGCGGTCGTCAGTACGGCGGCGCCCGCGTCCCCGGTCGACCGCCCCGTGTCCCCGGCGGCCAGGCACTCGCCGAGCATCGGCGCCAGCGCGGCGCCCGCGGCGAGTTCGAGGTAGGCGTCGACACGTTCGGTGCGCAGCCGTTCGACGGCGTCCCGGAACCGGACGGGTCGGCGGGCCTGGGCGACCCAGTGGCCGGGATCGAGGGCCTGCTCCCGGGTCAGCGGCAGTCCGGTGACCCCGGAGACCAGGGGCACGGCGGGAGCGGCGAAGGCCAGGCCCTCGACCACGGCCCGGAACTCGGCCAGCATCGGTTCCAGCAGCGCGGAGTGGAAGGCGTGCGACACCCGCAGCCGGGTGGTCCTCCGGTCGGCGAACCGGGCCTCGATCGCCGCGACCGCGTCCTCGGTGCCCGAGACGACCACCGAGGACGGCCCGTTCACCGCTGCGAGCGAGACCGACTCGCCGAGCAGCGGCCGGACTTCGTCCTCGGTGGCCCGGACGGCGAGCATCGCGCCGCCGGCCGGGAGGGCCTGCATCAGCCGTCCGCGGGCGGCGACCAGCGTGCAGGCGTCCGGCAGCGACAGCACCCCCGCCACGTGCGCGGCGGCGATCTCGCCGACCGAGTGCCCGGCCAGCAGGTCGGGCCGGACGCCCCAGGAGTCCAGCAGCCGGTACAGCGCGACCTCGTGGGCGAACAGCGCGGGCTGGGCGAACTCCGTGCGGTCGAGCGACTCCGGTTCCTCCCACAGCACCGGGCGCAGCGGCCGGGCCAGCAGTGGGTCGAACAGGGCGCACACCTCGTCCAGCGCGGCCGCGAACCGGGGGTGGTCGGCTGACAGCTGCCTCCCCATGCCGGGCCGCTGGCTGCCCTGGCCGGCGAACACGAAGGCGAGCCGACCGCCGCCGTCCCGCCGGCCCGTCGCCGGTGCCACCGGACCGGGCTCGGCGGCGGCGAACTTCTCCAGTGCGTCGACGAGTTCGGTCCGGTCGGCGCCGACCAGCAGGGCCCGGTCCCGGTGCACGGCACGGGTGGTGGCCAGCGCATGGGCGAGGTCCGGCAGGGCGAGCCCGGGGTGGGCGGCGAGGTGCCCGGCCAGCCGCCCGGCCTGCTCCCGCAGGGCCCGCTCGCCGCGTGCGGAGAACGTCAACGGCACCGGTCGGCTCGCGCAGTCCCGCTCGGCCCGGTCGTCGGACGCGGTCCGGTCGTCGCACGCGGCCTGGTCGTCGCACGCGGTCCGGTCGTCGCACGCGGTCCGGTCGTCGCACGCGGTCCGGTCGTCGGACGCGGCCGGCACCGGGCCGCCGTCGGCCGCCGGCCCGGTGCGGTCCGGCCCGGGCGGCGCCTCCTCCAGCACCACATGGGCGTTGGTCCCGCTGATCCCGAACGAGGACACCCCGGCCCGCCGCACCCGGCCGGCCTCCCGGGGCCAGGGCCGGTCCCCGGTCAGCAGCCGGACCGCGCCCGAGGACCAGTCCACCCGGGTGGTCGGCTCGGTGACGTGCAGCGTCCTCGGCAGCAGGCCGTGCCGCAGCGCCTGCACCGTCTTGATCACCCCGGTCACCCCGGCCGCGGCCTGGGTGTGCCCGAGGTTGGACTTGACGGACCCCAGCCACAGCGGCCGGTCCGCCGGGCGCGCGCCGTCGTGGACGGCGAGCAGCGCCTGGGCCTCGATCGGGTCGCCCAGGGCCGTCCCGGTGCCGTGCGCCTCGACGACGTCCAGGTCGCCCGGCCCGAGCCCGGCGTCGGCGAGCGCGCGCCGGAGCACCCGTTGCTGCGCGGGGCCGTTGGGTGCGGTGATGCCGTTCGAGGCGCCGTCCTGGTTCACCGCGGAGCCGCGCACCAGGGCGAGCACCGGGTGTCCGTTGCGCCGGGCGTCGCTCAGCCGTTCCAGCACGAGCAGGCCGACGCCCTCGGCCCACGCGGCGCCGTCGGCGTCGTCCGAGAAGGACTTGCAGCGGCCGTCGGGGGAGAGCCCGCGCAGCCGGGAGAACTCGGTGAACGGGGCCGGGGTGGCCATCACCGCGACGCCGCCGGCCAGCGCGAGCGAGGACTCGCCGGAGCGCAGCGAGCGGCAGGCGAGGTGGAGCGCGACGAGCGAGGAGGAGCACGCGGTGTCGACGGTGAGCGCCGGGCCCTCCAGGCCGAAGGAGTACGAGATCCGCCCGGCCAGCGCGCTGCCGGCGGTGCCGATCCCGAGCAGCCCCTCCAGCTCGGCCGGGGCGCCGGCGCCGTAGTCGTGGTACATCGCGCCGGTGAACACCCCGGTGTGGCTGCCGCGCAGTCCGGTCGGGTCGATGCCGGCGTGCTCCAGCGCCTCCCAGGCCGTCTCCAGCAGCAGCCGCTGCTGGGGGTCGGCGGCGATCGCCTCGCGCGGGGAGAAGCCGAAGAAGGGGGCGTCGAACCGTCCCGCGCCGTCCAGGAACCCGCCCCGGCGGACGTAGGAGGTGCCGGGGTGCTCCGGGTCGTCGTGGAACAGGCCGTCGAGGTCCCAGCCGCGGTCGGCGGGGAACGCCGAGTCGGTGTGGGCGCCCTCGGCGAGGAGCGCCCACAGGTCGTCCGGGGAGGCGATGCCGCCGGGCAGCCGGCAGGCCATCCCGACGATCGCCACCGGTTCCTCGGAGGCCGCCCGGGGCTCCTCCTCCGCCCGCTCGGGGGCGGAGCCCGAGAGCAGCAGGGCGACGGCCGCCGGGGTGGGGTGGTCGAAGCCCAGGCTGACCGGCAGCGCCCGGCCGGTGGCCTCCACCAGCAGGTTGCGCAGCCGGATGGTGCGCACGGAGTCGAGTCCGTACGCGCGGAACGCGGTGTCCGGGCCGATCGGCGGGTCGGCCGGTCCACGGCCCGTCACCTCGGCGGCGCAGCCGCGGACGAGGTCGAGTGCCGCACCGTAGCCGAGCGGCGGCGCGCCCTCCGGCACGGCCCCGGCGGACGGCCGCGCCCCGGGTCCGGGCGCCCCAAAGCCGGGTGCCCCCGAGCCGGGCGCCCCAAAGCCGGGCGTCCCCGATCCGGGTGCCCCCGAGCCGGGCGCAACGGGCTCCTGCGGCGCCACCAACTGCTCCAGCCCGCGCCGGTGGACCTTCCCGGCCGGGGTGCGCGGAAGGTCGTCGACGGTCACCAGCTCCAGCGGGATCTTGTAGTCGGCGACCCCGCGCCCCTGCAGGTAGGCGGTCACGGCCCGCAGGCCGATCCCCGGGGCGGCCCGCCGGGTGAGCACCAGGCAGGGGATCTCGCCGAGCCGTTCGTCTGGCCGGGCGACGACGGCCAGTGGACCGATGCCCGGCATGGCGGCCAGCAGCTCCTGGACCTCGGTGGCGTCGAACTTCCGGCCGCCCACGTTGATCAGCTCCGCCGACCGGCCGTGGAAGGAGAGCCGGCCGTCCGGGCCGAGGCTCGCCCGGTCGCCGGTGCGCAGCCAGCCGTCCGCCGTGATCGCGGCGCGGGTCAGCTCGGGCTCCCGGTGGTAGCCGCGGAACATGCTCGGGCTGTGGTACTGGAGTTCACCGGCCTCGCCGGCCGGCAGTTCCGAGCCGTCCTCGCCGACGACCCGGAGCCGCGCGCCGGGGGTCGGCCGGCCGACCCCGCGCGCCGTGGCCGGGTCGCCCGGCGCGGTGCGGGTGCCGGTGCCCAGTTCGGACATGCCCCAGACCACCACCAGCTCGCCGCCGAGCGCCGTCCGGACGTCGGCGGCCAGCGCGGCCGGGATCGCCGCCCCGGCGGTGCGCACCTGCTGCGGCCGGAAGCCGGCCGGCCGCGCACCGCGGGCCAGCGCGGCGACGACGTCGTACAGCTGCGCCGGGACGGCGAAGACCGCGCTCGGCGCGGTGCGCCGGGCCAGGGCGAGGAAGCGCTCGGGGTCCCAGGAGCGCAGCAGCACCTGCCGGCAGGCCCGGAACAGCGCGGTGTGCAGTGACTGCAGGCCGAACAGGTGGGTGAGCGGACAGGCCGTCAGGATCGCCCCGGCGAAGGCCTCTCCGCCCTCCTCGGCGACGGGGGCGGTGTTGGAGAGCAGTCCGTCGTGGCTGTGCAGGCAGATCTTGGGCCGGGCCGACGTGGTGCCGGAGGAGGGCAGCAGGACCAGTGGCTGGTCCGGCCGGACCTCGACGGGGTGTGGCTCCCGCCCGGCCCGTTCGGCCGTCGCCCGGGCCAGCGAGTGCACCCCGGGCGGCAGCGCCGCCGGATGCCCCGCCGCCTCTCCCGCGCGGTCCTCCGTGCCCGTTCCCGTGCGGTCCTCCGCGACGTCCCCCGCGACCAGCACCGCCCGCAGCGAGGGGACGGCGGCCGCCAGCGCCTCGGCGGTGTCCGCGGCCTCCGGCGCGAGCAGGACGGCGGTCGGGTCCACCCGGCCCAGCAGCGCCCGTACGTCGGCGGCCCCGTAGCCGGCGTGCACCGGCAGCATGACCGCGCCGATCGTGGCCACGGCCAGGTGCGCGGTCTGGTACTCCCAGCAGTTGGGCAGCTGGACCGCGACCACGTCGCCCGGGCCGGTGCCCAGGTCCTGGAGCGCCCGGGCCAGCGCGGCGACCTCGGAGGACCACTGACGCCAGGTCAGTACCCGTTCGCCGTCCACCAGCGCGACGGCGTCGGGAGCGCGCCGTACGGCCGCGGCGAAGACCCCGGGCAGGGTGTGCCCGCCCAGGGCCTCGGGAGCCCCGGCAGCCGGATCGATCGCGTAGTCATCGCTGTGGACGGACACCTTCACTCCCGGGGTCGGTGGCTGCTGCGCCTGTCATCCTCGGCCGGTCGCCGCCGGGAATGCCCTAGAACCTTCCTGCGCGGTGGCAGTGGCAGTGGCCGCAGCCGCAGCCGCAGCCGCAGCCGCAGCGGCCGCGGAGTCGGCGTCGGAGCCGGACCAGGCTCCCGCCGCTGCCCCGGCGCCGGCCGACCCGGCCGACCCGGCGGACCCGGACGACCGGGCCACGGCCCCGTGCTGCGCCCGCGGGGACGTGGCCGGCTGCTCCCCGGGGAACGGGGCGTCCAGCAGCGCCAGCAGCGGCCGGGCCTTCACCACCGTCTCCTCGAACTCGGCCTCGGCGTCGGACAGCGCGATGATCGCGCCGCCGACCCCGTAGCGCAGCCGCCCGCCGCTCAGCACGGCGGTGCGGATCACGATGCTCAGGTCGGCGGCACCGGTCAGCGAGACATAGCCGATCGCGCCGGAGTAGATCCCGCGCGGGCCGTTCTCCAGCCGGTCGATGATCTGCATGGTGCGGATCTTCGGGGTGCCGGTCATGGAGCCGCCGGGGAAGGCGGCGCGGATCCCGTCGACCGCGCTGCGCCCGGAGCGCAGCCGGGCCCGGACGGTGCTGACCAGCTGGTGGACGGTGGCGTAGGTCTCGACGTCGAACAGCGGCTCGGCGACCACGGATCCGGTCTCGGCGCAGCTGCCGAGGTCGTGCCGGACCAGGTCGACCACCATCAGGTTCTCGGCGCGGTCCTTCTCGCTGGCCGCCAGGTCGGCGATCAGCACGGCGTCCTCGCCCGCGGTGGCGCCGCGCGGCCGGGTGCCCTTGATCGGCTTGGACTCCATCGTCCCGTCGGGGCCGATCCGCAGGAAGCGTTCGGGGGACGAGCTGAGCACGGACAGCCCGTCGAAGTCGAGGAAGGCGGCGAAGGGCGCGGGGCTGATCCTGCGCAGGGACCGGTAGGCCTGCCAGGGGTCGAAGGCGGCGGGGCCGTCGATCATGTTGGTGAGGCAGACCTCGTAGGTCTCGCCCGCGCCGATCTGGTCCTGGCAGGCGTCGATGAGGTCGAGGTAGGCGCGGCGGTGGTGGCGCAGCCGCAGCGGGGCGGCCTCGCCGGGGCGGACCGGGGCCGGGTCGGCGAGGACGGGCGCGGGCCCGGCCAGGGTGGCGGCGGTCGCGGCCAGCCAGGTGTCGGCCGGTCCGGTGCGGCCGTCCTCGGCGAGGGCGAGCAGGTGGACGGTGCCGGTGTCGTGGTCGAGCACCACCGCCCGGTCGGCGAACACCATGACCGCGTCCGGGTCGGGCGAGCGGTGGGCGCGGTCGCCGCCGCACTCGGCCTTGAGCTCGTAGCCCAGGCAGCCCACCCAGCCCAGCGCGAAGTGGAAGGGCAGCTCGGGCAGTTCGGTGCGCAGGGTGCGCAGGTCCGCGTCGAGCCAGTCCAGGAAGGCGCCGTGCACCACCTCGGCGGTGTCCCCGAAGCGCACCGTCACGGTGCCGCGGGAGACGTCGGCGGTGGCCACCCGGGCGAGCGGGCCGGAGGCGTCGCCCAGTACGGAGATCCGGCCGAGCCGGCCGCCGGGGAGGCTGCTGTCCAGCCAGTACGGGTGGCTCCCGGTGCGGAAGAGCCGGTCGAAGACGGTCTCCGCGTCCCACCGGGTGTCGACCGTGCGGCTCAGCACGGTCAGCCGCCGGGTGACCGGTGCGGCCGGGGCGTCCACCGGCGCGCGGCGCGGGGCGGGGACGTGCCGGGGGCCGGGCCGGTGCGTCCGGTTGAACTCCTCGGCGAGGTCCCGGAAGTTCGCGAGCAGCTGGTGCCCGGCCTCGGTGCCGATCGACTCGGGGTGGAACTGGACGCCCCACAGCGGGAGTTCGTCGTGCTGGAGGGCCATCACCACTCCGTCGTCGGTGGCCCAGGCGATCGGCTCCAGTCCGGGGGCGAGCGCGGTGACGGCCAGCGAGTGGTAGCGGACGACCTCCAGCGGGTTGGGCAGCCGGCGGAAGAGGCCGGTGCCGGTGTGCCGCACGGCGGAGGTCCGGCCGTGCCGGGGCTCGGGCGCCCGGCCGACGCAGGCGCCGTGGGCCAGGGCCAGGCCCTGGTGCCCGAGGCAGACGCCGAGCACCGGCAGGCGTCCGTCGCGGGCGATCCCCTCGCAGTGGCCGAAGTCGGCGGGGTTGTGCGGGGTGCCGGGGCCGGGGGAGAGGACGACGGCGTCGAAGCCGTCGAGCAGTGCGGGCCGCCAGGACGGGTCGTCGTTGCGGATCACCTCCGGCTCCCTGCCGTTGACCTCGGCGAGGTAGTGGAAGAGGTTGTAGGTGAAGGAGTCGTAGTTGTCGACCAGGAGAGTGCGCATCAGGGATCCTTGTCCTGCCGGTGCCGCCTGCGGGGCGTGGGTCGGCGGGCGGTTGGTCAGCGGAGCTCGGCGAGCTCGGTGGTGATCTCCCGCAGGACCGCCGCCTGCTGCTCGGCGAGGAAGAAGTGGCCGCCGGGGAGCACCCGGAGGCGGAAGCCGCCGTTGGTGTGCTCCTTCCAGGCCTCGGCCTCGGCGACGGTGGTGCGCGGGTCGGCGTCGCCGGTGAGCGCGGTGATCGGGCACCGCAGCACCCGGCCGGGCTCGCAGGTGTAGCGTTCGACGGCGCGGTAGTCGGCGCGGATCGCGGGCATCGACATCCGCAGGATCTCCTCATTCTCCAGGGCCCGGGCGTTGCTGCCGTCGAGCAGCCGGAGTTCGGCCAGGACGCCCGCGTCGTCGCGCTGGTGGACGGTCTCGGCCCGGCTGGTGGAGGGCGCCCGGCGGCCGGAGGCGATGATGCCGCGGGGTGCTGGGCCGCCCTTCTGCTCCAGCCGCCAGGCGGTCTCGAAGGCGAGGACGGCGCCCATGCTGTGGCCGAAGTACAGGGTCGGCCGGTCCTCCAGGGTCAGCAGTTCGTCGGTGATCCGGTCGGCCAGGGCGTCGATGGAGTCGAGGCAGGGTTCGGTGCGGCGGTCCTGGCGGCCGGGGTACTGCAGCGCGATCACCTCGGTGTCGGCGGACAGGGCCGCGGAGACCGGGTGGTAGTAGCTGGCGGAGCCGCCGGCGTGCGGGAAGCAGACGAGGCGTACCGGCCGGCCGTCCGCCGGATGGAAGCGGCGCAGCCACAGGGTGCTGGGACTGGTCATGTGGTCGGTCCTCTCAGGGGCGCGGGTCAGTCCCGGTGGACGGTGATCGCGGCGGACGGGCAGAGCGTGGCGGCCAGGGCGACGGCCTCCGGGTCGGCCGCGGCGGCCGTGGGGTCGTGGATCTCGACCACGCCGTCGTGGTCCTGGTCGAACACCGCGGGGGCGTTCAGCACGCACTGGCCCGCGCCGACGCAGCGGCCGGTGTCGACGGTGATGCGCATGATCGGTTCTCCTGGGGCGTGGTCGGGAGCGTGGGTGATGGCGTGCCGGGGCGTGCCGGGGCGTGCCGGGGCGTGCCCGTCACGGCCCGGCGGCGGCCGCCGCGGTCACCAGCGGACCGGCAGCGCGTGCAGCCCGCACAGCACGCCGTCGTACTTGTACGGGAGTTCCTCGGCCGGCACCGCCAGGCGCAGGCCCGGGATGCGTTCGAAGAGCCTGCGGTAGGCGATCTCCATCTCGACCCGGACGAGGTTCTGGCCCAGGCACTGGTGGACGCCGTAGCCGAAGGCCACGTGGTGGCGTTCGGTGCGGGCCGGGTCGAAGGCGTGCGGGCAGGCGAAGGCCCGCTCGTCGTGGTTGGCGGCGGCGACCAGGGCCACGATGCCCTCGCCGGCCCGGACCTGCTGGCCGGCGATCTCGACGTCCTCGACGGCGACCCGCAGCGAGACCAGGTCCGCCACCGAGTGGAAGCGCAGGGTCTCCTCGACCACCCGGGGGTCGCCGATCCACTCCGGGTGGGCGAGCAGCGTCACCACGCCGAGCGCGATGTTGTTGGCGGTGGTCTCGTGGCCGGCGATGAGCAGCAGCATCAGCACCCCGGACATCTCCCGGGGGTCGATCGCGCCGGTCGCCAGCAGCCGGCTGATCAGGTCGTCGCCCGGCCACTTCTGCTTGATGGCGACCAGGCGGTTGATGTAGCGCAGCAGTTCGCGCGAGGCGGTGTCGCGCTGCTGGTCGGTGGAGGAGCGGATGGCCACCAGCGTGCGGGTGCGGGACTCGAAGAAGTCCCGGTCCACCGGGGGAACGCCGAGCAGTGCGGAGATCACCAGGGAGGGGACGGGCAGGGCGAAGTCGGCGACCAGGTCGGCCTCGGTGCCCGCGGCCAGCAGGCCGTCGATGCACCGGTCCACGGTCTGCTCGACCGCGGGCCGCAGCTCGCGGACCCGGCGGACGGTGAACTCGGGGATCAGCGCCTTGCGGAAGCGGTCGTGCTCGGGCGAGTCCAGGCCGACGAACCAGCCGGGGATCTGCTCCTGGCGGGGCACGCCCATGGTCTGGCTGATGTTGGGGAATCCCGGGTGGTCGGGGTTGGAGCTGATCCGGCGGTCGGTCAGGACGGCCCGGACGTCCTCGTGCCGGGTGACCAGCCAGACCCGGTTGCCGTTGGGCAGGTGGCACACCACCAGGCCGCGCTCGCCGCGGTAGTCCTGGTAGTGGGGCGGTGGAAAGGCCTCGCCGGGCCGGCGCAGCGGGAAGTCGACCACCCGCGGTCCGGTGCTCGTCATGTCGTCGGGTCTCCCTCGGGGGCGGTGCGGATCCGGTGGCCCCGTGCGGGGGCCGGGGCGTACGGGTCAGGACGCGCCGTGGAAGGCGCGGACCCGGTCGATGACCCGGTCCTGGTCGGTCGGGGTCAGCGAGGTGTAGGTGGGCAGGTAGAGGCCGTCGGCGGCGAACCGGGTGGCGTTGAGGCCGGGCCAGGCCGGGTCGAGGTAGCCGGGCTGGCGGCTCATCGGCTGGAAGAACAGCCGGGTCTCGATGCCTTCGGCGGCGAGGAACTCGCGCAGCCCGTCGCGGCGTTCGGTCCGCAGGTCGTACATCCACAGCACGTCCCGGGGCGGCATCAGGGTGAGGCCGGGGACGTCCTTGAGGCCTTGGTCGTAGCGGCGCTCGATCTCCCGGCGGGCCGCGAGGATCTCGTCCAGCCGCTCGGTCTGGGCGAGCGCGACGGCGGCCTGCATCGCCGTCATCCGGAAGTTGTAGGCGAGCTTCTTGTGCAGGAAGCTGTGGTCGGCGGTGAACGCCATGGCCCGCAGGTGGGCCAGTTGACCGGCCAGGCGGGGGTCGTCGGTGAGGCAGACGCCGCCCTCCCCGGCCGTGATGATTTTGTTGGCGAACAGCGAGAAGCAGGCGATGTCGCCGGTCGGGCGGACGCCGTGGGCCTCGGCGGAGTCCTCGACCACCCGCAGGTTGTACTGGTGGGCGAGGTCCATGACCGCGGTCATGTCGCAGCGGCGGCCGTAGACGTGCACCGGCATGATCACCTTGGTGCGCGGGGTGATCCGCTCCTCGATCCGGGCGACGTCGATGTTCAGGTCGTCCGCGCAGTCGACGAAGACCGGGGTGGCGCCGGTGTAGGTGACCGCCCAGGCGGAGGCGATCATGGTGAACTCCGGCACGATCACCTCGTCCCCGGGGCCCACGCCGAGCGCGCGCAGCGCCAGGGTGAGCGCGGCCGTGCCCGAGGAGCAGGCGACGCCGTGGGCGGACCCGTTGTACTCGGCGAAGGCCTCCTCGAAGCGGCGGACGTACGGGCCCTGGGACGAGATCCAGCCGTCGCCGATCGTGCGGGTGACGTACTCCAGTTCCCGCCCGTCGAGGCTGGGGCGGGACACGGGGATGGTGAAGGGCATGGGTCCTCACTCTGGGACGTGACGTGGCGGGCCCCCGGCGTCGTCCACGGCCGGGGGCGGGCCGGGGGCGCCGGGCGGGCGGGGCGGTCAGGCGAGGGCGGGGCGGTCAGGCGAGGGCGGGCAGCCCGAGCAGCAGGTCGGCCGCGGCGGCCCGGCCGCCCGCCGTGCGCTGCGCGCTGCCGATGCTCTCGGCCCGGTCCCGGAAGGAGCGGTCGCCGAGCACCCGGGTGAGCTTGTCCACGACGTCGGCGGGGTCGAAGTCGCGCGGCCGGTCCAGGGTCAGGCTGATCCCGAAGTCCCGCCCGCGCACCGCCTGGTCGTAGCAGTCGACCCAGAGCGGGCGGATCACCAGCGGCTTCCCGAAGTACACGCCCTCGTGGAAGCCGTTGCCGCCGCCGTGGGTGAAGAACACGTCGACCCTGGGGTGGGCGAGCACGTCCAGCTGGGACGGCAGCCAGCTCTCCACCCGGAGGTTGCCGGGCAGTTCGGCGGTCGGCGGCAGCAGGTGCTGCTGCTCGGCGGGCAGCCGCCACAGCACCTGGTGCCGGCCGTCCAGCCGGCGGGCCACCTCCACCAGGTCCCGGACCTGTGGCGCGGTCAGCCGGGTGATGGTGCCGAAGCCCATGTAGACCACGGAGGACTGGGCGTCCAGCCAGTCCATCACGCCGCTGCTGTCGTCGGCCGGCGAGGACTCCGGCAGTGGCGGCACCATCGCCCCGACCAGCCGTACCTTCCCGGGCAGTTCGAACGGGTAGTCCAGCTCCGGAACGGAGTTGCAGAGCACCAGCTCCGCGCGGTCGATCCGGGTCATCGGGCTGGGCTTGGGCAGGCCCAGCTCCTTGCGCAGCCGGGCGTCCTCGGAGAGCACCTTGCCCATCGCCGGGTTGAGGAAGAGCGCGAGCGTGCGGAGCTTGAAGAGCCGGTTGCGCAGCCGCTGGCCGGCGGACATCGGGTAGGGCAGGCCCGAGTGCGGGACGGGGAAGTCCTTCGGCGTGTAGGACGGCCCGAACGGGCTGTGCGAGGTCAGCACGTTGCTCGGCAGGAACGGGACGCTCAGCACGAAGGGGATTCCCCGGGCCAGCGCCAGGTCGACGGCGAAGGAGCTGACGCAGTCGATCACCATCAGGGCCGGGTCGCACTTGTCCACCACGGCGGCGAGCCGGCGGAACTTCTCGGCCTGGAGGTCGGGCCGGTAGGACTGGCGGATCACCGCGCGGTGCGCCTTGAACCGCGACTCCTGGGTCACCTGGCGGTACACGTCGTCGCTCCAGCTGACCGCCGACAGCTCGGAGAACACGTCGCCGAGGGAGGCGAACTCCACCGCCGACCGGTCGGCGAGGGCCGTCACCTCGGCGCGCCGCGGTTCGTCCGTGGCGAACCAGAGATCGGGCACGCCCCGCCGGGCCAGCTCACCGGCCAGCACCAGCAGGGGGTTGAGCAGGCCGCTCTCCGGAAGGCTGACAAACAGGATCGGCCGGCGCGCGGCGCTCGGCCGGGGCGGGGTGCTCATCGGACTCCCTCGGGGGCGGGGTGGCGGCTGGATCTGTACCCCACCTTGGTCCCATGCCCGGTTCCGGGAATTCCTTAGTTCTGACCGCGCCCGGCCGGGAGCAGGGGTTGATCATCCGCTTGTGTCCTGTTTTGGGCGGCGGGCGGGGGCGAGGGACTCCGGCGCCTCCTCCGCGCAATTCCCCCGACACGTTCAACGGTTCGAACGCAGATGCGACTGCTGGCTGGATCACTCCCGTTGCGGACCGGGATCGTTCGGTTACTTGCTCACTTCTTGACGTGTCCCATATATTCTTGCTCAGAACTGGCCGGGTACGCTGATGCCCGGTCAGCCACTTTTGTGGTTCGCTCTCCGGGGCCGCCTCGGAATATCGGGTCCGTCTGCGCTTCGGAGGTGCAGGAGTACGTGTCGTCCGCATGGGGAATTCCCGCACCAGCCGTCGGTCCGGCGTCCGGGGGGACGGTGCCGGGAGGCCGACGGGCGCGCTCCGGGAGACCCGGTGGGCGGCGGTCCCCTGTCGTGAAACCGTCCCGCCGGGACTGACGACACCCGTACCGGCAGCCCTGAGCTGCGGAGAAACCGACTCCACCGACCGTCGACCGCCCTGGGGAGGGGCGGCGGTCCGTCCCAGCCCGCCCTGTTCCAGGCCAGGGCCGACCGGTGTCGTGCCTGTCGTGGCCGGCCGGTAATCCGGCCGATTCCTGGATTTCGCGCACAGTTCCATGTGCGGATGTGGGTCTCCCGTGCGAAGACCCGGGTAGTTCGAACACTTATCCATCCGCACTTTCGCCTCGAAGGGAACGGACTTTCCGTGGTGATTTCCCAGTCTGTCCAGCCGAATTCCGCCCGGACCGTCACGCCCGAGCGGGATCAAGTCGGCGGCGCGGCGGCGCGGCACCAGCAGTCGGTCGGCCAGGCCGGCCTGACCATGGCCCAGCTCGACCGGGCCCTCACCATCCGCCAGGCCAACGAGGCCTTCTTCTGGCAGTTCGGCCGCACCTCGGCCGACCTCTGCGGCCGGACCTTCAGCGAGCTCGTCCACCCGAGCGTCCAGCAGCCGCTGCTGCGCCAGTTCTCCGGGCTGATCGAGGGCCGGCGCGACCGCTTCGCCACCGACGTCATCGCGGTCGGCCCGGGGGACGAGACCTTCACGGTGCCGCTCACCGCCGTCATGGTGCGCGGCGGCCTGCCCGACGAGTCCTCGATCCTGGTCATGATGCCGGACGGTCGTCCGGAGCAGGGCGGGTCCGAGGTGGTGGCGGGCCGGAAGAAGCTGCTGAGCGACGTCGACGCCCGGATCCTGGAGGGCATAGCGGCGGGGATATCCACCGTCCCCCTGGCCGCCCGGCTCTACCTGAGCCGCCAGGGGGTCGAGTACCACGTCACCTGCCTGCTGCGGAAGTTGCGGGTCCCGAACCGCGCCGCGCTGGTCTCCCGGGCGTACTCCATGGGCGTCCTCAAGGTCGGGGTCTGGCCGCCCAAGGTCGTCGAGAGCTTCGTGAAGTAGCCGCGGCCGCCGTCCGCACGCCACGAACGAGCAGGGGGCGGCCGGTGTGCCGGAGCGCCGGCCGAGGCGGGCCGGGTCCGCCGAAATTCCGTTGGTGACGCTGCGTCGGATCGGTACGGTCGCGGGCATGGCGATCCCGATCGTGTTCGACATGGAGACCGGCGACCCCGACGACGTCTTCACCCTGTGTGCCCTCGCGACCCATCCGTGGGCACGCCTGGTGGCCGTGACGGTCATGCCCGGGTCGGATGAACAGGTCGGCATCGTCAAACACCTCCTCGGGCGCCTCGGGGTGCCCGTGCCGGTCGGCGCGTACCGGCCCGGCGCCGACGTGCGGCCGGTGTCGGGCTTCCACCGCCGATGGCTCGGGAAGGTTCCGGCGCGCGAACCCGACGCCGAGGCCTGGCAGTTGCTGCGGGACACCCTCGCCGGCGGGGACGCGACGCTGCTCACGGGGGCGCCGCCGAAGAATCCCGGCGTGCTCCTGGAGCGGGAACCGGAGGTGCGCATCGCCCGCTGGGTCGCACAGGGCGGCTTCGCCGGCGACTGCGTCGTCCCGCCCGAACACCGGCTCCCCAAGTTCGAGGGACGCGAGACCTGCCCGACGTTCAACTTCAACGGCGCTCCGGACGCCGCGTCGAGGCTGCTGGAATCGCCCCACGTCGGTGAGCGGGTGCTCGTCTCGAAGAACGTCTGCCACGGCGTCGTCTACGACGGCGCTATGCACGCCGCCCTGTCGGCGCGGCGGCTCACACCCGGGATGGCGCTCGTGCGGGCGGGCATGGCGGTCTACCTGGCCAGGCGCCGCGCCGGCAAGGCCTTCCACGACCCGCTCGCGGCGGCCGTGGCGCTCGACGAATCCGTCTGCGCGTTCCGCGAGGTCGAGGTGTACCGCGAGCGCGGCGCCTGGGGTGCGCGTCCGGCGGCCGGCACCCGGACGCGGATCTCGGTCTCGGTCGACCACGAGCGGTTCCTGGACGTCCTCACGGCCACCGGGTGACGGCCCGCGGTCCGAGCGACCGCACCGGGGCCGTCACCGCCCCGGACGAGCCTGCCGTGTGGCCCCGGCCGGACGCCGCGCACAGCTGCCAGGAGCCGCACGAGGGGCCGCGCCGGGCGGGGCCGCCGGGGGAAGGCGCTCAGGGGATGGCGGGACGTTCGGGCCGGTAGACGGTCAGCGCGGCGGTGGTCGTGGACAGGCGCAGCCGATCGGGGGCGGGGAGGGCCTCGCCGTCGACGGCGAGGTACCGGACCTCGCGGAGGTCGGTGAGGTCGAGCGCGGCCAGACGGGCCTCGCGGTAGACGCGCGAGGTGGCGAGGGTGCCGGTGAGGAAGGCGAGCAGGAGGCGGGTACGGGCGAAGGGGTGGCTGCCGTCGACGGCGCGGATGTCGAGCCGGCCGCTGTCCAGTGAGGTGCGGTGGGTGGGGGCGAAGCCGGACGGGTCGTAGGTGCCGTTGCCGGCGAAGAGCATCCAGAGCGTCCGCGGGACACCGGAGACGCTCAGCCGTACCGGCTCGGCGCCGGCCAGGACCCGGACGAGGGAGACGGCGAGGGCAGGCCACTTGCCCAGGCGCTTCTCCAGGCGTTCGCGGGCCCGGACGAGTTCGGGGTATATCCCGATGCTGAAGGTGTTGAGGAACAGCTGCCGGTCGCCGCGATCGCCGGTGGCCAGCGCGACGTCGACGGCACAGGCGCTACCGGCCTTGACGGCTTCGGCGGTGGCGCGCAGGGTGTGGGTGCCCAGGTCGACGGCGAAGTGGTTCAGTGTGCCGCCGGGGAACACCGCCAGCGGCAGGCCCTCCCGGGCCGCGACGGCCGCGGCCAGGTTGACGCTGCCGTCTCCGCCGCAGATGCCCAGCGCCCCGTCCGACTTGACGGCGAGTGCCGCGGCCTGGTCCAGCAGCGCGGCCAGGTCGTTGCTGTCCGCGCACAGCCGGATGTGGGCGTCGGGGAGTTCCCGGCGCAGTTCCTCGACCGACCGCTCCGGGCCGTCGGCCCCCGTGAGGGCTCCGGAGCCCGAGGCGCCGTTGACCACGACGTACAGGCCTGCGCCGGTGGGCAGGGCGGGCGCTTTCACCACCGGAGCGGCCGTGCTGGCCGGCTGGTCGCTGCGACGGGGCCACCAGCGCAGGGTGAGCGCGGCGGTCCCCGCTCCCAGAGCGGCCCCGGCCAGGACGTCGCCGGGGTAGTGGACGCCGACGTAGACGCGCGAGGCCATCACGGCGGCGGCCACAGGAGCGGCGACGGCGCCCAGCAGCGGCGATTCGATGGCGAGGGCGGTGGCGAAGGCCGCGGCCGAGGCGGAGTGCCCGGAGGGGAAGGAACTGGTGACGGGCTGCTTGAGCAGCCGCCGTACGACGGGCACGGGGTCGAGGGCGGGGCGGGGCCGGCGGCTGAGGCCCTTGGCGGCGACGTTGGCGAGGAAGGAGGCGAGCAGCAGGGAACCGGCTCCGCGCAGGGCGGCCCGCCGGGCGGTCCGGTTGCCGGTGGCGCCCAGCAGCGCCGCGCCGGTCATCCACAGCTTGCCGTGGTCGGCGGCGCGGGTCAGGTGGGACAGCCACGGGTCGCTGCCGCGCAGGCGACGGGAGGCCACCCTGACGAACAGCCGGGCGTCGAGGTCGTTCAGGGCTTTCCTCATGGGCAGCGGTCCTTCTGGTCGTGCGGTGGTGGGAGGGCGGATCGCTGGGATCCGCCCGGCGGTGGGTCAGGGACTGCCGGGTGCGCCGGGGGGCACTTCAGGGCACTTCAGGGCACCTCAGGGATCGACGGGTTCGCCCGGCGGCACGTCAGGAGCGGGCGCCGCCGCGGGGCCCGTCGGCTCGTGAGGCGCGGCGCGGTGGTCCGGCTTTCCTCCGGTAGGGCCGCCGTCACCCCGCTGCGCTCCGGGCGGCGCGAAGCGCACGCGGATCTCCTCGCCCGGCTTGTAGGCGGCGGCGGTGGCGTAGGAGGTGTAGGCCTGCCGGTCCGCCCGGGTCAGCGGGGCGTGGTCGGCGAAGGGCGCCGTGATTCCGCGGGGCCACAGCCGGCGGGTGCGCACCGCCGCGCTCTCCGCGCAGACGACGAGGGTGAGCGCGCCGAGGTAGATCCACGCCATCAGGCCGAGCACGATGCCGAACAGGCCGTACGTGGCCGTCGCCCCGCGCAGTTGGTGCCCCACGTAGTAGGTGCCGACCAGCAGCAGTGCCTGCCAGGTCAGCGAAGCCGCCAGGGCTTCGGGCCACAGCAGGCGCACCCGGAGCCGGCTGTTGGTCAGGAGCTTGAACCCGGCCAGCAGCAGGACGGTGCCGACCGCGACCGACAGCGGTACGGCCGCGACCCGCACGCACCGGTCGATCCAGGCGGGCCAGCCGTGCGCGGTGGCGGTGAGGGCGGCCAGAGCCGCGGAAGCCATGACCGCCGCGGCGAGGACGCCCAGCAGGGCCAGTCCGCGCAGTCGGGCGGTCAGCGCGTTCGGGCGGCTGTGCTGAGGAACGGCCCACACCGTGTTGAAGGCGTTCTGGAGCGCCTGCGCCACTCCCAGCGCGCCGTAGAGGCTGCCGGCGATGCCGACCGCGAGCGCGAAGCCGCTCCCCTGGAACGAACGGACGTTGTGCTCGATCTGGTCGCCGATCACCGGGAACTGGCTGAGCGCGGAATGCAGCACCTGCTGCTGCAACTGGGCATCGCCGTGCAGCGCGAACCCCAGCACGGCGAGGAGGAGCAGCAGCATCGGGAAGAGCGACAGGAAGCCGTAATACGTGATCAGGGCGGCCATGTAGGTGCCCTGATCGTCGATGAACTTGTACACCACCGCGATCGCGAGACCCGCCCAGCGGTGGCGCCGCTGGTAGTCGTCGAGTCCGTCGAGCACGCTCATGGACCACCCGTTTCGGACGGAGTGCGGGTGCACGGGGACCGTGCACCCGGGGAACAGGCACCGGGGGAACGTGCCGGGCCGCGAGCCCCGGGCGGTGCCGGCGTCACCACCGGTACCAGCGGCGCCGGCCGCCGGCATCGTCGACGGCGCGGACCACGAAACCGAGCAGCCACACCGCCAGGACGAACAGCGCCACCCACCACAGCACCTTCACCGCGAACCCGAGGCCGAAGAGCACCAGGGCGAGCAGCAGAACCAGCAGAAGTGCACCCATGGGTCCGTCATCTCCTTCGTCCGTCTACTGGGGACGTACATCTGGTGACCCGATCGGTGGGATGCATGCCTGCGAATCGGGCCCGCCCACGCGGTGACGTTCGACCGTCGACCACCCCGGGGCCCCCACGCATGTGATCGTTCCGCGCAGAGCGGGCGGGTTGTACGCTACCGTTGTCTTGACAACAGTTGTTCCGACATGCAGAGTGGAGGAGTGACAGCACCAACCAGCGGTCTGCGCGACCACCTCGGGTACTGGCTCCGCCGTCTCTCCGACGAGGTCCACGGCCGCTTCGAGAGGCAACTGGCCGAGCACGACGTGACCGTCTCCCAGTGGGCGGTCCTGATCACCGTCTACCGCGGCGACGCCACCACCACCCGTGAGGTGGCCCGCTACATCGACATCGACGTCGGCGCGGTCTCCCGCCTGGTCGACCGCCTGGTCGCCAAAGGGCTGATGTCCCGCGAGAGCGACCCCGACTCCCGGCGCATCCTGCGGCTGACCCTCACCGACGCCGGCCTCGACCTCACGCCGCGCCTGGCGGAGATCGCCGACCGCAACGACGCCCACTTCTTCGCCCACCTCGACCCGGCCCGGCGCCTCCAACTGGAGGACTGGATCCGCGGCCTGGTCGGCGACACCCATCCCGAAACCCCCGCCCCCGGAAGGGCCCCGTCATGAACACCACCCCCGCCACGGCCCGTTCGACGACCAAGACCGTCAGCATCCGGCGCCCCGTCGCCGAGGTCTTCGCCTTCCTCGCCGATCCCGCGAACTGGCCTGCCTGGGCCGTCGTCAACGTCAAGGCCATCGAGGCCACCGACGACCCCGACTGGTGGCTGATGAGCACTCCGCACGGCCCCGCCAGGCTCCGCATCCGCGGCAACGCCGAACTCGGCGTCCTCGACCACGACTACGTCGAGGAGCAGGCGTCCTGGCAGGTCCCCGCCCGCGTCGTCGCCAACGGCACGGGCACCGAATTCATGATGACCTTCTTCCAGCCGCCCACCTTCACCGACGCCTTCTTCGACGAGCAGATCGCTCTCGTCGACACCGAACTGGCCACCCTCAAGCGCATCCTGGAAGCCGGTGCGTGAGCCTGTCCCGAGGTCGGCCGGGCCCCGTCCCCGGCCGACGGGTCTTTGAACTGTCTTGGTCAATCCCGATGTTCGGAGCGCGTACCGCCCGGGAAGGGAACGGGTCGTCCAACCTCGGATGCACCGTCAGAGCAGTCCCAAGAGTCACATCGGATCACCGTACGAGACCGGAGGAACGTTTTGTCCAGCCTCTCGAAGCGCCCGCGGTTACGCCGCACGATCGCCCTGGCCGCCGCCGGCGTCTCACTCGCCGCCGGGATGACCTTCCTCGGCGCCGGGGCCGCCCACGCCGACGCCCAGCTCTGCGGGACCGTCAACCAGGGCGGCGCGGACGGCTCGCCCTGGAACCTGTGGAAGCTCACGCCCTGCATCGTCCAGGCCAATGACGGCGGGTTCTACACCACGACCTACCTGACCGGCGGCAGCACCGACGTCCGGGTCTACAGCGGCGTCTACGACTCCTGCAACGGCGTCACGTACGGCGTGAACGGCGACTCGAACGCCAACCACTTCTACCCGGGCCAGCCCGGCTGGTTCACCACCGGCGAGGTCTACGGACTGCACTGCTCGAAGGGCCTGTGGGCCATCTCGCGGGTGTTCAGCAACGGCAACGGCTCGCCCTGGGCCTGGTCGAACGGGATGGGCGCGTTGTAGCGGCTCGGGCTCGGTCCGGCGGGCCCGGCACCGAGGAGCGCGGACCGCGCGCCTCGGTGCACCCGTCAGATGCCCAGGTACGGGGCGACGGTGGCGGCGGTCGTTGCGCACTGCAGGTAGTTCGTGGCGTGGTGGAAGCGGAACAGGCCGCTGACGACGGTGGTGTGGTCGAGGTCGACACCGTCGAAGAACCTGCTGAGCAGCGGCGGGACGGCCACCGGGTCGCCCGGATCGGCGATGTTGACCCATCGCGTCCGGCCGGGCAGGCCGGTTCCCCGAGGCAGGCCGGTTCCGCGCGGCGTCCGGCCCTCCGCCCTCGGCGCGGGTACGAGCCGATCGAAGACCACGCGGGGCAGCGCGAGCGGCGAGCCCAGGGTCAGGAACAGCTCGGGACGCAGTTCCGGGTGAGCGTGCAGGGCCTCGTAGGCGACGACCGAGCCCAGGGAGTGCGCGATGACGATCCGGGGCCGATGGCGGGCGAGCCGCCCGGCGACCTCCTCCCGCGCGGCACGCCGCTGCGGGGCGTCCTCGGCCCGCAGGTAGGCGGCGACCTCACCGCACCACATGCGGAGGAACACCCGTAGCGGTCCCTCCGCGAGGTCGAACCGGCGGGCCACCCACGACGACAACGCCCGCAGCGGCACCGCCGCGTGACCGTGAGCCGCTTCGTCGGGAGCCCCCAGTTCCCTCGCCCACTCCTCCAGCATCAGCTGGGCCAGCGGATCGTCCAGGACGTCGTCGCTCCCCGCTCCCTGGGCGGCCGGGCCGGGGGCCAGCTTGTCCGCGTAGTACGCGAAGTCGAGATCGATCCGGTCCGGGGCGACACCGAGACCGCTGCTCAGGTGCCGTGCCCACAGCGCGGCCTTCCGGGCGCGGAGCTCCTCGGTGCGGGCGCGGGACAGACCGGCACCGAAGCTGTTGCCGATGCCGTGAACGGCGACGATGCGAAGAGCCGGGGCACTGGTGCTGGTCAACGGGGTCTCCCTCCCAGGGGTGTGAGACGTGCTGCGCGTCCGAGGCCGAGTGCGACGACCTCGTTGCCGGCCCCGACGACGACCGTGCCGTGATCGGCGACGGCGACGGCTCCGCAGGCGTCGGGAAGGCGGAAGACGGCGCGGCAGGACCCGGTCCCGAGGTCCCAGACCCGTACGGTCGCGTCGTCGCTGCCGGTGACCGCGTACGTGCGCCCCTCCCACTCGGCGACCGCCACCGCCCGCACCCCGTCGGTGTGGCCGTCGAGCACGAGGACGCAGGCGCCGGCGGCGAGGTCCCACACGCGTGCCGACCCGTCCGCGCTGCCGGTGACCGCGTGGGGACGACCCGCCAGGTCCGTGACGGTGACCGCGTACACCGAGCGGGTGTGGCCGGTCAGGGTGCGGACGTGGGTGGGACGCTCGGGAGTGAGGTCCCAGATCCGGAGGTCGCGCCCGTAGCTGCCGGTGACGGCGTGCGGGCGGCCCTCCAGTGTGGCGACCGCGATCGCGTGGATTCCGTAGTCGCCCATGAGGGCGGTGCGGGGGTGGCCGTCGGTGGTGAGGTCCCACACCGCCACCAGACCCTCGCTCTCCTCCCGGCCCCAGGTGCCGAGCACCGCGTGCGGGCGGCCCGCCACCGTCGTCGACGTCGCCGCCGCCGAGAAGGCCCAGCCGGGGGTGAGGGTGCGGTCGGCGGCACCGGTGCCCAGGTCCAGCACGGGCGCCCGGTTGTCCTGGCAGCCGACGATCACATGTGGGCGGCCCCGCAGTTCCGTCACCGCGACCGAGGTCACCTTGCGGTCGGGGCCGGGCAGGGAGCGGACGCACGTGCCGGCGGCGAGGTCCCACACCCGCAGCGACCCGTCCCCTTCGTCGGCACCGGTGATGACGTGCGGGCGGCCGTCGAGGTCCGTCACCGCCATCGCCGTCACCTGAGCGGTGTGGCCGGGCAGGGCGCGGCTGGGAGTGCCGGAGGCCAGGTCCCAGATCCGCGTGTGCCCGCTCCAGTCCGTGGTGACGGCGTGCGGGTGGCCGTCCAGCTGGACGACCGCCACCCCGTGCACCTGCCTGGTGTGGCCGGTCAGGGTGCGGACGCACGCGCCCGTGGTCAGGTCCCAGATCCGCACCTGCCGGTCCCGGCCCGTGGTGACGGCGTGCGGGCGGCCGTCCAGGCGCACCACCTCCGTCCTGCGCACCCGGCCGGTGTGGCCGGTCAGGGTGCGGACGCACGCGCCGGTGCTCAGGTCCCAGATCTGCACCTGCCCGTCCCGGCCCGTGGTGACGGCGTGCGGCAGGCCGTCCAGTTCGGCCACCGCCACCGCGTCCAGCTCCTCGGACTGGCCTGCCAGGGGATTGGTCGAATCACCGGTGGCCATGTCCCACACCCGCACCTCCCTTCTTCCGATGCCGAGTTCGACGACGGCGTACAGGCGGTCCGCCAGGACCGCCATCGCGGCTGCCCTGCCCCAGTCGCCCGTCAGGACGTGGGTGCGGACACCGGTGGCGAGGTCCCAGATCCGAATCTGGCTCGGCCCCGGATCACGTTCACCGCCGGCGAGCAGGTGCGGGCGACCCTCCAGCCCCACCACCGCCACCGCCTCCACCCATCCGCCCTGCCCGGCCAGAGGGCGGGCGCGTCCACCCGTCACCAGGTCCCACACGTCCACCGATCTGCCGTTGCTGATGACCACGTGGGGATGCCCGTTCAGCTGCGCCACCGCCATCGACCGCGCACCGTCGGTGTGGGGCAGGGTCCGGACGAGGGCGCCGGTGGTGGCGTCCCACACCCGCACCGGCCCGAGGTCGCAGCCGGCGATCACATGCGGCCGGCCGTCCAGCTCCGCCACCACCGCCGCTGCCGTGTACGTCGCGTCGTCGTGGACCAGCAGGGTGCGGACCAGGGCCGGTGAGACCTGGCCACCGGTCGCCCACCGGACCTGCCAGTCGGCGTCACCCGGCAGGTCGGCCTGCAAGCGCGTGTGGGCGAAGCGGGCTGCGTCCAGGGCCAGGAGCTGGCGGCGGGCACCCGCCGGCAGCGCGTGGTGCACGCCCCAGGAAGCCCGGTACACGGCGGCGTCCAGCCGGGCCCGGTCGGACCGGGCGTGGCCCGCGGCATCGGCGACGGAGCGCGGGTCGGCGTGGACGAGGAATTCGGCGTCGCCGACAAGTCCGTCGAACTTCCCGGCTTCCAGGGCGTGTTGGGCGATGTGCCGCAGCAGGTACGGAACGGCCCGGTCCCATCGCGTGCGGCCCGCTCCGTCGCGGTCCACACAGTCCGTCAGCCGCTCGTACAGCCGCTCGGCGCGGGGGAGGAGGAGGCCCTGACCGGCCGGGCCGGGGCGGCGCTCCTCGCGGGCCGGCCGGTCCGTCGGGGTGTCCCGCAGCCATTCGGCGAGTCCCTCGTGGAAGAGCCGGTAGAGCGTGGTGCCGTCCTCGTCGACCTCCCGGCGCAGGTAGAAGCGCGCCTCGCCGTCCAGGAGCTCCTGCAACTGCTTCCAGGGAACCGGGCCGACGCCGGAGGCGGTGAAGGCCGTCGCCGCGTGGGCGAGGACGCTCTCGGGCATGCCGCGCCCGTGCGCGAAGGCCAGCGCGGTCAGCACCGGGCGCAGGAGGGGGCTGACGGCGCGCCGTCCCAGGTCGAGTTCGAGGAGGGCGGGCAGGCTGCGGGGCACGGCCCGGCCCAGGGCGGCCGCCTCCTCGGCGGTGGCTCGGGGATCCTCGCCGGCCAGCAGGTAGTGGACGTAGAGCCCGGCGGTCAGGAACTCGCCCCACTGGAGGGCGCCGTCGCTCCCCGGCCCGTCCCGGCGGCCGTCGGCGGGGCCGGTGAGGTGCTCGGCGACGGCCCGCGCGAGGGCGTTGCGGGCCGGGCGCCGGGTGCCCTCGGAGTACGGGCTGCCGTCGGTGGCCAGGAGCCGGTTGACGTAGTCGGTGAGGCCGCGGCGGACGGCGACCGGGCTGGCGGCGCTCAGGTCGGTGTGGCCGGCGCGGTCGCGGGCGAGGGCCTGCAGTGCCGAGAAACGGGGGTCGTCGCGCGTGCCGACCAGCAGCCGCAGCCGGCCTCCCCCTTCTGCCTGCGACCGCTGGACGAGGGGGAGCAGGACGGTTTCGGCGATCTCCTCGGGCCGGACGGCCTCGTCGAGAGCGTCGATGATCAGGGTGACCGGGGGGCCGTCGTCGGGCAGCATGCCCAGCAGCAGGTCCGCGGGGCTCGGGTCCAGGCCGCCCTGCCTCCCGCCGGGTGCGGCCGCGCCGGCCCGGCCGCCCAACCCGCGCAGCTGGCGGCCGAGGGAGTCGACGACCTGCCCACGGTCCAGACGGCGGGCGTGGACCACCGCGATCCGCCCGTTGCGCCCCGGAGCCCGCTCGCCCAGCCCGCGCCACAGCGGCGCGGTGGGCTCGCGCAGCAGCGGATGCGCGGCACAGACCAGGACGCCCAGCAGGGCGGACTTCCCCGCACCCGGTTTGCCGGTGACCACGCGCAGCACCGGTTCGGCAGCGGGATCGTCGAGCCAGGTGGACAGCTCGTCCAACTCCTCGTCGCGGCCCGAGAAGTAGCCCTTGTCCCAGCCCCGGCCGACGGGTTCGCCGCCGCCAGCACGTCGCATGAAGTGCTCGGGATCGACATCGGCCCAGTCCGTGAGGCGGGCGATCTCCGGCGGCAGCCCGGCGACCGGGCCGCCGGCGGGGTCGTAGGAAGGGTTGGGGAAGAACGGGAGGTGGGACAGGTCGGCGTGCGAGGGCACCAGGCTGGTGCCGACCCGCTGCTCCAGGCCGTCGGCCTCCCGCCACAGGCGGTCCACCGCGTGCCCGATCTCCCGCCAGACGGCGGGCGCGGGGATGTACCGGACGGAGGGGTCGAACCGGACCCGGCCGGAGGCGTACCCGTCCAGTACGCTCACCAGGGCTCGGCTCAGCCGGTAGTCGTACGCCCGGTCGGCGGGGTCGGTAGCGGCCAGGACCCACGCGCGCCGCTTCGTCGTGTCCATCCGCGCGTGCCACGACAGCACCGCGGCCTGACCGGCATGGCACACGTCCAGGACGAACAAGGTCACGGGCCGGTGCTCGTCCGGGTGGTCCTCGACCATGTCGATCCACTCGCCCACCGGAGGCCGGATGCGCCTGCCGTCACGATCGAGCAGGTACAGCTGTTCGCTGCCGCCACCGGCCAGCTCGCCGTGCCCGACGATGTGCACGACCAGCACGTCGACGTCCGCGTCCGCCAGCGACGAGTCGACCACCGCCGGGAAGTCCGCGTCCGGGCCGAGCGAACCTCCGCTCGGGTCGTGCGCCTCGACCGGCGTGTAGCCGAAACTCCGGAAGGCCTGCGCGACATTCGCGGCGTGCCGCGGGGCATCCTCAAGCGGATCGAGGCCCGGCCTCGGTGAGTCGCCGTCCTCGGTGCGCTCCAGGGGCAGGCCGACGGACAGCACCACGTGTCGCAACGCACCGCCCCCACCCCGTGACCCGCTCGCCACGACCCCGCCCCTGCCCCGTCCATTCGTGTTCCGCCGCTTGCCCGACGATAGACATTCCGGGCCCTTCCGGCCAGCACAACGGCCGCATCCGGACACCCGGGCCGACCCTCCGGATCGGGGGGAGCGCCGACCAGGCGCTTCGGCCTGGTGACACTGCGGGAGCACCGTACCGGGGCAGGTGCGGCCGCGAAGATACCGGTCACAGGCCGGCCTGAACTCGCGCGGGCGGGGTACTCGCGCCCTTGGCGGGGGGTCGGGCGAGTGACGCAGCCCGATCCACGCCGTCCGATCCGGTAGGGATCCACAGGGACGGGAGGTGAGCGCCGTGTCGAGCACGCGGCAGCAGCATGCCGGGTCCGCTCCGAGCGTGGACCGTCGGGGCCAGGAGCCGGTGGGTGAGCTGGTACAGCGGGCCTCGCAGCAGCTGACCGAGCTGGTGCGGGCCGAACTGCGCCTGGCGCAGGCGGAGATGAAGGAGAAGGGCAAGCGCTACGGCAAGGGCGGAGGCCTGCTCGGCGGCGCCGGCGTGGTCGGCTTCCTGATGGCGCAGGCGCTGGTCGCCACCGTGATCGCCGCCCTGGCGTTGGCGCTGCCGGTCTGGGCGGCCGGGCTGATCGTCACAGCGGTGCTGGGTGCGATCGCCGCGGTGATGGCCATGAGTGGAAAGAAGCAGGTCGACCGGGCCGGGACACCCGCGCCCGAGCTGGCCGTCGAGAACGTGAAGGCCGACGTGGCCGAGATCAAGGAGAGGGCACACCGATGACCCAGCCGCCTCACGACGAACCCATCGCCTCCAGCACGGAGGAACTGCGCGAACAGGCCGAGCGGACCCGGGCCCAACTCGGGGAGACGGTCCAGGCGCTGTCGGCCAGGACCGATGTCAGGGCGCGCGCCCAGGAGAAGGCGGCCGAGGTCAAGGAGCAGGCCGCCGCGAAGGCCGGCGAGCTGAAGGAGCAGGCCTCCCTCAAGGGCGGGGAACTGAAGGCGAAGGCCGCCGACCTGGCCCACCAGGCGCAGGACCGGCTGGCCGATCCGGTCAAGGACAGGGCCGCCCAGGTCGCGGAGCAGGCCCGGGCCATGGCCTCCGAGGTCGGTGACCTGTGGGAGGAGAAGGCGCCCGAGCCGGTGCGGGAGAAGACCGCCCGGGGGGCGCAGCTGGTCCGGGACAACCGCACGGTGGTGGTGGCGGCGGCAGCAGCGGGGCTGGCCCTCGTGGTGTGGCTGGCGTGCCGCCGCCGGAAGGGGTGAGCCGGGTGAAGGCATCGAAGGTCGCCTACAAGCCGGTCGGTCTTGCGCTCGGCGCCCTCAGCGGCCTGGCCGCGGGAGTGCTGTTCCAGCAGGCGTGGAAGGCGCTCGGTCACGACGACGAGGCCCCGGACGCCACCGACGAAGACCGTTCCTGGCGGGAGGTGCTGCTCGCGGCCACGCTCCAGGGCGCGATCTTCGCCGGGGTCAAGGCGGCCGTCGACCGCGCCGGCGCCACCGCCGTCCGCCGCTTGACCGGAACCTGGCCCGGCTGACGCGGACGAGTCGGCGGAAGGCCTGGTAGGACACGAACATCCGGCGAACTCGCGGGCCATGTTCGACGGAGCGGCCGACGCGGTGGACGCTCCGTCGAACGCGCCCGGAACTCGTCACCCTCCGGTCCGGTCAGGAACCGGTGATGGCGGGGACAGGTGGCGGATCGGCCGGGAGTGTGACGCCGGTGCACGGGTACTGCTGGGCGAACGCCTTCGCCAGCTTGAGCACGATCCGGGCGTCGGCCTGGCGCACCTCGGCGGGCGGCGGTGCGGGCGGGAAGCTGGGGTTGCCGGCTGCGCCGATGGAGATCCGGGCGTAGCCGGTGGCGGACTGCCCGGTGTAGGGGTCGCGGAAGCCGCAGGGGATGGCCAGGTCGAGTGAGTAGCCTTCGGCCGCTTGCCAGGCGGTGTTTCCGCTGCCGAAGGAGAGCGGCCGCACCGCGCCGCGGCTCGCGTCCAGCGCGCGGGCCTCGGTCAGCTGGCTCTCCGTGTGGAGCGCGATGGTGGGGCCGTTGCCCAGGTAGGTCGGTGCCGGGCCGCCGTGCCAGGCCAGCTCGCAGTGGTAGCCGGCACCGCCGGCCGACTGCGCCGGTTGCAGCGTGCGGGTGGTGGTCGCGGCGGTCAGGGTGCCGTTCCCGCCGCCCGCCAGGGGGCGGAGGTCGTCGGCGTCCAGCACTCCCCAGCAGGCCTGGGCGGGCAGGCGGGTGACGGGCTGCCAGGGCTGGCGGACCAGCAGTGTGACGCCGACGGCGACCAGCACCGCCGCCGCCGCGATGCCGGTCCGCGCCCGGAACCGCGCCCGGAACCGCGCCCGACCGGGCCGGAGCCCGGCGGACGCGCCGCTCACTTGCCCGCCTGGTGGTAGGAGCTGTCCACGGCCAGTCCGCTGTTGTAGGCCTGCTGGGCCTGGGTGGCGGCGTTCAGGGCGGTGTTCCCGTTCGGGTCGAGACCGGCGTTGCCGAGCGCCTGCTGGACCGCCTGACCGACCGCCTTGTGGCCCTGGTCGACGAGCGCGATGTTCGCGGTGACGCTGGTCTGGGTGCTGTCGTGCTGGTACTGCGTGCCGATGTTCGTGATCATGTTGCTGACCTGGTCGTTCGCGATGTCACCGAGGAGCGGGACCTTGCCGACCACGCTGCCGAGCGTCTGGCTGTAGATCGTCTTGGCGATGTCGGTGTTGCTGGAGATCGACTGGTTGTAGGCGGCGTCCGCCGCCCAACCGGCCTGCGAGACCGCGTTGGCGCGCGCGTTGCTGAGGATGCCGCTGACCGTGCCGGTCTGGGCGGCGACACGGTTGAGGTTGGCGCCGAGCTGGTCGGAGGTCTGCCCCGGCTGGTGCACCTGGGTCTCCAGCTGGGCGGCCAGGTAGCCGTTCTGGGCCTGCTGGAGGGTGCCGTAGGCGCCCGGGTCCCGGGCCAGGGTGTCCAGCAGGTGGTTGGCGTTGTCGGCGTTGAGGTTCGCCGGGGTGCCGAAGACGCTGAGCTGGTTGCCGACCGGCGCGTTGACGGCCTGGTTGACGTCGCCGATGTAGGAGGCGGTCATGTTCGCCACACTGCCGTTCATGCTGGAGAGCGGGCCCTGCAGCAGGCTCGGGTCCTTGCCGAAGGTGTTGACCACCTGGTTCATCACGTCGTCGGTGGCGGCGGTGTGCGGCGGCAGCGGGGTGCCGTTCGGCGCGTCCCACGGGACGCCTGTGGTGGCGGCCTGGAGCGCGTGGCCCAGCGCCGTCGGCTCGTAGGTGAGGGTCGCCTTGTAGTTGGGGTCCGTGACGCCGGTGTCGGACAGGATCGGGTTCTTGCTGCCGTCGGTGAGGAAGCCCAGGTAGCCGTTGGGCGCCGTGCGGCCGGTCGGGGCGCCGTCGGCGTTGTAGAGCGTCTCCGGGTTGTGGAAGAAGTCCGTCGCCGCCGCCGGGCTGTGTCCCAGCGCCTCCAGCACGCCCGTCATGGGGTTGAAGCCGGTGCCGTTGCCGAGGAAGTTGGTCTTCAGGACGCCGTTCGACACGGGCTGCGGTCCGGCCTGCCGCCACATGTCGGGGTTCTGCTGCGTCAGCTGGGTGACGTGTTCCGCGATCGGGTTCAGGAAGTGCGGGTCGTAGTTCCCGGTCTGCAGGATGCTGGCCAGGAACTGGTAGCCGTACGGCTGCAGGCTCAACGGCCCTGAGCTGACCACCTGGATCCGCTGGGCGCCCGCCGCGCGCAGCTGGGCCTCCCACTGGTCGGAGAGGTGCGGCTGGTTCCGGGTGTTGGTCGCGCTGGCCAGCGTGGTGCCCAGTTGTCCCTGTAGGTCCTTCAGGATGGCGAGGCGGGCCGGGTCCGGCGGCTGGGCCCGGCTGGACAGCACGGAGAGCTGGCCCCAGAACTTCAGCGTCTCCTGCGGGCCGAGGTCGTTGTAGAAGGCCGTGGCGAACGACGGGTCGTTGCCGTGCGCCTTCAGCAGCGCGTTCAGCTGGGCGAGCTGGGTGTTGGAGAGGTTGTTGCCCTGGGCGGCGAGGGCTGCCGCCTGGGCCGCCTCCTGCTCCGAGATCCCGCCGATCGGCGTGGCGTTGAACGACTGCTGGTCGGTGCCGGTGTCGGCCGCCAGCGCGGCCGCCGCGGCCTGGTCGGCCTCGGTGGCCTGCTGCAGTACGGAGGTGAGCCGGGCGCTGATCGCTTTCGCCGCCTCATCCATGGACTGCTGGTAGTCCTGGCGGATCCCGGCGTTGCGCGGGAGGTTCGCCGGGGTGCTCCAGGTGACCTGGCTGCCGTCGGCGGAGATGGTCAGGCCCTGGGTCTGCGCGTCCGTCTGGATCTGCCGCAGCGTGTTCTGGAAGGAGACGAACTGGTCATGGGCGGAGCGCAGCGCCTTGGCGAGCGCGCTGGTCTCCTCGAAGGCCGCGTCGATCTGGGTGCGCGCCTGGTTGAGCCGGCCCGCGGCGGCCTGCGAGGCGGGACCGGACCAACCGCTGGCGGCCAGTGGGGTGACCACCCCGCTCTGGAAGTCGGATTCGTACTCCCACCTGCGGACCAGTTGCTCGACGTCGGTGGCGGCCGTGTCCAGCGCCGACAGGTTGGTGTTGGCGAGCTCGTCGTACGTGACCATGGCGGTTTTCCGCTTCCCCGTTCCCCGTTGGTCTTTCGCGTGCTGATGCCGTGCTGATGCCGTGTGCCGTGCCGTGCCGAACCGGTGCCGTGCCGTGTCAGCTTCCAGAGGCCCGGAAATGACCCCGGTTGGCGTTCTCGGTGCCGGTGTAGCCGTTGGCGTTGTCCTGCAGGCTCTGCCCGATGTTGATCAGGTTCCCGCCGAGGGTGAGGAACTGCAGCTCCCAGGTCTGGTGCGCCGTGGTGATCGCACCGCCGATCGCCCAGCCGGTCATCGCCGTCGCCGCGGCGAACATGGCGTTGCCGGCCGGGTTCTGGCAGTCGGCGGTCATCTTGCTGCCCAGCTGGGAGGCGTTCTGCCCGGCGGTCCGCAACGCCTCGGGGTGCACCACCAGTTGCTGCCCGCTCGCACCGGCGGGCGCCGTCGCGCTCCCGCCGGTGGTGATCGGGGCCGGCGTGCCGGCGAGGTCCGGGAACTGCTTCAGCGCCTCGGGCGTGAGATTCCCGGAGCTGTCGTACATCCACGGATTCAGCTCGCGGTTGAGATCCCGGTCGGCCATGGTCTCGCTCTCCCCCTGCCGGACACCGGGGTCCTGCGAGAACCCGTCACCGGTGCCCGTCCTGTGGACACGGGACGATACCTCGCCCGACGGCACAGCCACAGCCCCTGGGACGTAAGGGAATTCCGGAGGTTCGGGGTGCGACTCCCGACGTCGGCGGCGGGCCGTCGGCCCCGTCCCTTCTCCTCCCACCGCTCGTCGTCCGAGAACCTTCGCCGTCCCACCGAGAACCAGGGCGAAGGCCCGGGTGCGGCACTACGATCAACTTCGTGTGCCGAACACCGGTACGACACGTGAACACAGCAGGGGGGAACCACGATGAAGCGGGCGAAGACGCGGGCGCTCACCGCAGCGGCCGGAATGCTCGGGGTGACGCTGGCGTTCGCCGGGACGGCATCGGCGCAACCGGCCGATCCGGCACCGGCCTCGGACGAGCCCTTCGGTCATCCGGGGACCGGCCAGATCCTGCCGCCGGCCCCGGACGAGGACACCATGTTCTCGATTCCCGACTGGGTCGGGAACGGCAGCGCGGTGACGGCGTCGGTGACCGAGACGCTGCCGATCGCGGTCACCGTCGGCTGTCAGGGCGGCGGTTCGGTGCAGGTGCACGTCGGCGGTCTGGCGCCGGCCGACTTCACGGTGCAGTGCCCGGTGGACTCCGTCGGCGTCGGGTCGGTGGACATCCCCGCCCGCCCCGGCCGGGACTTCCAGTTCACCGTGCACACCTCGGACCCGTCTATCCACTGGGGCATCAACGCCCTCCAGGTCCGCCCTGCCCACTGATCCGGCCCCCGGGCCCCGCTCGGCCCCGGACGCTCGGGGCCGGTGACGGCCGCACCCGACGCGCCCGGCCCGACGCGCCTGGCCGGGCGCGCAGTTCGCGATCGGCGGTGACCACCACGCGGGCCCGCGCCGGATCCTTGGCGCGGGCCCGCGGACCGGCTCCCGCAGGTGCTCGCGTCCGTGCCGCACTTGCCGGCTCGCCCGCACCCGGCGCCGGGGGCAAGGGGCCCGCCTGGTTCGCCGCCGGGAAGATGGCCCTGACGGCGCATCGGCTGTCTGGTGGGGTTCTTGTTGGCGGACGCGGGAACGGGGTAGAGATCGCACAGCCCCTGCGACAGATCGCGTGGGCGGAGGAGACGAGGAACCGTGGCAGAAGACCGTTTCAGTGACACCATCGCCCAGCTGGAGGCGGAACTTCCCGGCATCGAGGCGCGACGGCGGCGCCTGGAGGACGAGCTGACCGCCGCCGTGGCCCGTGAGAACGCCGTACGCGGCGCCATCCAGAGCCTGCAGGCCCTGGCCGGACTGCCGGCCTCGCAGGACACCGCACCGGTGGGCAGTGTCCGGGCGCAGGCGGACGCCATCGTCGGCGACCAGCTGCAGCAGATCGAGGCCGAAGTCGGGGCGGCGCCGGACCGAGGCGGGGAGCAGGCCGAGAAGACCACCACGGCCACGGACGCGGCCACGAAGACGGCGAAGAAGGCCACCGCCAAGAAGGCGGCGCCCGCCAAGAAGGCGGCCTCCGCGAAGAAGGCGTCGCCCGCGAAGAAGACCACGGCGAAGAAGACCACCGACGGCGCGCGGCGGCGCACCCCGGCGAAGAAGACGGCCGCAGCCCCGGGCACCGAGCCGGTGCGGACCGGCGCCGCACCGGCCACCGGGGAGAGCGAGAAGGCCGCGCCCGCGCCCGGGCGGCGAACGACGGGTTCCACCTCCGAAAACGTGCTGGCCGTGCTGGCCGACGCCCAGGGACCGCTGCGCGCCCGGGAAGTGACCGCCCGGCTGGGGATCGAGGAGTCGGCGGACAAGGTGAACGCCGTGCGCACCGCGCTGGAGCGCCTGGCCAAGGCCGGCCGGGCGCAGCGCTCGGGCCGTGGCCTGTACGCGAAGCTGGACCGCTGACCCGCGGGCCCAGCCCTGCCGACGGCCGGCTCGCGAATCCAGGATGCCGGGAGGCCGCCACCTGTGGGTGGCGGCCTCGTGGTACCGGCGCCCCTTCAGCATCACCTTCGGCGGGTGGAATTCCTCCGACACCGCTCTGACGGGTCAGGGGTCGTGGCGGCGTATGCCGTCGAGGAAAAGTGCTACGTGCCTGCGCCAGTCGCCGGTTCCCGTCATGTTGGCCATGGCGCCACGGGTGATGAGGACGAAGTCACCTGGGTGGAAGTCGGCACGCAGGCGACCGGCGTCCACGGCGCGCCGCACGATGCGTTCGGTGATCGCCGAGAACTCCGTCTTCTCGGCGGCGATGTCGCGCCAGCGTGGCTCCTCCGGGCCGAGGAGTGCGAAACGGAACGCGGCGTCGGCCTCAACCGATTCCAGGTAGCCGTAGAGCAGCGTCTCGAACGCCGTCCAGGGATCCCCGGCCTCGTCGGCGGCGCGGGCGAGGGCCGTCATCGCCTCGAACCGGCGGCCGATGATGGCCGCCAGCAGCGCCTGCTTGTCGACGAAGTGCCGGTACAGGGTGCCGACGCCCAGACCGGCGAGCTCGGCGATCTCGTCCATCTGTACGGCGTCGCCCCGCTGGGCGAAGAGCGCGCCGGCGGCGTCGAGGACGGCCTCGCGGTTACGCCGGGCGTCGGCGCGCAGCGGACGTTCGGGTGCGGTCATGGTCATCCCACTCTAGTTGACGATGCGAGGAGGCCGGATCTACATTCGGAACCGGAGTTCAGGTTCAGGTTACGGAGGAATCGATGATCGTCGTCACCACCCCGACCGGGCAGATCGGCAGCCGGCTGGTCCGCCGGTTGCTCGGCCAGGACCGGGAAGTCCGGGTCATCGTCCGGGACGCCTCGCGCCTGGACGACTCCGTCCGTGAGCAGGTCGAGACCGTCGTCGGCTCCCACGACGATCCGGCCGTGCTCGACCAGGCACTGCCCGGGGCCGAAGCGCTGTTCTGGCTCGTCCCGCCGAACCCGCAGGCACCGAGCGCCCAGGCGCACTACGTCCACTTCGCACGCGTGGGCGCCGCCGCCGTCGCCCGTCACGGCGTCGGCCACGTCGTCGGGGTCTCCAGCGCCGGCCACGACTGGCCGGTCCCGGCCGGCGTCCTGTCGGCGGCCTTCGCGATGGACGCCGAACTGAGCGCGTCCGGTGCGGCGTACCGGGCGCTGTCCATGCCCTTCTACATGGAGAACCTCCTGCGACAGCTCGACGCCATCTGCGGTCAGGGCGCCTTCTCCCTGACCTGCGCGGGCGACCGGCCGCTGGCCTCGATCGCCACGCGGGACATCGCCGACACCGCCGCCGGCCTCCTCGCCCACCCGTCCTGGACCGGACAGGAGAACCTGCCGGTGTTCGGCCCCGACCGGCTGACCCCCGACGACATGGCCGAAGTGATCAGCCAGGAACTCGGGCGCCCGGTCGCCTACCGCCGCATGGGCGTCGACGACTACGCCTCGCTGCTGCGTTCCCAGGGCGCCGGCGACCAGGCCGTCAAGGACCTGACCGAGGCTTTCGCCGCGCAGGACCAGGGCATCTACGACGCGGACTGGGCGACGGCCAAGCCCACACGGACGGACTTCCGCACCTGGTGCAGGGACGTCCTCAAGCCGGCCGCGGACGCCCACACCTCATGACCCGACCAGGACCCGGACCGGCGCAGCGCCGCACGCGCTGCGCCCACGGTCGGTCATAGCCGGTCATAAGCGCGACATCGGGCTGGTCACTGCCGCGTCGTGACCGGTCCAGCGCAGCCACACCGAGCCGCGCACCAGTCGGGAGGCGAGGACCGGGCGGCCAAGGTCCCGGCCGGCCGTCCCGTAGCGGCGGTCGGCTACCGTCCACCTGCCACCTGCCACCTGCCACCTGCCACCTGCCACCGCGGCGCGCGGCCAGGACCGCAGAGATCTCCGGGCTTGCCGCAGCGGCGCCCGCAGCCGCAGCCGCAGCCGCAGTCCCAGCCCCAGCCGGAGCCGGCGGCCGCGCGCGGCCTGTCGGTCTGCCGCGTCCCGCATGTGGGCGCAAGTTTTTGCGCGGATGGAGTATTCGGCGGATTTCGGGGGAGCCGAAGAGGACAAGTCGGACGGGTCGGTTGATGGCCGAGGCGGGTGGAGGAGCCAGGTGAGTCAGGGGAACGATCGGTCCTTGTCGGTGTTGGGACGGCCTGTGGCCTCGGTGTCGTCGGTTCTCAGTCAGATGCCCGGTGCCGGGGTGGCCAGGCAGGTGGTGGGCGGCGCGCTGGACAGGGTCGGCTCCGTGTCGCCCCAGGCGCGTCGGGTGGCGGTGTATGTCGGCGCCGGTGTGCTGGGGGTCGCGGGTGTGGTCGAGTGGCCGGTCGCCGTCGCGGGGGCTGCCGCGGTCTGGCTGACCCGCCCACGGCCTGAGGCCGCCACCGATTCAGCGACGCCACCGGCTGAGCAGGGGGACTCGGCACCTGTGCCGCCCGCGCCCGAGCCACACGGCCGGAGCAGGAGGGCGGCGAAGGACTCCTCATCTGCCAGAGCCCGTGGCCGAGCCACTTCTGCGGCCGACGCGCCGCCGGCGAAGAAGGCACACCCCCGTCGCCGCGCCGACGGCTGATCCGCGCCGCGCCGCCGAGGGGCTTATCGGCCCGCAACTCGGCTGCGCGGTCGGCTCACATTCCCCCGGTCCCACCACACCGCACGGAGAGTTGGACGCACCCATGCAGTTGTTGACACGCTTGCCGTTGGCCGGGCTGGGCTCGGCGCTCGCCATTCCGCTGCGCGCCGCGCGCGGGGCCTGCGTGGTGGCGGAGGCGGGGCTCGAGGCGGCGGGTGCGGCCGTGGACGCGGCGGTGAAGGGAGCCGGCGCGCTCAGTGAGACGGCGGTGCGCGTGACGCGGGTCGCCCGCAGCACCGTGACGCCTGGGCCGGGTTGGCAGGCCGGCGAGCGCGCCCATATCGCGCTGCGCCCGGCCGCCGGGGCGCGCAGGTCAGCGATGGAGGCCGCGGCCAAGAAGGTCGCCCGCACCTTGCTGGATCATCCCGATGTGCTGCTCGCCTACTGGGACAGTGGACTGTCGAGGCTGGTGGTCGAGGCGAGCGCGGAGGCGGCCATCGACCGGGTGGCGGCCAAGGCCGCGGCGGTGGCCGCTCGCCACGGCTTGCTCACCGACGGCGATCCGGTCGGGGACGAGCTGACGCACCCGGGGGATGCCACCGCGGTACGCACCGTGGCGGCGGCACTCGCCCTGGATACGCTCGGCATCGCGGTCGCGGTGGCGGGCCGGGTGACACGACAACGGCGCACACCCGAATGGGCCACCGCCGCCGTCACGCTGCTGCGGGAGGATCCGCGGGTGCGCGCGACAGCCCGCAGGCACCTCGGCAGGCCGGGCGCCGATCTGCTGCTCGCCGCGGCCAACGCGGCCGTCCACGCTCTGGGCCAGTCGCCGACCTCCCTTGCCCTGGACGCGGGCTTGCGGGCCGGCCAGCTGGTGGAGGCCGTGGCGCGGGCAGCCGCCTTCGACGCCGCCCACGACCTGCTGTGTTCCCCGGATCGCCTCAGCGTGGGGACGGGTACGGCTGTTCCGCGGCCCCAGCGCCGGTATCCGGCCGACGACTACGCCAACTCGGCGGCCACCGGCAGTCTGATCGGCGCCGCCGCCACCCTTGTGTTCAAACAGAACGCCCGGGAGGCAGCCCATGCGGTGCTGGCCGGCTCGCCGAAAGCCGCCCGCTACGGCCCGGTGGCTTATGCGAGTGCGGTGGGAAGCGTGCTGGCCCGTACCGGCGTCCTGGTGCGTGATGGGGACCGGCTCCGGCACCTGGAGATCGTGGACACCGTGCTGCTGCACCCCAGTGCCCTGCGCGGCACGCGCCGCGTCGTCCTCGAAGTGAACGCCAACGTGGCCGACTGGGACTGCGACCGACTGTGGAAGGCCGCCTGCGCAGCCCTCCGGACGTCGGACGACGCCCTGCCGCCAGGCCCCCCAGCAGAGCTTCAGTTGCGCCCGGTGCCCGGCCAGGAGTCAGCGCCAACGGGGCTGATGGTCGCCGCCAGCCACGGCCGGGACGTCGGCACGGTCCTGGTCGGATGGGAACTCGACCCGCTGGCCGAGGCAGTCCTGGACGCGGCACGCCAGGCAGACCTGCACGTCGCCATGGTGGACGACCCCGCGTTCGGTGACTTCACCGCGCTGGCGGACGAAGTCGTCGACGCGCAAACGCCGTTGGCCGACTTCGTGCGGGACCGACAGGCCAAGAACCATGTCGTGCTCACCATCGCCCGCCTGGGCGGCGATCGCAGCGCCGGCGAGGGCCTCACCGAAGCCGACCGCGAGGTCCTCGACGGCCTGCTGCGCAGCGATCTGGCCGTCTCGGTCACCGACGAGGGCAGCGCCGTGGTGTGGAGCGCCGACCTGCTGGCGCTGAACGGCCTGGAGGGCGTGTGCCGCCTGCTGGCCGCCGTACCCGGCGCGCAGGCGGTCGGCCGGAAGTCCAAGGTCCTGGCCCAGTCCGGTGCGGCCCTGTCCGGTCTGCTGGTGGCCACCCGGCGCTCCAAGCGCCGCACCAGTCCTCTCGCGCTCGGATTCCAGCTCGGGCCGGTCAACGCGGCAGCCGCAGCAGCCCTGTTGATCGGGTGGCAGGCGTCGCTGAAGCTGGCCGCGACCGGTGCGCCGCAGCCACGGTCGCGGGTTGCCTGGCACGCCCTGGAGCCGGACGAGGCGCTGGCGCGCCTGGCTCGCGCTCACCACCGGGCGCCGACAGCGCTGGCCACCGCGAGGCAGTACATTCGTGACGCCCTCCACTCGGCCTCCGACCTGTCGCTCTTCGCCCCGCTGCGGATGTCGACGCGGCTGGCGAGCGCGGTGATGGCCGAACTCGACGATCCACTCACGCCCGTCCTGGCGGTCGGCGCGGCCGCTTCCGCGATCGTGGGATCCGGCGTCGACGCCCTCCTCGTGACGGGGGCGATGGGCATGAATGCCGTAGTGGGCGGAGTGCAGCGGCTGCGGTCGGAACGCGCCCTCGCAGCACTGGCGGCAGGTCAGAAGCAGAAGGCCCGTTTGGTCCCCGACACGCCCCCGGACGTGGACGTGGACGCGGTCGCACCGCCCACCGTGGACGCGGCACGCCTGGTCGTGGGTGACGTGATCGAGCTGGGCACCGGTGACGTGGTGCCGGCCGACGCACGCCTGATCGAACTCGACAGCCTGGAAGTGGACGAGTCGTCGCTGACCGGGGAGTCCCTGCCAGTCAGCAAGCAGCTCGACGCCACACCGGGGGCGGCGGCCGCGGACCGGCTGTGCATGGTCTTCGAGGGCAGCACGGTGGTGTCCGGCCACGCAAGGGCCGTGGTGGTGGGCACCGGCGAACAGACCGAAGCCGGACGGGCCATCGCGCTGGCCTCCCGCAGCACTCCCGCCGCCGGGGTACAGGTACGCCTGCAGGAACTGACCCGCAAGGCGCTGCCGCTCACCCTCGCCGGCGGCGCCGCGGTGACGGCGTTGACCCTGCTGCGGGGACACTCGATCCGGCAGGCCATCAGCGGTGGTGTGTCGGTTGCGGTGGCCGCCGTGCCCGAAGGCCTGCCGCTGGTGGCGACGGTCGCCCAGATGGCCGCAGCGCGCCGGCTCACCCGACGGGGGGTCCTGGTACGCACCCCGCGCACCCTCGAAGCCCTGGGCCGGGTCGACACCATCTGCTTCGACAAGACGGGCACCCTGACCGAGAACCGCCTGCGGGTCGCCCGCCTCACCACCGCCGACGGCGTTGTCCACGAGCCGGACAGCCACGACGGCGCCGCCATCCTGCAGCTGGCCGCTCGGGCGTGTCCGCTCGCCGACGACGAACACGCCGGCCACGCCCATGCCACGGACGAGGCCGTCCTGGCCGCCGGCGACCCAGGAGCGGACTGGACACAGACGGAGGGCCAGCCCTTCGAAGCCAGCCGCGGATACGCGGCCGCCACCGGCCACACCGCCGACGGGGCGCACATGTTGGTCGTCAAGGGCGCCCCGGAGGTGGTCCTGCCCCACTGCGACCACCTGCCGCCGAACACCGACCGCACCGGACAGGACCTGGCGGCCCAGGGACTACGCGTCCTGGCAGTCGCCCGCCGCCCGCTGACGCCAGGTCAGGAAACGGACGCCCTGAGCCAGCCACTGGAGGCGCTGGAGTTCGTCGGGTTCGTCGCGCTCGCGGACACCCCGCGCGCCAGTTCCGCCGCGCTGGTGGCCGGTTTGCGTGAGGCAGGGGTGAAACCGGTCATGCTCACCGGCGACCACCCGCAGACCGCGCTCGCGGTAGCCCTCGCACTGGGATGGCCCGAGGAAACGACGGTCGTCACCGGGGACCAGTTCGCGTCCCTGGACAAGAAGGGCCGCGCCCGCTTGGTGCGCGACGCGGCAGTGGTGGCCCGCGTCGCACCCGAGCAGAAGCTACAGGTGGTGCAGGCACTGCGGGCCGCAGGACGGGTCGTGGCCATGGTCGGGGACGGCGCGAACGACGCAGCCGCGATCCGCGCCGCCGACGTGGGCATCGGCATCGCCACCCGCGGTTCGGCCGCGGCTCGCAACGCCGCCGACCTCGTCCTCACCCATGACAATCTGGCCGTCCTGGTGGACGCGTTGGCCGAAGGCCGGGCCCTGTGGCGCAGCGTGGCGGACGCGATCAGCATCCTCATCGGCGGCAACGCCGGCGAGGTCGGCTTCACAGTGCTGGGCACACTGCTGTCGGGCGCCTCGCCGCTTTCGACCCGTCAGCTGCTGCTGGTCAACCTCCTGACCGACATGTTCCCCGCCATGGCCGTGGCGGTCACCCCGAGCGAGGAAGGGGCCCGCCAGGGGTCCGAGGCGGCGGACGACACCCCGGCGGGCACCGCGGCCCTCGGATCCCCCCTGACGCGCCAGATCCGCCAACGGGGCGTCCTCACCGGCCTCGGCGCGACCACCGCATGGCTCATCGGCTCCCTCACCCCCGGCAGCGCACGACGTACCAGCACCATGGCCCTGTGCGGAGTGGTCGGCGCCCAACTCACCCAGACCCTCGCCGGCAGAGAACACAGCCCGCTGGTCCTGGCCACCACCGTAGGCTCTGCGGCCGCCCTTGTGGGTATCGTCCAGACTCCGCTGCTCAGTCACTTCTTCGGCTGCACCCCACTGGGGCCGGTCGCCTGGACCGGCGTCAGTGCAGCCGTCGCCGTTGCCGCGCTGGGCCCTTGGATCTGGGATACCGCCGAACAGTTCCTGCCCGATGTCATGGCGAGGCTGCGCTCCGACGTCCGGACGACCACTTGACCGTAGTGGCACCGGACAGACGGACGGGTACGCGCTCGCTGAGCTCGGCCGCGGTGGGGCCCGCTGGTGCGGGAGAAAGCCGGTGGAGGACCGCACGGGGGCGGACACGCTGTCGGTCGGACGGCGCGGGTGACTTCGCGGGCGGTGGGGTCCGAATCGTCGCGCTGCCAGGCGGTCGGTGCGGCGGCCACCGCGAAGCCGCCGCACCCGTCGCCGGGACGGCTCTGCTATCGCACCGCGAACGGGCGGCCATCCACCAGGCGAGGCGAAGCCATCGACGAGTACCGGCTCGACGCCTGGATCACCGCTCACCGGGCAGACGCTCACCGTCCAGTACCCGAACCGGGCGAAGAGGAGTCTGCGATGCCATGGGGTCATGTCCGCCATCCCGCCCACGCGCCCGAGCACCATCACCCCGTCTACCGGACGGCTGGGCGCCTGCTCCGCTTCCTGCCCTGGGTGGGGCCGGCTCTCAGGGTGCGGCGCGCGCTCAGGCGCGGGCACTCCCACTGAACACGACCGCTCCCCGCGCCGCCGGCCCGAAGTGCCTTCCGGGGGGCGGAGGTCCTGAGTCAGGGCCGGCTGTCAGTGTGGCCGCACACCCAGGCCAGCGCGTCGTGGACACCCTGGTTGTAGTCACGGGGCACGGTACGTTCCACCTGGTTCTCCAGGGCCACGTTCGCCGCGTCCACCTCCGCGGTCAACACTTCGTTGCCGGGCAGACCCTCGGTCCGCACACCGGTGACCGGCCCGCCGTCACCGCGGCCCAACGCCCACAGGTAACCGGCCAGGGCGCCCCTGGACCACTGCGTCCGACGACGGTCCGTCCCCGCGCCCGCCTCCAGTTCGGCGAAGGCCCGCTCCACCTCGGCGGCCTTCCGCACTCCCACTGTCACCCCGGAATCCGCGGGTCGGCTATCAGTCATGGAGGGCGTATAACCGCTCGACGGCCTGGACATGCCCGGCCGCCACACAAAGCACCCTGCATTGGCAAGACCGCGCGGCCGGCTGCACCGGCCGGCCCGTCAGCCGGTACCCGGGTGACGGTGGTGCCCGCCGCTGGGGCGACTGCCGGCGTCAGCTGCCCGCCCCCGGCGTTCGGGGCGCCGCGAAGTCGCGGGGTCGTCGACCGCCCGCCGCCGGCGTCGTCGCCACAGTGTGTGGAGACCGAATCCTCCAGCGAGCAGCGCCGCGGCGGGCAGGAGCAGGAGCTGGTAGCGCACGGCCTGGTGATAGAGCGGGCCGATATCGGTCCCGGCGCCGTAGCCGAGCGCGGCCCACACTGCGGTCCAGACAGCAGCACCCACCACGTTGGCCGCGCAGAAGCGGGTGTGGGGCAGACGATTGGCGCCGGCGAGCAGACCGTTGGTCTGGCGCAGCACGTCGAAGAACCGGGCGGCGAAGACGATCGGCAGGCCGCGGCGGCGGTAGAAGTCCTCCGCGCGCTCGTATCGCCGCGGGGTGAGGCCCACGTAGCGCCCGAAGCGCTCGACAAGTGCACTGCCCTGGTGGAGACCGAGCAGGTAGGCACCTTCAGCGCCCGCGGTGGCGGCTGCCCAGGCGACCAGAGCGACGACCACCACATTCATCCGGCCGCTGCCCGCATACACCGCGGCCACAATCAGCACCGTCTGCCCGGGGACCGGCACGAGTGCGTTGTCCAGGCCCACCAGCAGTGCCAGGGCGGCGTACCCGCCCCGGTCCAGCAACGGCTCGAGATGCGCCAGGGCCCCCGGCAGACCGGGACCGGCGCTCACCGCCGGCCCGCCGCTTCCACCCGCGGGCTTCCAGCCGCACTCCGGCCGCCAGCCAGACGCCACCCGCACGTCCGCCCAGGCGCGTGAAGGGCCAGCGGCGCCGCGAGCCCCACCGACACCAGCGGCACACTCATGGTCATGGTCATGGTCACTACGAAAGGCTCCCAGAGAATCGTGGCCGGACATCGTGCCTCAGCGCTTGCCCGATCAGTTCGGACACACGCCGCTGCCGACCGGGCGAGCGGAGTCGGGAAGGCCGCGGCCAACAGTGTCTGTGGGTTCTGGCCAAAGGCCCTGCCGCCGCCCATGCCCAGGTGAAGACCCGCACCGCGTCGTAGCGCCCACCGGCCCCGTGGTGGGCGAAGCCCGAGGGCGACCGGGCCGCGGGGGGCCGCAACCGACCCCCCGGGCCGGCGCGCAGACCACGGCGCATCTGCGCGATCCAGCACGCGACGGACCCCGCGGTGACGTGGCTCCCCCCGAAGAACCCGCATCCCGGCTGGTGATATGCGGTGCCCGCCGAGCGCCGCCCGGCAAACCCGGCGCTCGCTCCACCCATCCGATCGCGCACCGGCACCCCGACTCCGTCTGAGCCGGGCGTTTCAGCGCGAGGTCCGGGCGTGGCGCGGCCCGCGGACCCGGTCGGGTCGGACGATGGCGGCTCGCAATCGGCGACCATGACGGGCGGACGAGGGAGCGGTCGCCATCAGGACCATCGAGAGCGCGATCGGGACCACCAGCAGGACCATGGATACGGGCATCATTCACGCCTCCAGGAATCATCGGCATTCGGCTCTGGTACGCAACGCCTGCCCCGCATCACCGGGCTCATTCAGCTTCTCAGCGGTACTGATCGCCGTCCGCGCGCTCTCCACCCCTCCTCTGACCCGCGAACGCTGCATCAAGCGCCTGAAGAACTGGCGCGGCCTGGCCACGCGCTACGAGCAGACCGCCACCGTCTACCGAGCCGGACTCCAGATCGCCGGCATCTACATCTGGTCCGCCCACTGATCCGACAGAAAGGGCCAGCCGCAACCAAACCCGGCTCGGTCACCGGGGCCGGTGGTGGTCCCAGGTGCTCATGACGCACTCGTACAGGTAGGCGCAGGCCTCATCCTCGGCGTCGAAGACCGCGAGATCGCGCTGCTCACCGCGCTCGAAGCACTCGATGTACCAGAGGCCGTCGAGCGCCTGGGTCAGCACCGGCACCGATTCCGGGATGAACACGAAGGACTTCAGATCCCGGGTGTTTATGCCGTACCAGCGATCGGGGACCCCGGCTTCCCGCAGGGCCGCCAGAAGCTGGTGACGATTCATGTGCACGCCGTTCCGTCCTCGTCGAGGAGACGCCCGCCGTGCAGACCCCTCAATTTGCTCGTCGCGATGCTACATGCGCCCGCGTCGTGGCCCACGGTCCACCCGTAGCGATTGAACAGCCCGGTCCGCACCCGAAGTCGGCCCCTCCAATGGGGGCTACCGGGTACCCGGTAGCAGTTCGACGCGGAGGTCGGCGCTTTCCTGGAGGACGTAGACCGGGTCGTAGTCGTGCTGCCAGTCCAGTGGGAGCAGGTCGTAGCGGCCTCCACGCGTGACCAGCAGGCGCAGTCCCTCGTACCGACAGTGGTAGAGGGTGTCGATCTCAGCGCCAAGGCACTGCTCGTGGAGTGATCGGTGGGGGCTGAGCTTGAGGCTCTTGGTGCTGAATACCACCACTGCCGTCCGATCCTCGATGGTGCGGGCGTCGGCCTCGGCGTCGCTGTGGCCGATCCGGGCCGCAATCAGGGCGACTGCCCAGAGCAGGAAGAGGCCTGCCGCGAACACCGGGACGGCGTGGCGAAGCATCCCCTTGGGCCGGTGGCCGCCGTTGGCGGACCTGGTCTGGCCGAGCACGAGCCCGACCGCGATGGTGGTCGGGGCGACCCAGCCCCAGCCGCGCAGTTGGAGCGGCCGCCAGGCGAGCAGCAGGAGCACGCCGAGCAGCAGCACCATGACGTGCCGACGTGCGATGGCGTTGAGCGAGCTGTGAGCGATCCGCTGCGTGGGCCTCGGCAGTCGGGGCAGCAGGTCCGGGACCTGTAACACGAGCAGGGTGACGGAGAGCAGGATGAGCAGCGGAAGGGCCAGCAGTCGCAGGCTTTGGATCACCAGCTCGGGGAAGGTGAACCCGATGGAGATCGGCGAGAGGTGGAAGTAGCCGTAGTAAGCGCTGTCATAGAGCACGCCGGCGTAGAACATCAGCGCCGCGACGAAGGATGCCTGGGCGGCCACCGCCTTGAGGAGCCCTGCCGGCGTCGCAGCCTGGTCGGTGGTGCCCGGCTTCCGGACGGGCGGCTTGGTCACGGGGTGTGGGACGACGGTCCGCTGCCTTCCGGGGGGCTGGCGGTCGTGGGGCACGTCAAGTGGCCCGGAGACGGGGACGGGCAGTTGGGGGGCGGGTAAGCCGTGGACGGGGTGAGGCCATTTCCGGGGGTGTGCGAATTGGTCTTCGTGCTGGGTGATTGCAGCGGTGAGAACTCGCTCCCACCGCCCCCACCGCTCGGCGAGGCCGAGGCGGACGGTGAGAGCTCGCCCCCTCCGCCGCCCCCTCCGCCGCCGCCCGCGCCGCTCGGCGAGGCCGAGGCGGACGGTGAGAAGTTGCCCCCTCCGCCGCCCCCGCCGTTGGGGGAGGCCGAGGTGGTCTGCTGGTGGGCCGGGCTCGAACTCGTCCCACATCCGGTCAACGCCAGCCCCAGCCCCAACAAAGCCGCAACCACCCTGGTCCGTTCGAATCCGCGCCCTCGCATGCGCACCCCTCTCAGCCTGCGAGGACATTAGCGCCGCACACGAACGGCCACCCGAAGGCTCGCCCCCGAGTCCCCCGAACGCGAAGGCCAACAGCCCCGTGGTCCCGGACGACCAGGTCGGTAGAGAGCGCGAAGCACGACGAAAGGGTCAGGCGGCTCACCGCGGCCGGTCGGCGAGCTATGCGTCGGGGCAGGCCGACCCGGGTCACCGCCCGGCCCTCACCAGCGTGTTGGACGCTGCCGCGCTCAGGGTGACCCCCGGCGCCGGCGCCAGCCACGGTTCGCACCTGCTCGCCGACCCCGCACACGACCTCGCCGGCCCCGCCCAGCGCTGGACCCAGGTCCTGCAGTGACTGGAGCAGGTCACCCGCGGTCGTGCCGTGCCGTCGTGGGCGCGGAGGAAATCGGCATCGCGAGCGGGCGGTGGGCGGTCGTGATCAGCGGTCCGGTCTCCTCGACGCGGCCGGCCACGGCGTGGACTTCGCCGATCCCCGGGTGCGTGACCCGTTCACCGCGTTCCTGCTCACCGGCCGGCTGCCCGGCTGACCCGGAGCCTCGGCGGACGGGCGGGGGCGGGGACCGGAGCAGCGTCCGGTTCCCGCCCCCGCCCGGCCTGGGCCGCACGCGTCCGGGCTCAGCGGAAGGCGTCGAGGTGTTCGCGCAGGAACGCCTCCAGGGTGCGCGGCGCACGCCCGGTCAGCCGGGTGGTGGTGTCGTCCGGGCTCTCCGGGCGGAGCACCGCGAGCTGCTGGATCTCCACCACATGGGCGGCCAGCCAGGTGGGCATCCCGGCCCGCTCCACCAGGTGCGCGTGGAACAGGGCCGGCGGCAGGTCGAGGTAGTTGACCGGTCGGCCGATCAACTCACTCAGCAACGAGGTGAGTTCGGGGTAGCTGTACGCCCTTCCACCGGTCAGCGGGTACGTGCCGCCGGCGAGTTCGGGGCGGGTGAGGACGGCTGCCGCCGCGTCGCCGATGTCGCGGCAGTCGATGTAGTTGCAGGGCGCGTCGCCCATCGCTCCGTGTACCAGGCCGGCGTGGGCGACGCCGGGCGCCAGTAGGAGCAGCTTCTGCATGAACGCGTAGGGCCGCAGGACCGTCGCGGTGACGCCGGATGCCCGCAGGTACCGCTCGATGCGGTGGTGGCCGCGCGAGACGGCGACGGGAGAGTCCGGTTCGGCGGCCGGGGCGGACACCTTGACGATGTGGTCGATGCCTGCCGCCAGCGCCTGGTCGACGACGCGCAGCTCGTGCTCGACCTGGTGGGGGCCGTTGGCCATGGTGAGGAAGAGCTGCCTCGCGCCGTGGAACGCCGCGCGCAGGGATACGGGGTCGCCCGCGTCGGCGGGCACCGCCTCCACGAGGTGGCGGGTGCGCCCGTCCAGGCCTCCGAGCAGGCGGTCCGGGTCGCGGCTGAGCGCCCGTGCCGGAACGCCGAGGCCGGTCAGACTGCGCAGGGTGGCACCGCCGGTGGCACCGGATGCTCCCATGATGACGATCATGTCGTGTTCCTCTCGGATGGGTGGGGGTTCGTCAGGGGTGACGGCGGGTGCCGCGCCAGCGCCAGGTGATCATGGTCGCGGCGATGGTGGCGGAGATCGGCAGGTCGAGGCGGAGCCGGGCGGGCCAGGGGCTGCCGGCCAGCGCCGGAACGTCCGGCAGCCAGCGTGCGCCCGCCCAGCCGAGCAGGGACGCGAGCACGGCGGCACCGAGTCCCGCCCCGGCCGCCAGCAGCAGGCGTGGCGCGCGGGCCGCCCAGGAGTCGTCCGGACGGCGCCGCAATCTGGCGCCGAGGGCGCCGGCGACCACGGCCGACGTGCCGGCGATGGTGGTGAGCGCCGCGATCACCAGCTGCGGCTGACCGCTGGCCACTCCGCCGGCCGCGGCCATGACGGCCGGCATGGCGTAGGCGACCAGCACCTCGCGCCACAGGACGAACGGGCGTGGTGGGCCGGCTGATCGGGATTTCGTGGGCATGGGTCCTCCAAAGTGATTAGGTAGCTAACTATTAATGCTTAGGCGCCTAACTTTATGGCCGTGAAAAAGGCGGCGGGCGGCACCCGGGAGAAGCGTGCCGACCCGCCGTGGGGCGTGCCTCAGTCGGCGGTCAGCGCGTCCATGCCGTCGACCAGCCTGGCGAGCAGGCCGAGGAACACCGCCCGCTCCTCGGGCGAGAGTCCGCCGACCATCGCCTGCATCCGCCGGTAGTGCTCGGGGGCCAGGTCGCGCAGACGCTGGGCACCGCGCGCGGTCAGGATGACCACGTTGCCCCGCCCGTCCTCGACCGCCGGGCGGCGGGCGACCAGACCCTCGCGCTCCAGGCCGTCGACCAACCCGGTCACGGTCGCCCGCGAGACGCCGAGACTGGCGGCCAGCTGGGAGGGCGACTTCTCGCCGCCGTGGTCCTCCAGGTCGGCCAGTAGCCGGTAGCGCCCGGTGGACAGGCCGAATCGCGCGAAGTGCGCTTCCCCCGCCTGGCCGAGCCGGGCACCCGCGGCCATGAGCCGCGCCGCCACCAGGACCGCCTGCGGATCGGCCGTGAGGCCGTACCGGGCGATCTGCCGGCGGGCCTGGTCGAGACTGGGGGCGCCGTGCGCCGCGTCCTGCTGTGCCATGCAAGTAATATGGCGCCTAATCAGTTTCCTGTCAAACGTCTTCCGTGAGGCCGTCCGCCGGCCGGTTCCGCCGAGCAGCCGGGGCCCGGCCGGCGGCCCGGACGTGTCACCGTGCGCGGCGCCCGCGCGGGCCGTGGACCTCCGCGGCTGCCGCCGGCCTTCATCGACGTGGGCCAGGTGGAGACCTTCCGGGGCGAGGCGCTGACGTACGCGATGCGGCTCGCCCAAGCCGGGGCGCCGGTGGAGCTGCACATGTGGCCGGGCGAGCGGCACGAGGCGGCACCGCAGGCGGCCGGTCTTCCGGCTCGCCATCACCGCCCGGTTCGCCTATCTGCGGCGGGTCCTGGGCTGAGGCCGTGGGCGTGCGGTCGGTGCGGTCGGTCTCGTCCGCAAGCCGGACGGGGCGCCGCCGCGAGCACGGTCGGGTGCCGGCCCCGATGACGTCGCCGACCCGGTCGCGGCCCGCTCCGCCGTCCTGGCGCCGAAGCGTTCCGGGGGTCCGTCGCGGGTCGGCCGTTCGGCCTGTGCGGCGAGGGCCTGGGCCTACGCGGGCATGCTCCCGCGTGCCGGTCCGGGGTGGCGGGCGCCGGGAGTGGTCATGCGCGTCCTTCCGCGAAGTCGGCCTCGTCGGCGCAGGGCAGGGGCCGGGCGGGCAGGACGTCGAAGACGGTGTCGGTGTCGGTGATGTCCAGCAGGCGGGCCACCTGGAAGCTGGGCGCGGCCAGGCGGAAGGCGATACCGGCCCCGGTGGCGGCGAGGCGGGCGCGCAGGAGTTCGTTGAGGCCGGAGGAGGAGCAGAAGCCCAGGGCCGAGCAGTCGATCACCAGCGTCCGCGGCAGGGGCGGGTCGGTCAGGGCGCCGTCGAGGGCTGCGGCGAGGACGGGGGCGGTGTCCAAGTCGGCCTGTCCGGCCAGCGCGAGGACACGGGTGCCCGCAGGTGCCGGGCAGCGGCGGGTGGTCAGCGTGGTCGGCATGTCCGTGCTCCTTCCGGCATCGGAACGTCGCCGTGGCGGTGGTTCTGCATCGACCGTGGGCCCTTCGAGTGTCCTCCCGCAGCCCGGAAAGCGAAAACGCTTCCGGCCGGGCACCCCGGAAGCGGAGCCCGTCGTGCCGACCGGTGCGGGGCGTACGGCCCGGCCCTACGCGCCAACACGCTCGGCAGCGGCCCCTCGTTTCCGGGCACCCGGCGCAGTCGCTCAAGCGGCGGGAGGTGTACACCGTGGACGCCGAGGCACAGGCGGCGCTTGCGTCCCAGGGCAAGATCAGTTCCTGTTCGTTCTACTTCCCGGGCCGCCGGCGGCGTTCTCGGGCGGGCGCGACTCCTTGTGTCCGCCGCAGGGTGACCAGAGCGACCACCGCTGTGACCATGGCGGCCACGCCGGACAGGAGCCCACCGACCGCCGTGACGAGCCCCGCGATCTGGCTGGTCTGATTCGTCGGTGCCGCAGGTGCCGATGCCGGAGGCGACTGAGCGGGTACTGATTCGGCGCCTGATGGCGATGCCTGGCCGGTGGGTGCCGGCGTAGCGGGTGTCGGAGCGGTGGGTGCCGGAGACGCCGTTGGCGTACCGCCTGGTTCTGGAACCACGGCCTCGTGCGCGAGCAGAGTGAGCCCGATGGCCAACAGGAGGGCGGCCAGGAACGCAAGACCCGCCGCGATTGTCAACCGCCGGGTGAACCACCGGGGACGCCGGCGTGCTGCTGGCGGTTGGGACCAGCGCTCAGACCTCGGTGGTTTCATTCGATCACCGTAGCGACGCGTGGTCCCACTGGTGCTGTACGACGCGGATGCTGCCCAGGCGGGACGGCTGGTAGCCCTCGGTCGGCCCTACAGGGGTAAGGGAGGTCGGGTGGCCGGTGGTGGCCGTTGAACGGGCCGGGTCGCGACCGTTCCGCTGGGACAGGACGCCTGCGAGAAGCCGTGAACCCCGGGCTCGACCGTGACGCTCTCTCCTGGATACATGGTGACAATGGGCCTGGTCGCTGACGGGACGGCAGCTGCGGATGCGCTGCCGATCGGGGGCTACGCACACCGTCAAGGTCGCGCCGGTCACTGCCCGGACCCTTCCATGCCGATCTCACTGCTACGCCTTGGAGTTGGGCCCCTGGGCCGACCCAACCAGCCACCGGCCAGGGCAGCACTTTCCTCAGGCAGTGAGGTGATCCGGCCGACGGCACGGCCGCGGCGGCCTGCGGGCCAGCCGGTGTCAAGGGCGGCGTGGGGCGGCTCGCACACCGCTGATCGGGCGTCCGGGCGGCGCGTCCGGACGCCACGGCGGCGTCCGTCGTGGCGTCCAGGGTGGGCAGCGCGCGCTCCGGCTCGCCGAGTACCGAGCCCGGGTCGTTGCCGGTTCCCGGGCTCGGCCGCCGCGAGGCGCGTCAGCAGTTCACCGGCAGTTCCAGGGTGACCGGGACCGGACCTCGATAGGCGCCCGACACCGCGAAGGAGGCGTGCACGACCGAGCCGCACGGCACCGTGGCAGCGATGCCGTCCACCCGCACGGTGCTGACCGTGAACACGGTGCGCCCGGACACCGCGCCGAGTGATCCCCCACCGCTGGTCTCCGCCGACAGCCCGGTGATCAGTTGCTGCGGTGCCGGCGGCCACGGCGTCCCCGGCGAGGGCGGGCCCGCCAGCCCGATCTGGCCGTACACCACGACGCGGTCGCCGGTCACCTCCGCGCACACCCTGGTGGACAGACCGGCCTGCAGGCCGGACCAGCCGCAGGTGGTTGTGGTGGTGGCAGGGGCCTGCGGCGCGTCGGCGAGCGCCGGAACGGGGGTGGCAAGGAGCGCGGCGGCACCGGTCGCGGCGGCCGCGATACGCGAGACGGGGTTCATGGGCTTCTTCCTTCGAGAGCTGGGAGGCGTTCGCGAACTTTGATGATGTGGCACATGTGATATTTCATTCGCGCCACGACAAGAACTTTGGCAGATGATTCGAAGGGCGAATGCCACTTTTGCCTTGGAAGTATAGCTATGGCCAAAACTAAGCCTTTGATGGCGTGTTCCCACCTGGACAGGCGAACGCCCATCGCACCCCGGGCGTCGCCTCGTTGAACCCGGGATGAACCGCCTCCGCGCCACCGGGACGGATCCGCCGCCCTTCGTCCGCCACCCGTACCGGCCGGCGGACGAAGGGATCAGCGCGTCCCGCCGCGCAGCCCGGCTGGCCCACCCGGCCTGTGGTTCCTTCCGTGGGACACGTCCGTGGGACACGCCTGTTGGCACCTATCGGTCAGGCTTCTTGCAACCAACCGTGAACCGTCAGTCTTCTCGCCCCGGTCACCGCGCGCACAGCCGGCCCAGGGACGCGCGGCTCTCCTCGTCCGCGGCGCGGTAGACCAGCAGGCGCATGCCCCCGGGGCGGATGGGGGCCGTCGGCGGCCGTCATGCGTGGGTGAGGTGGGTGTCGGTGCGGGCGGCTTCGGGGGTGGTTCCGGTCCAGCGGCGGAAGGCGCGGTAGAAGGAGTTGGTGTCGTCGTAGGCGAGGAGGTAGGCGACCTGGGAGGTGGGCAGGGAGCGGTCGGCGAGGTAGCGGCGGGCGAGCTTCTCGCGGGTGTCGCCGAGGACGGCCTGGTAGCTGGTGCCCTCCGTCTGGAGTTGTCGCTGGAGGGTGCGGGGGCTGGTCAGGAGCTGGGCGGCGACGGCGTTGATGGAGCGCCGGCCCGCGGGCAGCAGTTCGTGGAGTGCGGCGCGCACCCGGTCGGTCGTGGTGGCGGACGCTTCGAGTGCGGAGAGGCGGCGGCGCAGTTCCGGCGCGAAGAAGGTCCACATCGACTCGTCCTCGGTCAGGAAGGGCAGCACGGCGTCCTCGGGCGAGAAGGTGACGGAGTCGGTGCTCCCTTCACGGATCGGCGTGCCGAAGTAGGCGGTCGTCTCGGGGGCGGGCTGCGGGGGCCGGCGCATGGTGACGCGGGTCGGGTGGACCTCGTGCCGGGTGCCGATACGGGCCAGGGCCGCCCAGAAGGCGAGTTCGACGCCGGTCAGCAGCGGTGGCGGAGGCGGGCCGTCGGGCCAGTGGACGGCGATCGTCAACCCGTCGGCCCCGCCGGCGGTGACGTCCAGCTCGACCGGGCCGATGAGTGGTTTGAAGGCGGCGATGCGCTCGGCCGCGGTGCGCAGGTCGGCGCTGCACAGCGCTGCGAAGATCGGCGGGTTGAACGCCTCGACGGACAGTGCCCGTCCGATCCGCACCGCGAGGGCGGGATCCGCCGCCTCGGCGTCCAGTGCGTCCCAGAACCGGTAGTACTCCTCGGTCGTCATCGTGACCGGGCCGTGCGCGAAGACGCCGGCGGGCAGCTGCGCCCGCCGGAGTACCCGGGCGAGGGATATCCCGATGTCGCGCAGGAGCGCACGGGTCCCCGGGTCGAGGGTGAACCGCTCAGAGGCCATGTCCTCAGGGTAGGCCTCCGTAGTCGGTGGGAGGCATGCCGCGCGCGCCGTTGCGCATGCGGAAGACGCCACCGCCTGGTGGCGTGAACGGCAAGAAGAAGGGCGTTGTCGGCTAGTTCCCCGGCGGGGGCGGCCCCCTACCGTGGACACCACGAACTCCGCCCCCCTTCAAGGATGAGATCCCATGACCACCAAGACCGCCCTCGTGACCGGTGCCTCCTCCGGCATCGGCGAGGCGACCGCCCTCAAGCTGATCGGCCTCGGCTACACCGTCTACGGAGCCGCCCGCCGCACCGACCGCCTCCAGAAGCTCGCCGAGCGCGGCGTGCGCCCGCTGGAGATGGACGTCACCGACGACGACTCCCTGCGCGCCGGGGTCGAGCGCGTCATCGCCGAGACCGGCCGCATCGACGTCCTGGTCAACAACGCCGGGTACGGCTCGTACGGCGCGCTGGAGGACGTCCCGCAGGAGGAGGCGCGCCGCCAGTTCGACGTCAACGTCTTCGGTGCCGTGCGCCTGACCCAGCTCGTCCTGCCCCACATGCGGGCCCGGCGCAGCGGGACGGTCGTCAACGTCACCTCGATGGGCGGGAAGATCCACACTCCGCTCGGCGGCTGGTACCACGGCTCCAAGTTCGCCCTGGAGGGCCTCAGCGACTGCCTGCGGGTCGAGGTCAAGCCGTTCGGGATCGACGTCGTCGTCATCGAGCCCGGCGGCATCGCCACCGAGTGGTCCGGCATCGCCGCCGACCAGTTGGAGAAGTCCTCCGCCGGCGGTGCCTATGCCGGCCTGTCCACCGCAGTCGCGGCCTCGATGCGCTCCGAGACGATGGCCAGGCGCATGTCCCAGCCCAGCGTGATCGCCGACGCCATCGGCAAGGCCGTCACGGCCCGCCGGCCCAGGACCCGCTACGCCACCGGTTTCGGCGCCCGCCCCCTGATCGCCCTGCGGCGCCTGCTGCCCGACCGCGCCTTCGACACCCTGATCTCCCGGTCCATGGGCCTTCCGCGCTGACGCCGCGGGAAAGGGCCGCCACGAGCGGCCCTTCGTGCGGCCCGGTGCCCAGCTGCTCCGCTCCCTCGACACGCACCGAGAACGACCTGCGGGTGCTGCCCACGACCGCCTACGTGTTCCGCCCCGGGGCCGATCGGTGTCAGTCGGTCGGCCGCTCGTTGATCAGGGAGCCTTCGCGCAGCCATCGGAGGAACGCGAAGACCCAGGTCGCCAGCAGGAGGAGCGCCAGGGTGAGCGCGAGGAGCCAGGGGGCGGGGCGCGACCATCCGGCGATGAGGGCGACGGCGGCGGCCAGGACGAGCGCGGCCCGCACCGCCCGGTAGGCGCGGGCGTAGCGGTGGTAGTCCGTCAGGGTGGGCAGGAGGATCACGGTGGTGAGCAGCATGACGGCCACTGACCCGGCGGTCAGCCAGCTCACCGGGACGGGTGTGCGGTGGTCGGCGGCGTGTTCGACGAGTGCGACCATGCCCGCGCCGGAGGCCGCCACGGCCATGGTCAGCGGGAGGTGGGCGAAGATCCACGTCGCCAGGCTCCGGCCGGTCTCGCGGGGCTTCCGCCCGGCCACGAGGTCGGCGTGGTTCCACCAGAAGCCGAAGCCGATCGTGAGCCCGAGCAGCCCCGTAGCCGCCGCGCGTGTGCCGCGTTCGGTGCCGGTCAGGCCGTCCACGACGCCGATGACGACCTCGCCGAGGACGATGATGATGAACAGCCCGAACCGCTCGACCATCGGGTCGGTCACGACGTCGTAGCTCGGTCCCCTGCGCCACACCGCGATGACGGCGCACGCCACGGCGCACCACCCGACCACGAACACCGCCCACGCGACGAGCCGGCCGCCGGGCGACATCGGAGCCGACCCCGCGATCACGACGATGCCCGCGGCCACGGCGGCCAGGTAGCGTCGGGGCGTCGCACGCAGCTCCGGCGGGTCCTGCCGGTACACCGAGAACCACTGGTAGCCCAGCAGGGCCAGCAGCACCGCGTACAGCACCGCCAGGGTGCGGCCGTCCCCGCCACCGGCGTGGCCGGTGTAGACCGCCATCAGCGCCAGCAGCAGCATCTGCACGAACACCAGCGAGCGGGTGTGCCCGTCCTCGCGGCCGTGCATCTCGTAGAACAGCGACCCGTTCAGCCACGCGATCCACACCAGCCCGAACACCACCGCGAACGTCCCCGCACCCCGCCAGGAGACGTCCTGCGCGAGCGCGTGCGCCGCCTGACCGACCAGCACCACGTAGACGAGGTCGTAGAACAGCTCCAGAAAGCTGACGCTGCGCCCGGCGTCGACCTCGCCGTGGCGCCGGGGTGGACGGAAGAGCCACCGCCGGGTCCCGGCTCCCAGGGGAACAGCCGCCGGGCCGGCCGGGCGCGACTTCGGTTCACGGTCTGGCATCTGGGTCTCCCTGCGCGAGGCGGCCGGACACGGGGGAAGCGATGGTGACGCCCGTGCCGTCCCGCCGGCGGCGGGCACGCCGCGAAGTCGACGGGGCCGGCTTCCCGCGAGCGCGGGCGGGGCCGGTTCCTCCCGTCAAGGGCGGGATTGCGGGCATCCGACGCGCAGTTCCGGACAACATGGTGATGTGTCCATGCCGTGAACAAATCGGCCGCGTCGGCCCCGGTTAGGGTCGCGGCAGCTCCACAATCCGGCACCGTACGGCCGTCGTGCGGTGCCGCACGGACCTGCTGATGGGAGTGGTGTGACGTGATCAGAAGACATCACCGACTGCTGGACCGTTCGTCCTGGGCTGCCCTCGGGGGCCGGCTCGCCGCCGTGGCGGGGGTGGTCGCGCTGCTGGCGGCCGTCCTCACCGGCACCGCGGCGGGCACGGCGAGCGCCGCGCCCGCCGCGGTGCCACCCGCTGCCTCCGCCTCCTCCGCCCCGTCCGCCCAACTGGCCGGCATCGGCTGGATCTGCCGGGGGACGCCCGTGCCGCCCGGCCACGTCATCACCGCGTACGACGCCACCCGCTGCAGCGGAGCCGGCGGCTCCTACGTGCAGCCCCCGCAGGACCCGCTGTGGATCTGCGCCAGCTCGCCGATCCCGGCGGGCTACGTGCTCACCGACCACAACCCCAGCAGCAACACCTGTCTCGGGGACGCCTGGCTCATGCGAGTGGTCACGGACGGCGTCTGGACCTGCGCGGGCTCGCCGATCCCGGCCGGGTACGTCATGACCGGCCACTCCAGCACCGGTTGCCGCGGCATCGGCTCCTGGTTCCAGCAGCTGGCTGCGCCCGGGCTGTCGATCTGCCCCGGCAACACGGTCCCGGCCGGCTACCACCTGGGCACCTACAACCGTGCGGGCTGCGCGGGCCTGGGCTCCTGGGTCCTGCTCCGCAACTGACCCGGATCGGCGGCGCCGCCCCGGGATCCGCATGTTCTGCCTCGATCCGGCGCAGTGCGGGATTCCGCCGACCGCGGCCCGGGGCCTTCTGGGCACCCGGGCCGCGGCTGCCGCTACTTCACGGCTTCCTTGAGCTTGGAGCCGGCCGTGGCCTTGACGCTGTAGCCGGCCGGAATCTCGATCGGCTCCCCGGTCTGCGGGTTGCGGGCCTTACGGGCAGCGCGGTGGGTGCGCTCCAGCGTCAGGAAGCCGGGGATCAGCAGCTTCTCGTCGCCTTTGAAGACGATCTCTCCGGCGATCTCCGCGAACGCCGAGAGGACGGCGTCGGCGTCCTTCTTGGGAAGGCCGACCCGCTCGGAGATGGCTGCCACGAGTTCGGTGCGGTTCATCGTGCCTGCTTTCGATCACGGTACTGGTCCCACCGCATGCTGCCAGATGCTCCGGGCAGACCGGTCAGCAAGACGAAGCGGCGCGCCGTGCCGTCGAAGAGGACACCGGCGCGCCGCGCTGATCGCGGTCACCGTTTTCCGGCCCTGCCGGCTGTCACGGACGGCCGCCGGCCTGCCCGCGCGGCCGCGCCGCGGCAGGTCAGTTGCCGGCCAACTGCCAAGCGCCGAACGGCTTGTCCGTCCCGGCCGCGGTCTGCCTGCTGACGTGCAGAGCGGCGTCGCGACCGAGGGCCAGGACCGTCTCGCGGTCGGCGCCGTCGAGGGTGACCGAAGGCGCTCCGACGATCACGTTTCCGAGATCCGGCCAGGTGCTCGCGAAGCCCGTGTCGGCCGCGGTCTGCGAGGTCGTGCTGACCCCGCCACCGCCGTTGCGGGTGGCCACCGTCATCCGGCCGTCGCCACCGGTGACCACGGACACGCCCTCCGCGCTGACCGGTCCGCCCATCGGGCTGGGCGAGGTCGTCCAGGTGCCGTCGGACTGCACGTACTGCGTCGCCACCTGCGCCGTGCCGCCCTGGTCGTAGAAGATCTCCAGCCGGCCGTCGGCGTTCTTGCCCACCGTGATCGGACCGGCCGGCGCGGGGCCGAGGGCGCCGTTTCGGCGTGCCGCCCCAGGTGCAGCTCGGCCTCGAAGTGCCATTCCAGCGTCTGGAGACGGCCCTGGCCCAGGTCCCGCACCTCCGCGGCCAGCCCATGGAGTACCGGCAGGTCCGACAGCGGCTCGCCCCGCCACAGCGCCAGCGCGGCCCCGGTCCGCTGACTGACGGTCCGCCAGTCGCGCCTGGTTCGGGCGTCCTGGGCCTGAGCTGTCAGATCGGCGAACTCCTGGACGTCCGACTCCCCCTCGGCCACACGAAGCAACACGCCCCTGGGTGTGGATGTCAGCCGTGACGGCCCTTCGGCGCCCAGCGTCGACCGGAGCCGCGCCAGGTGGTTGCGCAGCGAGTCGGCTGCGGTCGCGGGCGGCTCCTCACCCCAGAGGGCGTCCTGCAGGTCGCGTTGGGACACCACGCGATTGGCCTGGAACGCCAACGCGGCCAGCAGCGCGCGCCGCTTGGCACCACCCAGCGCGAGCACCCGCCCGTCCTGCCTGACAGCCAACGGGCCGAGCAAACTGAACTGCATGCATCCCCCCAGCACACACCGTACGAACCGCCCAGCGGGCGGCAAAGGCGGATGCTATACGGGAGGACCGGCCTGGCACCGGCCGAGGTGTGCCGGCGGCATCAGAGCGGTGGGGGGAGGACTGTTGCACTCCAACCGGCAGATACTGCCGGCGCGTCAGAGTCGCTCGGCGGACGTCCAGCCCTGCCGGTGGAGTCGTTCGAAGCCGTCCAGCAGGAGGTCCAGGGCGAACTCGAACTCGAACTGGTCGTCACAGCCCTGGCCCACGACCGATTCGCTGTCGTGCGGGCGAGCCAGCACGATCTCGACGATGTGCGGGTACCGGGCGGCCATCTCACCGAGCAGGGCCGCCTGCGCCTGCGGGTCGGCGTCGGCCGGAGCCGGGCTCGGCGAGGCCGGGAACAGTTCCTGGGTGAACCCCCAGACGCGGCTTCCCAGGGCATGCATCGCGTGGTGGGTGAGGTCGGCGGACAGCCCCCCGGCCCGGAACATGCCGATGACCGAGTTCAGGTAGTCGAGTACGCCGGGGGTCGGGCTGGTTCGGGACTCGATGACGCGCGAGGCCCAGAGATGGCGCAGTAGTGCTCGTCGTGCCGAGAGGATGCGACGGCGGATCGCGCTCTTCCAGTCCGTGTCGGCGGCCGGGGGCTCGATCTCGCCGACGATGACATCCACCATGCCGTCGAGGAGCTGCTCCTTGTTGGCCACATGCTTGTAGAGCGCCATCGGCACGACGTCCAGCTCGTGCGCCAGGCTGCGCATGCTCAACGCCTCGATGCCGGCGCGGTCGGCGAGTGCGACGGCGGCACGCAGCACACGCTCCCGGTTGAGGGGCGTCCGGCGTGCCGCCGCTGTCTGCTGGGCCATCTGCTGACCACCTCCCGTTCGACCGGTCGTCGCCGATCCATCCTTGACAGGTGTACGCGGTACACCCTACCTTGGCGCACAGGTGTACGGCGTACACCTGAGTGGCGCGTTCCACCTCACCCAAGGAGTCCCGGTGGCCTCACCAAGGAAGCTCGCGACAGCGGCGGGCGTGTGCTACCTCGTCACCCACGTCACCTCGATCGGCGGGCTCATCCTGTACGGCCCGGTGCTGCACAACGCCGACTACATCGCCGGCCGCGGCGCGGACACCCGGGTGCTTCTGGGCGCCCTGTTCGAGGTGGTTCTCGCCATCGCGATCGTCGGCACCGCGTTCACGCTGTTCCCCGTCGCCCGGCGGCACAGCGAAGGCCTCGCCGTCGGTTACGTCGCCCTTCGCACCCTGGAGGCCGCCGTCATCACCGTCGGCATTGTCAGCCTCCTCGCGGTCGTGACGCTTCGTCAGAGTCCGCCGCAGGGTGCGGATCCGGCCTCGCTCCTCGTCACAGGCAGAGCGCTGGTCGCCGTCCATGACTGGACATTCCTGCTCGGGCCCAACTTCGTCTGCGGAGCCAACACGGTGGTGATGGCCTGTCTGATGTACCGCTCGCAGCTCGTGCCGCGCTTCATCGCCGTGCTGGGGCTGATCGGCGGCCCGCTGATCTTCGCCTCCGCGATAGCCGAGTTGTTCGGCCTCTACCCGCAGGTCTCGGGGGTGGGATCGCTCACCGCGATCCCGGTGTTCGCCTGGGAGTTGACCCTGGCCATCTGGCTCATCACCAGGGGATTCAAACCTTCTGCCGGCGCGATCGACGCCACCACCACCCCTTCGCCGGCGGGCAGTGAGCGCCGCTGACGGGCTCGTGGGCTCGCGTGTTCAACTGTCGCCGGCGGTGGACGGGGACGACGAGGCGCGCTGAACGCCAGAACCAGGCCAGGGCGCTGATCAGCCTCCGACTGCCGGCGACCCGCTCGGCGCGCCGTCGCTTCCCGGAGCGACTGAACTTCCTGCTGTGACGCTTCTGCTCCTCGGCCCCGACGGCGAGCCGCGCTGCACCCGGAGCGCGGCCGCTCCGGACCGGGGGTGAAGGTCACTCTCGGCCGCGCAGCTGACGTTCCCTCGGCGGTGCGGGGGAGGGCCCTGGGGCTGCGAGCCGTCGGCCGCCTGGGGCTGCGAGCCGTCGGCCGAGACCGCGCTCGACAGCTGCGAGCTCCGGTCGCCGGCCGGCGTGGCGGAGTGTGGGCCAAAGGGAGGCGCTGGGCCGGGAAGGTGAAACTGATCATCCGAAGACAGACTGTTCCCTCGCACGGGTTACATGACGGTGGTGCGGAGAAGCCGCGGCGGGCCGCCGGTCCGACACGCTCCGCAGCTGTCCAGGGGACGCCCGCGTGGCGTCCGGAAGGAGATGGACCCGTGCAGAACCCGCGCCAGGCCCGAACAGCCGGCCGACGTACCCGCAACCTCTCGCCGCGAGCCCGGACCGTCGTGGTGGCCGCCGGTGCCGCGCTGCTCCTCGCGACCGGCCCGGCGGCCTCGGCATCGACGCCCCACACCCGTGCGGCAGTCATCGACGCCGCGTGCAACGCCTCGGGTGCCGTGAGGTTCGATCCTCCGGTGACCGACTCCCCGCACGAGGTCAGAACCGTCGGACACGCCGCCTGGACCGGCTGCAAGGACGGCAACAACCAGGACACGGCAACGGGCGACGGCTCCGTCCGGCTGGTCGGTACGGAGATCGTGAGCTGCAACTCGGCGGACACCGGCAGTGGCTCCGTCACCTTCGAAGTGTCCTGGAGCAACGGGGAGAAGAGCCGCATCACCGCCAGGCCGAGCCTCGACAGCCGCCAGGACGGCGAAGCCCTGATCAGGGAGCAGGGCACCGTGGAGTCCGGTGCCTTCGCGGGCGACCACTTCCTCGCGACCGTCGAGGGCGGCACCACCAGCCCCGAGAGGTGCGAACGCTCGGGTCTGACGGGTCTGCGGGGCGGGGGCACGGTCGTCTTCTGGCGCTGATCCCGGCCACGGGGCGGACCGGTGCCGTGTGGGGCGGGCGTCGAGCGTGGTGCTCGGCGCCCGCCCCACACGCGCACGCGGGTACCTGCAGCCCGCCGCGACGGCCGTCCTTCTTCGGACTGCGGTGGGTCTCGGAGCCAGCGGTTTGCCGCCCTGGCGGGCGGTGTCGCATCAGCTGGCGCGTGCAGCTGCGTGCTTGGCCAGTTCGAGGAGGGTTTCGAGGTCGTGGGCGGCTTCCGTGGCGCACAGGACGGTGGCCGTGACGAGGCCGGCGAGGGCGAGGGCGGACCAGGCGTGGTGGCGCGGGGCGGGGGCGAGCAGGGCGGTGACGCGGCGGGGGACGGGGCCGAGGCGGCTGGGCCGCAGGCGGCCGAGCAGGCCGAGGGCCGCGGCGGGGATGCGGCTGCGGGCGCGGGTGCTGCGGGCGGCGAGGGCGGCTTTGCCGATGGTGCGGGCGACCTGCTCGCGGTCGCTGATGGTGGTGGCGGCGTCCTCGTCGGCCCAGCGTTCGATGGTGAAGGTGACGGTGCTGGCCAGTGGGCGCAGGAGGGGGTTGGCGGCGGCGGCGAGTTGGGCGAGGGCGACGAACAGGTAGTGGTGGTGGGTGAGGTGTGCGCGTTCGTGGGCGAGCAGGATCCGGTGCTCGGCCGGGTCGAGGGCGTCCAGCATGCCGGTGGAGACGACGATACGGCCGGGGCGTCCGGGGATGGCGTAGGCCTCGGCGGCCGGATCGTCGACGATGACGAGCTGGTCGCGGCCGGGCAGGCAGGCGGCCTCGCGCGCGGCCTGGACGAGAGTGCGGGTCCGGTGCCAGAGCATGCGGCCGGCCGTAGCGGCGAGGGCGGACAGCAGCGTGCCGGCGAGGACGGCCGCGGAGAAGGACGCGGGGTCGTGGTGCTGGGCCGCGGTCGGTGACCAGTGGTCCTGGGCGAGCCGGGCGAGGAGGGGGATGCGGATCAGGCCGGTGATCGCGAGCATGCCGAGTGCCGCCGTGCTGCCGGCGGCCAGCACCAGGGCGCCGACGGTGAGCAGCCAGGTCGCCTGGCGGGGTGGCAGCTTCTCTCCGGCCGGCCGGGCGAGCAGGGCGGCCAGGAGTGGGAAGAGCAGCGGCAGGTAGACGGCGACGCGCATCGGGTCGGACCTACTTCCCGCTGTCCAGGAGCCGGCGGAGGAAGTCCTCGTCGGCGTCGGACAGTTCGTCGACGAAACGGGTCAGGACGGCTTCGCGGTCGCTCCCGCCCTCCAGGACCCGGCGCATCTTGCGGGCGGCGAGGCCGGTGTCGTCGTCGTCGGCGGCGGCGTAGGCGAACGCCCGGCCGCGCTTGGCCCGGTTCAGCCGGCCCTTGTCGTGCATGCGGGTCAGGGCGGTGACGACGGTGGTGTAGGCGAGCTTGGGGTCGACGCGTTCGAGGACCTCACCGGGCGTCAGGGCGTCGGGGGCCGCCCGGCGCAGAGCCGCGAGGATCTCCGCCTCCAGCTCGCCCCGGCCCCGCCCCGTGGCTGCGGTGGGTTCGTGTACGCCCACGGACTTGGTCACCTCCGGCATCATCTTCTACATTCCACGTAGAAGTTCTACGTTCTCTCGTAGAAGTTACTTCCTTCCCCCAGCAGTCTGCCATGCCCGCGTGCGCCCCCTGCGGGCGGCGAACCCCAGGAGGACGTGCCCCGTGAGCACAGCAACGGCGACCGGTGCCCCGCCCCGGACCATCGCGGCCCGCGCCGAGGACCTGACCAAGGCCTACGGTTCCGGCGAGACACGGGTCGTCGCCCTGGACGCGGTCGGCGTGACCGTGCCGCGCGGCGAGTTCCTCGCGATCATGGGCCCCTCCGGCTCCGGCAAGTCCACTCTCATGCACTGCCTGGCCGGCCTCGACACCGCCACCGGCGGGCACGTCTTCATCGGCGACACCGAGATGACCGGACTGAAGGACAAGAAGCTCACCCAGCTGCGCCGGGACAAGATCGGCTTCATCTTCCAGGCCTTCAACCTGCTTCCCACCCTCACCGCGTTGGAGAACATCACGCTGCCGATGGACATCGCCGGCCGCAGGCCCGAACAGGCGTGGGTGGACCGGGTGATCGACACCGTCGGCCTCACCGGGCGGCTGAAGCACCGGCCCGCCGAGCTGTCCGGCGGCCAGCAGCAGCGCGTCGCCTGCGCCCGCGCCCTGGCGGGCAAGCCGGAGATCATCTTCGCGGACGAGCCCACCGGCAACCTGGACTCCCGGGCCGGAGCCGAGATCCTCTCCTTCCTGCGCAGCTCGGTGGACGACCTCGGGCAGACCATCGTGATGGTCACCCACGACCCGGTCGCCGCCTCCTACGCCGACCGTGTCCTGTTCCTCGCGGACGGCCGGATCGTCGACGAACTGTCCGACCCCACGGCGGACTCGGTGCTCGACCGGATGCACGAGTTCGACGGCGCCGGACGGACCAGCTGACGATGATCAAGGCAAGCATCCGCACCTTCCTCGCCCACAAGGCCCGGATGGCGCTGTCCACCCTCGCCGTCCTGCTCGGCGTCGCCTTCGTCTGCGGCACCCTGGTGTTCTCCGACACCATCAACGTCGCCTTCACCAACATCGCCGGCTCGACCGCCGCCGATGTCACCGTCAAGCCCAGGCAGGCCTTCACCCCCGAGGTCGAGGACCGCGGACTGTCCGGCGAGACCCCCACCCTCCCCGCGAGCGCCGTGGCCAAGGCCGCCGCCGTCCCCGGTGTCAAGGCCGCGCACGGCCAGGTGAGCCTGCAGAACCTCACCGTCGTCGACAAGGACGACAAGCCCGTCGGCCCCACCACCGGCGCCCCGACGTTCGGCCAGAACTGGTACGACGACCCCCAGATCCACCTCGCGCAGGGCCACGCCCCCACCAAGGCCGGCGAGATCGTCCTCGACCAGGCCAGCACCCTGCACAAGAACATCCACCTCGGCGACCCGCTGCACATCCTCACCCCCACCGGCTCCGTGCCGGGCACCCTGGTCGGCATCGTCACCTACCGGACCGGCAACCCCGGCGTGACCATGGCCTACGTCGACACCGCCACCGCGCAGAAGCAACTGCTCGGCAAGCCCGACCAGTTCACCGGCATCACCGTCGACACCGCCCCCGGCACCAGCCACACCACCGCCCAGACCGCGATCAAGGCCGCCCTCGGCGACGGCTACTCGGTGGCCACCAAGGAACAGCAGGCCACCACCGCCGCCCAGCAGATCAGCTCCTTCCTCGGCGTCGTCACCACGGCCCTGCTCGGCTTCGCCGGACTCGCCGTCCTGGTCGGCATCTTCCTGATCCTCAACACCTTCTCCATGCTCGTCGCCCAGCGCACCCGCGAACTCGGCCTCCTGCGCGCCCTCGGCGCCGGACGCGGCCAAGTGCTGCGCTCGGTCCTCACCGAGGCGCTGCTCCTCGGCGTCATCGGCTCCACCCTCGGCCTCGGCACCGGCATCGCCCTGGCCGCCGGCCTCACATCGCTGATCTCCGGCTTCGGCGTCGACCTGTCCGGCACCGCCCTGGTCATCAACCCCGTCACCCCGGCCGCCGCTTACGCCGTCGGCGTGCTCGTCACGCTGCTCGCCGCCTACCTCCCGGCCCGGCGCGCCGCCCGGATCTCCCCGATGGCCGCCCTGCGCGAGGCCGCCACCCCGCCCGCCCCGAAGCTCGGCCGCCGCACGGCGCTCGGCGCAGTGCTGCTCGCGGCCGGCGGAGGCCTGCTGTACGGCGCTGCCACCCACCACGCCACCATCATCACGGCGGGCGCCCTGCTCGGCAGCGGCATCGTCACCTCGCTCCTCGCCCTGGTCGTGCTCGGCCCGGCGCTCTCCCGCGTGATCGTCCACGGGCTCGGAGCGCCGTACCCGGCACTCTTCGGCGCGGTCGGCCGGATGAGCCGCCTCAACGCCGTCCGCAACCCCCGCCGCACCGGCGCCACCGCCGGCGCGCTGATGATCAGCCTGTCCCTGGTCGGAGCCGTGGCCGTCCTCGCCGCCTCGCTCACCACCTCCGTGGACAAGGACGTCGACAACACCTTCGGCGCCGACTACGTCCTCTCCGGCAACGGCGCCACCCCGATCGGCCACGAGGTCACCGACAAGGTCAAGGCCATCCCCGGCGTCCAGGCCGTCACCCGACAGCGGTATGCGGTGGCCCATCTGAACGGCTTCCAGCTCGTCGTCTCCGGTGTGGACGTCGCCACCGTCGACCAGGCCGTCAAGCCGCAGTACGTCCAGGGCTCCACCGCCGACGTCGCGGCCGGCAAGGTGATGGTCGACCAGACCACCGCCGCCGCCGACCACCTCTCGGTCGGCTCACAGGTCGAACTCCACTTCCTCAACGGCAACGTGGGCACCCTGACCGTCGGCGCCATCTCCAAGCCCCCGGCGGGCGCGGGCAAGGACGGCGGCAGCTGGGAGGTGTCCCTCGACACCCTCACCAAGTACGCGCCCGAGGCCCAGGACTTCACCCTCTACCTCAACACCGCACCCGGCGCAGACCACTCGAAGGTCCAGGCCGCGCTGGACAGCGCGCTCGCGAGCCACCCCCAGGTGACCGTGCAGAGCCAGGCCGACTACAAGAAGTCGATCACCGGCCAGGTCGACACCGTCCTCTACCTGGTCTACGGCCTGCTCGGCCTCGCGATCGTCATCGCCGTCCTCGGCGTCGTCAACACCCTCGCCCTGTCGGTGATCGAACGCACCCGCGAGATCGGCCTGCTGCGCGCGGTTGGCACCTCCCGGGGTCAGGTCGGCCGGATGGTCCGCCTGGAATCCGTCCTGATCGCCGTGCACGGCGCCCTGCTGGGCCTGGGCCTCGGCCTGGCCTGGGGCATCGCCGGACAGAAGGTCCTGACCCTCTACGGGATCACCGCGCTCAGTATCCCGTGGACCACGATCCTGGCCGTGCTCGTCGGCGCGGCCCTGGCCGGCCTGGCGGCGGCCGTCCTGCCCGCAGCGAAGGCGGCCCGCACCCGGGTCCTGACCGCCATCGCCGGCTCCTGAGGGCCGGGGCGGGGGGAGTCAGCGGGCGCGGACCGGCCTCGCCCTCCGTGCGAGGCCGGTCCGCCTCAGGCCGGGCCTCGACCCCGAGACGGGCGCACGCCTCCAGGGGCCCGGCGATCGCCCCCCGGTCGTCGCCGCGACGGGCGACCGCCCACGGAGCCCGCGGCTTCAGTCGTGGTCGATCCGGTACGTGGTGATGACGGCGGCGTGGTCGGAGGGCCAGTCGTTGAAGTGGAAGCGCGGCGGCTGCTTCCAGGAAGGGTGTTCCACCGCCGGGACGTTGTGACCGGTCACCCAGGCGCGGGAGGCCAGGGCCCGGAGCTTGCGGCCGCGGTGGAAGATGAAGTCGATGCGGTCCTGTGGTTCGACGCGGTCCAGGGCCGTGCGCCACAGGGCGGTGGGGGACCAGGTGAGGCCGGGGTGCGCGTCGGCGTCGGGGTGGACGGCGCGGTACGAGTCCTCGAAGCCCGCCGACTGCAGCAGGTAGGTGGCCGGCCAGCCGACCCGGGGCACGTCCGCCATGTCGGGGGTCCAGTCCAGGTGGGACGGGCAGTTGAAGTCGCCCAGGAGGATGACGGGGCTCTCGTCGGCGTCCGTGATCCAGTCGTGCAGCTTGCCGAGGATCTTCTCCATCTCGTCCTGGCGCTTGGACTCCAGCTCCATGTCGTCGACTTCCCGGGTGTAGCGGCGCTTGCCGATCGGCGCCGCGTCCGGGCCGTACGACTGGTAGTCCAGGTGCACGGTGCACACCTGGACGGTCAGGTCGCCGATCCGGACGACGGAGCGCAGGAACTCGGTGTCGTGACCGCTGCCGACCAGGTCGATGGGGTAGCGGCTGATCAGGGCCACGTCCTTGTCGTCCCCGGGGTCGTCGTGGATGCGCGGGTACTCGTGGACGTACCAGCCCAGCGCCTCGGCGAGCCGCCGGGCCGTACCCGGTTCCTGGTAGCGGTGCACCTCCTGGAAGGCCACCAGGTCGACGTCCTGTTCGAGCAGGAAGCGCAGCACCTTGTCCTCGCCGTTCCAGACCTGCGTCGCGTCGTACCACAGGTTCCAGGTGGCGACCCGCAGTTGGTCGGCTCTCGGGGCCCAGGCGGCGCGCACGGGGACGGTGACGGCGACGCTCGTGGTGCGGGGCGGTTCGGCGTCGTCGCGTGCCGTGACCACGATGTGCCCGGCTCGCCCCGCGGCCGTCACCGGCGGGTCGGCCGTGACGGTCCCGGAGACGGCGTCGACGGCCAGCCAGTCGTCCCCGCTGTGCTTCTCGTACCTGACGGTGCGCTGGAAGGTCTTCAGGAGGCGCCCCACGGGGACCGTGCACCGTTCGCCGACGACGGTGTTGGCGGTGGTGAGGGAGTCCACCAGGAAGTGGGGGCTGTCGAGCAGTTCGAACTCCGCCTCCGGCACCGGCAGCGGTGGCACCGCCGCCGGTTCGCCGTCCACGGGGTGGGCCAACAGCCTGACCACGTAGGAACCCGGTGCGATCGACTCCCCCGGGGAGTCGGTGGACGTGCCGGAGAACCGGACGGTACCGGCCCGGTCGGGCGCGGGCTGGTAGGTGAGGAAGTCGGACAGCGACCCTGTGCCCTTCGGATACAGCGCGACCCGGTGCTGACCCGGCACGTCCGTCTCGTAGTACACCAGGATGTCCTCGCCCGGCCGCAACGGCTCACTGGAGTACAGGCACACTCTGTTCGGCACCGCTGCTCCCATCCACGGACGCCACCGCGCGTCTCGTCGTGCTCGTTCCCCGGCACGGAGGTCCTCCACGGGGCCGGGCAGGTGAGGGACAGACTGGCAGGCGGCGCCCGCCACGGAGCGTTCATCTGGTGTGTATACGGATCGCCGGCCCGGATCTCACCCGAACGTCCCATGCCGTCGGCGACGGACCGATCGAAGCCGGCGCAACGAGCCCCCAGGAGGGAGGGAGGGCGCCGGCTCCTCGGGGGGCGGCGCCTTCGCCGTGCCGGCCGCGCCCGGTATTCGCGGCCGGCCCCTGGGCACTTCGACACACAACTCCGGACCACGCGCGCATCCCGGGCAGGGGCGTTCCGAAGCCCTGGTGATCACGTGGGTTCGCCGGTCAGAGGTGGTGCGTGGCATGGCCTACGAGGGTGACGACGTGACCGGGACCGAGTGGCCGTCGTAGAGCTTCATCGCCTGCAGGCCATGAGCCAGCGTCCCGCCGGCACGCACCGATGCGGCGACGAAGATGACCTCCGCGAGTTCCTCGGGGGTGACGCCGTGTCGGCGGGCCTGGGCGGTGTGCACGTCCAGGCAGTACGAGCACTGGGTGGTCAGTGCCACGGCGATCGCCACGAGTTCACGGTACTTGCGTGGCACGGAGCCGTCTCCGCGGTCGACGACCTCCTGGAACGACTGCCAGGCGGCGAACTCCTCGGGAGCGAGGCGACCGACCTGCCGGGCGCGTCGCAGGTCGGACGGCTCGGCGTAGCCGTGGCTGTGCTGGTGCATGCGAGTGCCTCCGTTGGTGAGCGGGAGTAGGGCGCGAACCGTTCGATCGCCCGGGACCAGCTCACCAGCGCACCCGTACGGCCGTCCAAGACTGTTTCGGTAGTCCTCGGACCGTCTCGATATGGTGCACGTATGGATCTTCGCCGCCTGCGGTATTTCGTCGCCGTGGCCGAGGAGTTGCACTTCGGTCGCGCGGCTGCGCGGCTGCACATGTCGCAGCCCCCGCTCAGTCAGCGCATACGTGAGCTTGAGAACGAGCTCGGCTGTCAGTTGTTCCAACGGTCCGCGCAGGGCGTACGGCTCACCGAGGCCGGTTCCGTTCTGCTGGGCGAGGCAAGGGAGTTGCTCGACGCTACGGAGCGGGCGCGGGAACGGGTACGGGAGACGGGCCGGCGGCGCACCATCGTGGTGGGCACCGTTGCCGGAGCCGGCCTCGAATTCGGCCCCCGCGCGGCCGCAGCCTTCCGCCGGACCCATCCCGACGCTCAAGTACGGCTGTGCGAGGCGGACATCAGCGACCCGACGGCGGGGCTGCGCTCCGGTCGGGTCGACGTCGCTCTGACTCGGCTCCCGTTCGACACCGCAGGCCTCACGGTCCGGCTGCTGGAGACCGAGCCACTGGTCGCGGCGGTTGCGGCGGACGACCCCGTGGCGCGGCGGTCCCGTCTGCGGGTCGACGACCTGCTGGGCCGACCGTGGATCCGCCTGCCCCAGGACGCCGACGCCGCCTGGCGGCGGTACTGGCTCGGCGAGGCCGACGGCGGCGAGGCGGTGGAGCGGTCTGCGGGCGCCGGCTCGGGGCCGGTGGTCCGCACCGTGTCGGAGTGCCTGCACGCCATCGTGTGGCAGGGTGCCGTCGGCATCCTCCCCGCCGGCGCGATCCACCGCCACCGAACCGAGGGCGTCGCCTTCGTCCCGCTGACCGACTACCCGCCGAGCCGAGTCGTGCTCGCCTGGCCGTCAGAGGTCCCCGACCCTGCGGTCCTCGCCTTCGTCGAGGCGGTCGGTGCGAGCACCGTTCCGGACACCGACGGAGCCCCAGCTACCGCCTACGACCTCCTCAACCGGCCGCCGGGCTGCTGATGATGCGGACCGTCCTGGTTCGGCCGTCCGAACATCGGCGGGCGGGGCAGCAGTCCGCTGATCGAGACGGGGACGCGCGCATGCGCCTCCCGGCGGTCACGCGTATGTCGGTGCCGGTGCCGGTGCCGGTGCCTTGCCGCTGATGCCGTGCGCCGAGTCAGGAGGCGGTGGTGACCTGCCGCAGGACGGCGAAGTCGCGGCCGGGTGTCACTTGATGAACACGCATGGGGGCGGGCTCCATCCTGTGACGGGAAGTCTCCGGTCTCTGCGTAGCCGAATGCTTACGCAATGAAATCATGAGGAGTGGTCTCGGCGGTGGTCACCGCCGGCTACGTGGCCACCGTCGCGGGCGCCGCTGCGGACCTCATCGCGGGTCACCCGTAAAACGATCACCCCATCGCCCCCATGCCCACCCCGGGCACGGGGGCGACGCGCGTTCTCGGGGTGCTTCTCCGTCACCGTCAGGGGCTGCTCGTCGCCGTGTCGATCATCCGGTGCGACGACGTCGCGCCGGCGCCCGCAGTTCCCCCGCGGATGGCCACCCACGACCGCCGGCGCGCCACCACGGGCCTGATCATCGCGGATCGGTAGGGGATCGGTAGGGGAGACGACCGACTCGACCGCACACCCGTGGGCGACAGCTCAGCCGCCCCGGGACGGCCGGCACCCGCCGTGGTCGAGGACACCTACCCGCGTACCAGCCCGTGGCGGTCCGCCCAGGCGTTGATCGACGCGGCCAGCTCCTTGGGGCGGTCCTCCGGGGAGTGGTGGCCGGCCGGGCCGTGGCGAGAGACCTCCAGGCCCGCGATGTTCTTCTCGCACCAGGCCACCGCACCCTGGTCGGTCATCGCGCCCGGGCCAGGCTCGAACGCGGCGAGCAGCTTGGGGACTTCGGGGCTGGTGGCCAGCCAGTCGTCGTAGTGCTCGACGCGGGCCACGACATCGGCGGGCTTGCCGTCCAGCGGCATCATGCGCGTCCACGCCAGCACCGGGCGGCGGCTCTGCGGGGTCGGGAAGGGGCGGCGGTAGACCTCCAGGTCTGCGGGGTCGAGCGGCGTGGCCAGCGTCTGCGGGAGCCCCTCGATGAACAGCGACTTCTCCAGGATCATCTCCTCGCCCACCCCGGGGGTGCGCAGGAGAGTGAACAACTCCCGTCCTGCCGCCGGGAACTCGTCGCCGACCAGCGGCTTGATGATCGTCTCGGTGAAAGCGAGGCCGCGGACACGGTCCGGGAGACGGGCGGCTCGGTCGAAGGCGAGCGCGCCGCCCCAGTCGTGGCCGACGAGGACGGCCTCGGCAAGGCCCAGGGCGTCGAACCAGGCGTCGAGGTAGCGGGCGTGGTCGTCGAAGGAGTAGGCGATGTCCGGCTTGCCGGAGTCGCCCATGCCGATGAGGTCGGGGGCCAGCAGGCGGCGGCCGGGTGCGGCCACACCGGGCAGGACGTTCCGCCACAGGTGGGAGGAGGTGGGGTTGCCGTGGAGGAAGACGAACGGAAGCCCGTCGGGATCGCCGGACTCGCGGTAGTGGAGGGTGGAGTCGAGGACGGGGATGGTGGGCATCGCGGGGTTCCACTTCGCTTTCGGTGCGGGGGATTCAGAGGTTGAGGCTCAGGACGCGGTCGACGGCGATCTCGATGACGACCAGGTCCGGTGGGGCCGGCGGGTCCGCGCGGTAGCGCGCGGTGTAGCGGCGGATCGCCTCGGCCAGGCACGCGGGATCGGTGGTGACGGCGGCCCGGCCTTCGAGGGTGACCCAGCGGAAGCCGTCCGCCTGACAGAGCGCGACGCGGGCCGCCGGGCTGCCCGCCGCCACGTTTCGGGCCTTGCGGGCTCGCGCCCGGGTGGTCACCCGGACCAGGCCGGTGGCCGCGTCGAAGGTGAAGCGGACCGGGGTGAGGTGCGGGGTGCCGTCGGGGCGCAAGGTGGTGAAGGTGGCCGTGTAGGGCCGATCGAGGAACGCCCTTGTGGCGGCCGAGAGTTCGGCGGTTGCCCGGCTCACTTCTTCTTCACTCCCTCGTGCCAGATCAGCTTGGCGATGTTCGGCTTCACGGCCGTGGTGATGACGCCCATGTGCGCACGGACGTACCTCCGTTCCTCCAGCTCGCGCAACATGCTCGCGGCGAGGTCGGCACGGGCGGTGAAGACACCGTCGGCGCTGGTCTCGGCGGTGTGGAAGTCCGTGACGACGGGGTGCTCGAAGAGGCCCGAGGGTCGGACGAGGGTCCAGTCGAGGTCCGTCTGACGGATCACGGCCTCCATGCGGCGCATGTCTTCGTGGAGGGTGCGGCCGAGGCGCCGGTTTACCAGCGGGTCGAGCACGTGGTTGAAGAAGTGCGCGCCGGTGGGACGCCAGTTCGGGTCGGCGATGCTGGAGCTGACGGCGAGCAGCCGCTTGACGCCGTGCCGGGTCATGGCCCCGGTGATGGCGGTGGCGCTCGCCGAGTACGTGGTGATGGTCTCCTTGCTGAAGCGCGCGCCCAGCGCGGACAGGACGGCGTCCGTCCCGGCGATCGCGGCGTCGACAGCCGCCGGATCGGTGGCGTCGGCGACCGCCACCGTGAGGCCGGGCCGCTCGGCGACGGAGCCGACGCGGCGGGTCACGGCGACGACCTCGTGGCCGGCCGAGAGAGCCTGGTCGGTGAGGTGGCGGCCGGTCGGTCCGGCGGCGCCGAAGACTGCGATGCGCATGGTGTTGGGCCATCCCTTCGTGTGGGTCCTGGAACGCCCTTGACTGTGCCAACCACGAAACGCAAGGCTCAACGCCGATGAATAACTCCGCCCGTACCCCCGCCCGCACCCGTGGCCGCCCCCGCGGCAACCCGCCGACCCGCGAGTCGATCGTCTCGGCGGCCCGCGCGTTGTTCCTGGAACGCGGCTATCGGCGCACCACCCTGCGCGCGGTGGCCGAGGCTGCCGGGGTCGACCCGGCGCTGATCGCGTACCACTTCGGGTCGAAAAAGGGCCTGTTCGCGGACGTGATGCAGTTCCAGTGCGCCAACGCGCTGGCGGTGGACGAGGTCCTCGGCGGCGAGCCGGCCACCCTCCCCGACCGTCTGATCGACGCGGTGACGGACCTGTGGGAAGACGCCGACTTCCGTCAACTCACCACCCAGGGCGACGAGGCTGCCGAAGTGCTCCGCGAATACCTGGAACACGAGCTGCTGGCCCGACTTGTTGAATTTCTCGGCGGCCGGGACGCTACTGCCCGTGCCACGGCCGTGGTGACGATCCTCGGCGGCCTCATCTACACCCGCTACCTCAACCCGCTGCCCACCCTCGCCACCCTCACCCCGGCCGAGACTCGTCACGTCCTCACCCCGGCGCTGCGCACGGCACTGGCCCCGAGGCCACGCACCGTGGCGACCACCGGAGCGGCCGGTCGGATCTCTTGAATGCGGTCGAACGGATTCTCCCCAGCCCCCTCGACGCGCTCCCGCGGCCGGCCCGCTCCTTCTCCGGCGGCGCCGCGGCGCGGTGCGGTGCGGTGCGCAGGGCGTCTCGATCGAGCTGGTCATGGTCATCCGCAGCCCGCACGGATTCCCAGCAGAGACGCTCTGGGTGGGGGCTCAGGCCACACGCTCGGCCAAGGCGTGGAAGGAGGCGCCGACCGGCTGCCACGGGAGGGTGACACTCCAGCCGTGGGCCGGCAGCACCTCGGCCGCGGCGCGCTCCGCCTTCGCGCGAACATCCTGCTCGTCGATGCGCACCCCGATGACGACCGGGCGTAGCGCGATGCCGGGTCCGAGGGACGTGATGACCACCGGGCCGTCGTCGCTCTGCCAGTAGTCGTGGAGCGTGTTCTCGGACACCATGACGTCGCAGTACTCGCCCCGCACGGTCTCGGCGGTGGTGGAGATGATGGCCGTGTGACCGACGACGGGGCGGACGCTCGTGTCCGCGAGGAGGACGGCCGCCACTTTGTCCGCGCGCCGCTGAAGCTCCGGCAGGTACTCCTCGATGATGTGGTCGGGGTGATCCGCGCCGTACCAGTGGAGCAGGTCGCCGCGGGTCGCGACGACTCTCTCCTGCGGCCAGTGGGCGGCGGCGGCATCCACCTCGACGCACGGGATGCAGGCGTGCCGTGACACGTACAGGGCCGTGTCCTCGTCCGAGGTGTCCAGGAGCCGCCGGACCTGGGACACGGTGATGTCGATACTCGGCATCGGATGCTCTCCTTGTTGCTGTCACTTGCCCGAGTGGAAGACCCTTGTTCAGCCCTGTGGCGGGGTGAGTGCCTTGAGGCTGGGGCGGATCGCTGCCGCGGCCGCGGCAGCCGCCGCGGCTTCATCTCCGGCCTCGATCGCCGCCAGCAGCGCGTCGTGGGGCTCGGCACCGCTCTCCTGGATCACGTCCTGGCTGCGCAGCGCGTGCAGGCTGTCGTGGAGCCGACCGACGAAGAAGCGGTAGCACTCCAACAGCACACTGTTGCCTGCCGCCTCCACCACGGCCAGGTGGAAGCCGGCGTCAGCACGGGCGAACTCCTCCGGCGTGACGGCGCGATGCCGGGCAGCCAGCAAGCTGCGCAGCCGCCGCAGGTCGGCTTCGGTGCGGCGGATGGCAGCGAGCTGGGCCGCCTGAACGTCGAAGCCGAGCTGAACCTCGAACACTTCGCGTACGTCGGCGGTTCCGAACCGGCGCAGCATGGGGGCGGGGTCGGCGGTGGAGACCACGTAGGTGCCGGCACCCTGCCGGGTCTCCAGTACGCCCAGGTGCACCAGGGCCCGTACTGCCTCTCGGATCACGGTACGGCTCACCCCCAGCTCCTCGGTGAGCCGCTGCTCGGTCGGCAGCCGGTCCCCGATCGCCCATGTGCCCTCTGCCAGAGCCTCGATGAGCTGTCCGACGACCTCGTCGACCGAGGACCTGCGGCCGATCATGCGCATGGGGGCTCCGTTTCCCGCCGGTTGCAATCTTCCGACCCCAGAGTATCCTGATCACCTGCTCATCATTCATCAGTCATCATACAAATTTGGAGCTGCAGTGAAGCAGTTCGTCACGCCCGAGTCCCTGGCCTGGGCCGCACAGTTGCGCGAGGACACGGGGGTGGATGCGATGCCGTTCGCCCCGGCGGTCGTCACCCGCGGCGACACCGTCTGGCTCTCGGGCGCCACCGCCTATCCGCTCGTACATCAGCACCCCCACGGGGAGGCCGAGCCGACAGTGCCCGACAGCATCGCGGAACAGACCCGGGCCTGCCTGGAGAACCTGCTCATCGCGTTGAAGGCGGCCGGCGGTGACCTCCAGGACATCGTCAAGGTCACCATTTTCAACACCGATATGGACGCCCAGAACGAGGTCAACCGGGTCTATGCGGAGTTCTTCGGCGAGCACAGGCCGGCACGCAGCCATATAGGTGTCAACCGGTTGGTCAGCCCTGAGCTGAAGATCGAGATCGAGGCCGTAGCAGTACTCGGCTGACAGTGCGCGGCCCCTGGCTGTGGCGTGTCGCCGGATCAGGGCGCGAGGGGGTCGCCACCGGAGCCGGCTCAGTGGCTCCTGCCTCTCGGCCAATCACATACTGCAGGAGCAAGTGATGTCTCTTTTCATCCCCGACTTCGACGGAACCGTCGTTGTGCGCTCTGCCGACGCCGAATTGGTAGGAAGGGGCGGCCCGGTAACCAACCAGTTGCTCGTCGACAGCTCCGCCACGGGCGGTGCACTCTCCAGCATGCGTGTCACCCTCGGCAAGGGTGCGGACGGCGCCCGCCCGCACCACCACGGCAAGTCCGCCGAGATGTTCTACGTCCTCGACGGCACCGCCCAGCTCCTGTCCGGCAGCCAAGTGGTCACCGCGGAGCGCGGGGACGTCGTCGTCGTACCGCCCGGTACGCAGCACGCCTTCGCCGCCGCACCCGGCGAGATCGCGGACATGCTGGTCATCATCACGCCCGGAGTGGAGCGCTTCGAGTACTTCCGCCACCTTGAGCGCATCCGCTACGGCAAGGTGCCGCCGGAGAGCCTCCTCGACGTCCAGGAACTCTACGACTCGTACTTCGGAACGAGTTCCGTCTGGAACGCCGCACGCGAACAGTAGTGCTCGGCGCAACAATGCCCGTGACGTGCGGATGCCGAGGCCTGTGACGTTCGGCGCGGAGAGGACCTCGCCGGGCGTCCGGTCGTCCAGGGCGAAGGCAGCGACCGGACGCTCCGAGCTACTTGTCACTCGCCGGCGCCTCGGGAGGGCTGGGCCTGGACGACGGTTGCCATGCTGACGCGACACCAGCCGCAGGAAGGTCCGCTTGCTGATCTGCTGCCCAGCGGGCGTCAACTCCGCGACCCTGGCGGCCTCGTGTTCCACCGGCGTCCGCCAGGCCGGGGCGTACTCCGGTCGCGGAGACGCGTCCTCTTCCGCGTCCGGCGGCAGGCCGGTCAAGTGAGACCGAACCGAACCACCCGAACGGGGCGAAGACCCCGCTGTCCCGTCTCAAAGGAGCCGGTCCGGGTCCGGGGCTGTGACCTGTGGCGATCAGACCGGTTGAGACGGAGAGCGAACTGAAATCTCCGTTGATCAGGTTCGGCGCGCGTGCATGGTCCTGCTCGTCCCGGTTGATCTGGTCCCGTACGGATCGATGCTCAGCTCTTCCCGGTAGCTTCCAGTTGGAAGTGCCACACGACCGCGATCGGGGAATCGTCCAAGGCCGCGGCCGACGCTTCCGGGCACCAGTGCAGCAGGTCCCAGGACACCTGGGTCGGGAGCGGGTCCGGGGCGGTGTCGGGGGCGAAGGAGTGGCGCGGGCGGCGGGGTTCCTCGCAGTGTCGGACCTGGAAGCCGAGCGGGAGGGCCGCGGCGAGGTAGGCGCTGAGCGGGCGGTGGTACTCGGTGAGGAGGGACGGGCGGCCGTCCGGGCCGGGACGGCGGGCCGTGGTTGGCCTGAGGTAGGACACCAGCAGGTGGGCGTCGGAGATGACGAGGTGTCCGCCGGGTCGTAGGACCCGCGCGAACTCCGCCAGCACGGGGGCGAGGTCGGGGACGTGGGTCAGAGCGAGCGCGCAGACGACGGTGTCGACGGCGTTGTCGGGAACCGGCAGCCGGTGCAGGTCGGCCTCGTGGAAGTCGACGTCCGGCAGGCGCCTGCGGGCCTGCGCGAGCATGTCAGGTGAGGTGTCGACGCCGATCACGCGGTGACCGAGTTCATGCAGGTAACCGGTGTGACGGCCGGTGCCGCAGGCCGCGTCCAGCGCCGAGCCGACGGGCAGACCGTCAAGGATTCGCCGGACGACCGGCTGCTCGACGTCGATCATCTGGTTGCCGGGGGCGTCGTAGTGCGGCGCCCAGGACCGGTAGACGTCGGCTGCGCTGATCGTGTCCTCACTCGCCGTCACGCCCTCGGCCTGCGCGAGGGCGGGTGTGTCCAGCAAGGCGCGGACCTCAGCGATCCGGGCCTCGACGAACGCCCGGTCGGCGCTTCCCTCCCGGAAGCCGCGCAACAGAGCGGCCCCCTCGACGCCCAGCAGATACCCCAACGGGCTCAGGTAGGTCACCCCAGGGACGGTACGGGCCCTGCTCCGACGGCTCCACCGGTTTTCCGGCGCTCCGGGCAGACGTCGTCGCCAGACCGGTCGAGAACTGCCGCGGTGCAGCCGCTGGGACGCCGCGGAGGAGGGCCGCACGGCCCGGACGGACTGGTGCGGATCGCCGATCCGCTACTGGCCGCCGGCCACTTCGCCTGGGCGCTCAAGCGGATTCCCTCTGGGCGAGCCGGGGTCGGGCGGGGACTTTTCGAGCACTCCGCGCGCGTGCTCCAACGCCTCCTCCAACCGGTTGCGCAGGGCGTCCGGCAGGGTGGCGGAGCCCAGTGCGCGGGCGGCGAGAGCCCGTTCGAGTGTGACGCCCTGGACTGGGTCGAGATGGCGTCGGACGCCCTCGTGGGTGAGAAGGTCGCGCAGCGCGTAGCCGTCGCCGGATTCATCCGTTCGGCTGGTCAGGTGGGCGAGGAGGTTTCGGGCGGCGGGTGTGTCGGGGTCGGCGGCGTCGAGGGCGGTCAGCGCGAGGCGGGTGGTGAAGACGGTCAGGCCCTTGTCCGGCTGGAAGGCGATGCAGTGGCCGATCGCTCGGTCGGCTGCCCGCTGGTCGCCGGGGCGGCACAGTGCGGTGAGCACGGCGGTGACCGCGTCCTCCCACGGGTCGCCGGGCTCGGTGTCCTCCAGCAGGGCGAGGGCGCCGGGCAGGTCGCCGGTGGTGGCGCGGGCGAGGACGGCGACCTGGCGGCCGTCGAGGATGCGCCGGCCGATGCCGCGTTGTTCCTCGATGTGGCGCAGGGCCTCGCTCCAGCGGCCGGCGGCGGTGAGGGCGCGGGTGCCGTCCGCGATCACGACCCGCCACAGCCATGCCCGCACCTCGGCGCGCTGCTGGTCGGTCTGGGTCAGGTCGGCCGGGACGGTGACGCCGTCGAGGACGGTCTCCGTGGCAGCGGTGACGGCGCGGTAGAGGTCGAGGAGGAACTGGTGGCCGCGCCGGTGGTGGCCGACGCGGATGTGGAGGCGGGCGAGGTTGACGATCGGCTCGAGTCCGCGGATGGCGCTCATCGCCGGTAGCGGTCCCCGGGGCAGGTAGAGGTCGGCGTGGCGGTGGCACAGCTCGCGGGCGTACTCGGGCAGGCCGAGATCGGAGGCGAGGAGCGCTGCCTGGTTGAAGACGGTGGATGCCTGGCCCGGATCTGCCTGCCGGGAGGCCGTGTCGGCCAGCTCGCGGAGCCGGCCGACACGGGCGTTCAGGGGCAGGCACACGGGCCGGATCCTGGCGACCAGCGGGAAGCGCTGGGCGACGGGTCCGGTCGGGTGCACGGCGGTTACTCCCAGGTGATGGTGATCGGGTGGTTCGGGCGCTCCAGGACGAAGTGGCCGGCCGCCGGGTCGGCGGCATCGGGGGTGTCGGGGAGGGCGATGCGCAGGGTGTGGTCGCGGAAGCCGGTGTTCCAGACGCGGATCTGCTCGGCGACGAGGCCGGCGAGCACGGCGCCGTCGGGGCCGTGGCCGATCACGCCGGTTTCGTAGGTCTTGCGGCCCTCGGCGGTGGGCTCGCCGGGGCGCAGGGTGAGGTAGGCGAGGGAGCCGTCCTGGACCGTGGCCATCGCGCCCCAGCCGAACATCGGGGTGGCGACGCCGCGCTCGCGTGCGGCTCCGGTGACGCTCATCCGCATCAAGGAGTTGGGCAGGGTCAGGGCCAGCCACAGGTCCTGGTACTCGTACGTGGTACCGGCGGGGATGGTCACCCCGGTCCAGGTCTCGTGGCGTCCGCTGTCGAGGACGCCGAGCAGCATGGAGGCGCCGACCGCCGCGTCCTGGTCCTTGTGGACCTGGAGGGTGACGTCGCCCTCACCGGTGAGCTGGACGGTGCGGCGGGCGTCGTCCATGCTGCCGCGCAGCGGCATGAAGACCGCGAGCTGGTCGTCAACCGACACCCAGCCGTCCTTGCCACGCTCGAAGGCGATCACCCGGCTGGCGGTGCCGCGAAGCCGCAGCGGCAGCACGATCCGGCCGGTGGGCTTGACCTGCTCCAGCCACGGGGTGGGCATCTCGCTGGTGCTGACGGTGGCGATCAGCCGGTCGAACGGGGCCGCGGTCGGGTGGCCGAGCGCGCCGTCGCCGAGGACCGCGTCGACATTGGTGATGCCGGCGTCGACGAGGTGCTTGCGGGCGCCCTCGACGAGGTCCTCGTCCACGTCCACCGCCACGACGTGCCCGTCCGGGCCGACGATGCGGCCCATGTAGGCGGCGTTGACGCCGGTGCCCGCTCCGGCCTCGAAGATCCTCTCGCCGGGCCGGCCGTCGAGCTGCTCCAGCATCAGGGCGACGATCGCGGGCTGGGAGGCGGCGCTGATCTGAGTGCCGGAGCCGTCAGCCTTGGTGTAGGTGGGATTGTCCGCGTACGCGGCCTCCAGGGGAAAGCCGGGCAGGAAGCGCTCGCGGGGCACGGTGCGGAAGGCGTTCTCCACCGCGGCGGTGCGGATGGCGCCCTGGGCGAGCAGCCGGTCGGTGAGAGCGGCGCGCAGCTCCTCAGCGGTCGGGGTGGCGGAAGCGGTGTCGCTGCTGAGCGTAGTCATGTGGGTGACCCTAGTAGTGGTGCGGAAGGTGGGCATCGAGGGCGCGGGGCCCTCATCGGAGTGGAAGACGGAGTCCAACGCCCGTGCGGCCATGGCGGCTTGGTGGTCGACCGGCAGGCCGGCGCGGTTGGCGTGGAAGAGGAGGTGGTGCGCGAGGACCGCCCGGAGCCCGCGGGTGAGGTGGCCGTCGCGGGCGAGGCGGGCGAGGTCCTGGCCGACCTGTTCGAAGGCGTGGACCCAGCCGCCGTGGTGGGCGAGCGGGTTGGTGTCGCGGGTGAGCGCCAAGGTGTCGAGGCGCATCAGGTGGCGCGTCGCGGAGGTAAGGGTGGCAGCCCGGTCGGGTGCGACGGGCTTCGGGGCGTCCCGGAGCATCGCGAACTGGGCCCAGACGTCGCCCTGTTCGTACCAGTCGAGTCCGGCCGCGCGGAGCATGGCGGAGATGAGGACGACGACGGTCTCGGTGCGGCCGAGGGCGGGCGGGTTCGGCTCGGCGGCGCGGGCCAGCAGGTGGCGGCTGTCGGCGTGGAAGAGGCGGTGGGCGATCTCCATGCCCTCGGGGCCGCCGAACGCCGCGGTCTCGGGTTCGTAGATCACGGTGGCCCAGCCCGCGAGAAGACCCTCCTCGGCGAGGGTGTCGAGCAGGGAGGTGAGGACGGGTACGGGGGCGGCGGCCCGGTAGCGCAGTCGCAGGCCCTTCTTGCGCATGTACCACCAGTCGTCCAGGTCTCCGTTGTCCTGGGCGAAGGTGAGGACGGGGGCCAGGTGGTGGGCGGCGGTCTGTTCGACGGTGGCGGGGTCGGCGAAGGTGAGGTCGTGCTGGATCCAGCCGGTGGTCATCGGAGCGGTCCTCGGTCGGGTGGTCAGGAGATGAGCAGGCATGCGTCCCAGTGGGTCGCGGGAGTGGTGCCGGTGGCGGGGGCGAGCAGGGCCAGGGCGGTGCCGGCGGCGCCTTCCAGGAAGGCCGGCCCCGCGCTCGTCAAAAGGTGGCGGGCCTGCTCGTCGGGGTCGGCGTGCGGCGGGTGGGTCGTGTCCAGGAGCAGGGCGGCGGCCGAGCGCAGCCGGCTGGCGTTGCGAGGGGAGGCGTCGGCGGCGGCGCGCTGGGCGATGTGGGCGAGGCCGGCGTAGCCGTGGCAGGCGGACAGGTCTGTGGTCGCCGCGAGGGCCTTCGGGTCCACCAGTGCGGTGGCCAGGGCGCTTTCGGCGTCGTGGCGCAGGTGCGGGCCGTCGAGGGCGACGGCGGCGAGCTGCAGGGCGCGGGCGATGCCGGCGGTGCCGTAGCACCAGCTCGGCCGCTGCGGCGGAAGAGGTCTGCGGTCCGGACCGGTCAGGTCTGCGGGGGTGATCCAGTACGGCCAGGCGTGGCCATCGCGCCAGCGCTCCAGCCAGGCCAGGACGGTGCGGATCGCCTCGCACTGGCCGTCGACCTCGATGCCGCGCCGCAGCGCGAGGGCGAGGATCGCGAGCGGCCCGGCGATCCCGTGCGCGAGACCGTTGTTGGCGTGCCCGCCGGGGAACCGTTCGTCCCTCGCGCCGGACGGGCCGGCGAGGGCCCACCAGCCCGGCAGGACGTCCCCCTCATGCTTGACGTCCTCGGTCAGGCGGACCAGGCAGGCCAGGACCTGCCGGACGGTCTCGCCGTCGGGGGAGCGGCGCAGGAGGATCGAGCCGATGCCGGCCAGCCCCCGGATCGTGTCGAACTCGGCGAGCCGGGGCAGGTCGCCGCGTTCGATCCGGGCCTTGGCCTGCTCGCAGCGGCGTACCGCGGCGGCGGACACGACCTGGTCGAGGTGGTCGAGGGCACGCTGGTAGGAGCCGGGGCGGGCCTGGGCGGCGCAGGTGAGGGCGTGGGCGAGCGCCGGGGCGCCGTAGTAGAGGTAGCTGTCCGCTCCGCTGGTGACCGGGACGCCGGCCGCGACTGACAGCCAGGCCCTCACCGGCTCCCACGGGCCGAGGCCCACGGCGGCGCGCTCGATGTGGAGCAGGGCGATGCCCGGGGCGCCGTGGGCGAGGGATTGCGCCCACTGTGGACGCGAGGACCAGGTGGCCGGCATGGTCGCCGGGGTCGCGAGGAGCGTGGCGATCCGGTCGGACAGCCGAAGCGCTGGGTGCGGGGTGTTCACACGTCACCGTTTCGGGAGAGGCGGGCGAGGGCGGCTGCGCGGGCCAGGTACAGGACCTGGGCCTCGTCGTCGAAGTCGATGCGGTGTGCGCGGACGGAGGAGCAGTGCAGCAGTGAGCCGAGGACGTCGTCCGCGTCCACCCCCTGGGTGTGGGGGCCTGGGAAGAAGCGGCGGTAGGCGTCGAGGGCCTGGTGGCGCTCCGCCCAGGCGTCGACGATGACGACGCCGCCCGGTTCGTCGCGCAGTGCGGTCCAGCCGTTGGCGGGATCCGCGAGGCGGACCGCCTCGGCGAACACCTGCCGGGCGACGGGCGTCGGGGGCTTGGCGGGGACGTTGGTGACCAGCCAGCGCAGCCCCGCGGTGGCCGAGCCGGTGAAGCCGGCCGCGATGGCGACCGTGTGCGCGGCAAGCAGCGCGCGCCGTCTGGGGAGCACGGGCTGGGACAGCTGGGCGAGCGCAGCGGTGGAGTCGGCGCGGAAGACCTGTTCGGCGGCGGCCCAGGCCGGACCTTCGCCCCACCGGCCGGTCTCCGCATAGGAGGTCGGGTAGACGACTTCCGACAGCAGCCCGGCCTGGTGGAGTTCGGCGGTCCAGGTGCTGATCACGGCGGCAGTGGGGCCGAAGGCGTCCGGGCCGGGCAGCGCGATGCGCAGCCGCAGGTGCTGGCGTGGGTCGCGGAAGCGGACGAACCACCACTTCGGCCGGCCGAGGCGCCGCAGGAGGTCGGGCAGGTGGTGGGCGAGCACGGTGTCCTGGCGTTCCAGGTCGCCGTAGAGGGAAGCGAGGAGCACCCGGGAGGTGCCAGGGGCGTCGCCGTGGCCGCGCCGCAGGATCCGGGCCGGGGTGGGCTTGGGCAGGCGCGGCCAGGCCGGGGGCCGGGTGGCCGTGACCGGGATGGCGATCTCGTGAGCCCGGCCGCCGGCCCAGCCCAGATCGGCCGGGTCGGGGTCCTCGACGAGGATGGCATGCGGGGTGGAGCGTAGATGTTCGCGCAGCAGGACGCGGTGACCGGGATGGTCGAGGTCCAGGGGCAGGCCCTGGCTGTCGGCGGCCAGCGTGACGTGCCGGGCGACGCGCCGCCGCACGAGCCACGCCGAGAGCGCCTTGTCCCACTCGGCGAACCCGGCAGAGCGAGCGGGGAGTTCGGTGGCGGTCAGCCGCCAGGAAGCCGCGGAGATGATGACGCGGCCGTGCCGCAGCCGGGGCCGGAACGGCAGCGAGCCGAGGCTCCCCCATGAGAAGCGGGTGACCTGGGCGGCATGGGCGCGGGACAGCTCGGTGATCAGCCGGGCCAGCGGCGGGGTGTGGGTACGCAGGTTCAGGGCGTGGGTCGCGGCGGCCTCGATCCGCACCCCGAGCACCGGAGCGGCCAGGTACATGCGCCGCCCGTCGCAGCCCACCGCCAGGTCCTCGGGACTGAGGACGCCCTCGGCCGCGCGGCGGTGTTCGGCGAGGCTGATCACCAGCTGACCGGTCGCCACGCTGCGGGCGACGTGCCCGCTCGCCCCGTCCAGCGGCGGGTACGAGAGCTGCGCGGTGACGGCGTGTTCGTCCATGGTCGGCAGATTCGCCAGCAGATTGGTGAACGCTGTGCGATGCGCGGGGTCGAGGAGGTGGAGGAAGCGGCCGACCGAGACCCCAGCGGCGCGGGACGCGGAGACGACCTCCAAGCGGAAGGCGCCACGGTCGAGTGCCTGCCGGGTGGGGGCGTGGATGCGGCCGAGGATCTCCAGGTGCGGGGGCCAGCGCGGATCGTCCGGGCCGAGATCGAGCGAGGCCACAGCGGCGTCATCGAGCAGGACCTCGCGCTGGCCGTCGAGCGCTGCTTGCTGGGCGAGGGCAGCGAGCCGCTCGTCGCGTTCGTCGAAGCGCGGCCGGTCGGCCGCCCGGGCGCCCGGGTAGCCGTCGGGCCAGCCGATCCCGCTGTCGGCCACCATGTCGAGCAGCGGGCACCAGCGCGCCGCGGCCGTACCGCTCGTAGAAGCGCTGGTGGTAGGCGCGCCAGGCTGCGGTTCCCGTGGGAGCAGGGCTGAGGCGGGTCAGGAGGTGGGCGGCGCGGGCGGCCTCGTCGGCGACGGCCTGCGGGAGGACGATGTCGGCGTCCAGTCGCAAGTCGACGGCCGATCCCGCGGGATCGGTGCCCGTGGTGCGCAGGTTGTCCAGGATCGCGGCGACGCCCGGCAGTTCGCCGGCAGCCGCGCCGTCCAGGGCGGCGCGCAGATGTGTGACAGGATCCGGGTCGGTGGCCGGCGCGTGCAGGCTGGTGATCAGCGCGCGGTGGACGACGAGTTCGGTCAGGACGTTCGCGACCTGCTCGGCGGATGCGGCGGAGAACGCGGCGTGGACCTTGTCGGCGAGGTCGCGGAAGCGGACCGGGTGGCGGGCGGCATCCAGGGCGAGTGCGACGGGGCGGGTGCGGCGCAGGGTCGTCTCGGCGGCTGCCGTGCCCAGGCCGGGCCGGGAGAGCGGGCGGTGCGGAACGACGAGGCGCTCGCCGCGTACCTGGACGGTGTTGTTCGCGGCCACGTCCAGGAGGTTCAGCAAGCCGGGGAGATGCTCCAGCTGTCCGATCGCCTTGACGAGTCGGGCCGCTGAGACCGTGCGTGCAGCGCGGTGTCCGTGGCCCCATCGCACGGTGGATGCCGGGGCGAAGGAAGCGCCTTGCACGCCGGCGAAGTAGCCGTACGGGGTGGGGCGGCCTGCCGCGCGCAGCACGTAGCGGGCGGTGGAGAGTGCGGCGCGACGCACTTCGCGGGGTGCGGGGTTGACGGCGGCGGTGAGCTGGCGGACCTGCTGCGCGAGGACAGGGCTGGCCTGTTCGAGGGCTGCGGCGAAGCTCTCGTCCGCCCATACCTCGCGCAGCCACTGCTGCTGACGGGCGGGCAGGCCCGCCTCGTCGAGGTCCGGCCAGGCGGGCACCGAGGGGGCGGGGTGCGCGACGGCGCGCACGAGGGCCACACCGGCGGCGCGGTACGGGGAAGCGGCTGGGCGCATGAGTGGCGGACCTCGGGTCGGGTGGGTGGATGAGGACGGGATGGCGGCCGGTGCCGCGGCGGTGCTTACGCGCGGCACCGGCCGGGTGGGTCAGTGCAGGCCGGTGGTGCAGGCGCCGCAGGTGCTGCCGCAGCCGTCGTCGGTGAGGACCTGCAGGCTCGCCGCGTCGGCGGTCTCGACGGTGCGGACGTCGAGGTCGAACTCGTCGCCGACGGCGTCGGGCGTGGTGGCCCTGAACTCGGCCGTGATCTTCCGGGTCATGGTTTCTCTTCCTTGAGGGTTTCCCTTGCGGGACCTGGGGCCGGGGTGCGGGATGCACCTCGCGTCACCAGGAGACGGTGGGGCGGCCGAGCCGCCCGTCGGCGTTCGGCTCTGCTGCGGTGGGGAGTTGGTCGCTCAGGCTGCCCGTGGGCTGGACGTTCGTGCGCGCGACAGCTGGGTGCGACGCGGACCACGGCGCGGGGAAGCCGGGGCCGAGACCGAGCTCGGGGTGTGGTTCGCCGAGCGCACGGAGCATCAGCCGCTCGCCCGAGAAGGCGGTGCGGCCGTGCAACAAGCGGTGGTTGTCCAGCACGACGCCCTGCCCGGGGGCGAGGCGCAACCGCTGGGTGTTCCGGTCGAGGGTTTGGCGCAGGGCGGCCAGGTGCGCTTCGGCGTCGGGCGAGAAGCGGGCGAGGTCGTCCTGCCGCAGCCGCAACTGCCAGCGGCCGTCGGGTAGCCGCTGGAGGACCGGCGCGAAGAGGCCGCCCGATCCGCCGAAGTAGGCGGCCCTGTCCGCGGCGAGCGCCTCGATGACGGCCGGGTGATGCGCAGCCAGCTCGGCCAGGACGGCTTGGCCGTCCACCAGCAGGGTCTCGCCGCCCGCATCGCCGGCCCGCGCGCACGCCAGCAGGAGCAGCCGGGGTGGAGCCGGGTGCTGTGCGCACTCGGTGTGCAGGGCCAGGGCTTCGCGTCCCAGCCCGGCGAAGCCCGGCCGTCCGTCATGGCGGCCGGTGTCGCGGATCACGGTCAACCCGTCGGGGTCGGCATCCCGATGCTGCCATAGCGAGGACATCAGCCGACCGGCCGCGAGGAGTACCTCGTCGCACCCGAGATGTCGGGACAGGCCACCACCGCGGTCGCCGAGCTGTGGCCGCTGGTCGCCCGCCTGGAGGCCCGAACCGCCGACGGCCACGTCGACGTCGACACCCTGCGCCTGCTCGCGAGGGCCCGCGTCGGCCTCGGCGTCGCGCTCGGACACGTGCTTCCGGAAGAGCGCCTGGCCGTCGCGGCCCGTTGGACCGGCAAGGGACTGAGCGTCGCCCGGCGCCTCGGTGATCCGGGCCTGCACGCCCACGCACTGCGCCACCACGGCAATGAACTTCGCAAGTCCGGGCTGCACCTTCGTGCGCTGGACCGGCTCGGGCAGCCACGTGACACCGCCCGTACCGCCACCGAACGCGCCGAGGCCATCGTCCTGCTCGCCCGCGCCGCCGGAGCCGCCGGGAACACTGCTGTCTTCGACGCCGCCTTCGATGAGGGGCGCCGGCTGCTGGACGATGTGGCGCCTACCGCGTTGTTCTCCGAGTTCACCCTCCACGAGGTACGCCTCCGCGGCCTCCTGGGCACCGGCCGGGTCGCCGAAGCGGTCCGGCAGCTCGACCAGGCGCCGGCCGCCGGTCTCACAGCGACGTCCCAGTGGCGGATCATCGCGGCGATCACGGCCGGTGAGGTGCTGCTGCGGAAGGGAGACCCGACGGGCGCCGCGCACCAGCTCCGCGCCGCGGTCGACGGCGCAACCCTCCACCGCCTGCCCCACCAGCTCCAGCGCGTTCTCCGGGCCGGCCGCCGTCTGCCCGAAGTCAGGGAACGGGCGGACGGTGCCCTGGAACGGCTGAGAGCCGAGATAGCCGCCTGATCCCCATCGCGGTGGAACAACGATGAACACGGCGGATCACATCCCTTGAACAGGCGGGCGACTCGCTTTGAGCGAGCAGCGAGCAGCGAGGCGTGGGCGGTGGGGGTACCGTTCGGTCTGCGGACCGCGGCCCCATTCGGAGCGCCGTCAGACGTGGGTGGTGGGCAGGTCAGCGTGGACGACCTTGCCTCGGGGCCAGAGCTGAACGCCCCACTTGGCGTTGGTGAGCGTGTGAACCAGGTCGAGACCGCGTCCGGACTCGGCGTCGGGACCGGCATCGATCCGCACCGGCAGGGACGCCGACCCGTCGGAGACCAGCAGCCGTACGGTGCGGTCGGTCGGACGTCGGATGGCGACGACCATGTGCGTCTGACAGCCGGTGCCAACCGCGTTGGCAACCAGCTCGGAGACGATCAGCAGGGCGTCGTCGATCAGGTCGGGCAGCTCCCACTCGGTGAGCTTGGCGCGGACGAGGCGGCGGGCCGCTGCGGCCGACTGCGCGACGTACGGCAGGCGCACGGTCGCCGGGCCCGGCACCGCCACGACGGCGGCCTCTGCGACGAGTTCCAGCGTGGTGGTCATCGCCGAGTCCGCGCGGGTCGTCCGACGCCCGTCCAGGTCAGCATCCGATGGCCCTCGGATCGGCACCGAGTCCGGCTGCGCGGCGCGGGGTGAACAAGCCGGCGGCCGAAGACGTGAGCTCGCGGCGTCGCCAGCGTTCTCCCGGAGACCGGCGCGACGGAATCGCGCCGGTGGAGACAGCAGGGCGGGCGGCAACGGTGAGGAACGCGCCGCGCTCGCGCAGGACGGCACCCAGCCGGTCAAAGGCAGCGGCATGCTGGGTGGGAGCCGCCGCGGGGTCGTCGTGGACCATGCCGTGCGTCCAGGTGACGATGCCGGCCACGACGTGCTCGGACAGCGCGTCGGTAACGGCCTGCCACCCGGGCCGCGAAACGAGGGGCTGCGCGGGGGCGCTGTCCACGGCGAGCAGGGCCACGCTCCACTGACGGGCTTCGACGAAGACACGCACGTGGGCAGCGATGAGGTCGGCGGCGGGTGCGTCCTCGACGCAGAGGTAGAGGGCGACGGGAACGCGGCCGATCAGTCGTTGGTGATCGTTGGTCATGCAGACCACTGTCACGGCGGAATCACCCTCAGTGAAGACGCGGGGCGTGGTAGCGGGCGAAGTCGCAGGTGCCCGACTACCACGGTCCGTGGTACCCGTTCGGATAGCGCCTGCCGGGTGCCACGGACCGTGGTTGCCACATGTTTCCGCTGCTCACGGGGCACCACGCCCCGACGCGGTCCCTACCTGATGACCAGCGGTACCCCGGCGGCCTGCGCGGCACTGCGCGCCATCGACACCGACACGTCGGCGATCCGGTCCGTGATCACGCCGGGAAGGGCCTGGTGCCGAACCCACGCAGGGGCCATCCGGCACGCTTCCTTCAAGGCTGCCGCAGCGGCGTCCCACTGCCGTGTCTCCGTACGCGTCAGCGCCACGTCAAGGTGGAACCGCGCCCGGGTCGCCAACGGCATCTCCGGGTCGAGGCGGGTAGTCTGGATCAGCCGCAGTGCGGCGGAGGTGTCGCCGAGTGCCATCGCCACCGACAGGGCCTGCGTGGCCGCGTAGGACGGCCCGAACGGCTGACCTTGGTCGCCTCGGGCATGTTCGCAGCCGATCCGCGCAGCGACGGCGTGGGCCTGGCTCAGGTAGTCGCGGGCGGAGTCCGCCCCCGCTCCGCCCCGTGACGCGGCGACGGCTGCGTTGGTGACGAGCTGCCCGTACACGCTGAGCCGGTCGGGGTCGCTGTCGGACATCCTCGGTTCCACCTTGGCCGCAGCGCGCTCCGCGACCTGAACGCCCTTGGCCGTGTGTCCGTCCCGGAGGCAGATCCACGACAGCGAGGCCATCAGGTGGGCCGACCGCAGGTCGTCGCCGATTCGCTCTGCGACGTTGCGCCCGTGGGTGATCGCCGTGTAGCCGAGGTCGCGGGCACCGAGGACGTTGGCCATGACGGCGGCGGTCTGGAAGGCGTCGGCCAGCACCCCGCCGGCGGCTGCGCGCCGGTCGGGCTCGGCGGCGTCGTAGAGGGCCCACGCCTCGGGCAACAGCCGGGAGAGGATCGCGCCGAGCTCCACGTACCGGGCGCTCCAGAACGCGGCGTCCGCCCGCCGCGCGGCGTCCCGCAGATCGTCCAGGCTGCCGGGCTCCACGTCGGTGCTGATGCCGAGGCCGGTGTCGTGCACGGCCGCCGAGACCGCCCGGAGGGCGGCGCGTTCGTCCAGCTCCATACCCCGCCGGGGAGACTGCTGACCGAGGATCACCGACACGTCCGTGCCGAGGCCGACGGCCACCTTCAGCAGCGACGGCAGCGACAGGGTGCCGCCCTGTTCCAGCTTCCGGATCGTGCCGAGGGACACCCCCGACTTCTCCGCCAGGGCCTCCTGCGTCACGGCTCTGCCGCGCAGGATCTTGACTCGTTCCGCCGTGGTGCGTTCTGCCCAGAGGGTCATAGGCTGACTCCGTCTCAGGTTGTGGCCTTCCCGGGACGGTACCCCCGCAGGGTGGGGGTGTGACAGAGAACGGTCACGCCCCGTACGTCAGTTGACGTGCGGGGCGCGGCCGGCCCGGCAAGTGCTCAGACACGGGCGCCGATGCCGAGCAGGGCCGCCACCCGGGCAGCGGTGCCGGGCTGCCCGTCGGCGAGCACCGTCGTGATGCCGAGCGCTTCGGCCGGCGGAAGGTTCACCCGGTGGTCGTCGACGAACACGCACGCTTCGCCGGGAAGTCCCATGCGGTCGAGCGTCAGCTGGTAGATCGCCGGGTCCGGCTTCGCGAGGCCCTCCCGCTCGGACACCACCGTGACGTCGAACAGTTCCCACACCCCGCAGGCGGCGTACGGGTCGTACGGGTCGAGGCCGAAGCTGTTCGACAGCATCGCAACCATGTATCCGGCCTCGCGCGCGGCCTTGGCAAGCGCCACCATGTCGGCCGCCGGCTGGACGTCGGCCCACGCCCGGCCCATCAAGTTCTCGTGATCGCTCAGCCCTAGATACGGTGCCGCCTGCCGGTTCCACTCCGCCTGGCTGAGGGCTCCCCGCTCAAGGTCGACATACAACTGCCGGACCACCGGGTGCGTGTTCAGTGTGCGCCGCCACGCCTCGGGGTCGAGTCCCTGGCGGACACACCACTCCCGGTGCACCTGGAGCGCATCCGTGGTCAGAACCCCGGCGAAGTCCAGGATCAGGCCCCGATACGTGGACGGAGGCGTATCAGTGTCACTTGACTGCGCCATGATGAATCCCTTCTCGGTGCGTCGCTGTACCGCGAAGGTACCCGCCGTCCGACGCGGTGGGACACGGCCCGGTGTTCTCAGATCCGCGGGGCACCGGGCCGTCGCGGAGCACTCTGCAAGGAATGTGAGCTCCAGCCGTTCGACCGGGTGACATCGCCCGGTTCATGGGGCCAGTGGTTGGCCTATATCGCGGCCGGGAGAGGTCGCGCGGTCAGCTCGCTGAGGTACTCGGCGGCCTTGCGCGTGTGGTAGATCAACGGGCGCAGGTCGGCCGGCATTTCCGTGGACCGCTTGAGCAGGAGGACGGCGCCCATGATGGAGTCGTGCCAGTGGACCGGTGCGGCGACGGAGTCCCAGCCGGTCATGCACTCCTGACGGCTCACCCCGAAGCCCAGCTGTCGGATCTCGTCGAGGGTGGCCGCGAGTGCGTGTTGTCACGGATGACGCCGGGGCCTGCGGTGGGCGGCACTTCCTCGGCAAGAACGAGGTCCTGGATGGTCTGTGGGAGGTAGGCGAGGATGACGCGTCCGGAGGCCCCGGTACGAAGGGAACGGGAGACCGAGACGACGTCGGCAGCCGACATCCCGACCTCGGCGGGGTCCATGTCGCCGATGACGTAGTCGGTGCAGAGCCGCTTCGCGCCGCCGAAGGGCGCGAGGACGTACAGCAGGGCGAGGCCACCGGTGGTCTGGTGGAGGTGTTCGAGGATGCCGTGCGTCGAGGCGGCACTGGGCGAGTGGGCCATCGCCTGGACGCCGGCGCGGGCAGTCCCAGTGCCGAGTCGGTAGCGTCCTCGGCCGACCTGCTCGAAGACGCCGTCGTTGACCCCGGTCTGCAGGATGCGGTGGGTGGTGGCGTCGTCGAGGCCGGCGGCGCCCGCGATGGCCCGGAGCGAGTGCACGTCGCTGGGGAGGCGGGTGAATGCCTGCTGGACGGCGAAGGCGCGGGCCGCGAGCGAGGAGGGTGGCTTGCTCGGCGCGGTGTCCTGGCGCTGCGCGGGCACGGTGCCGGACGCGGGCCGTCGGCCGCAGGCGCCGCACGCACATGTCGGGTCGTACGGCCCGGAGCGTGCGGGGTACGGGCCGGAGGAGAAGTAGTCGGTGCGGCGGAAACTTCCTTGGGCCGCCGGTTCGAAGGCGGAGACGATCAGGTCACCGGAGCGAACCCCGTCGGGGGGGGACGACTCGAAGGGCTGGGCTCGCGAGGATGCGGCGGGAAGCGCGGTGCCTGGTGCTGGTGGTGACGATGACCGGGTGGAAGTCGACGCGATGGGTACTCCTCGTGGTGCCCCTTCCGATGGGTGGGCCTCGAGCGGTGGGCAGGCCGGGGTCGGGCAGGTGGCCTTGCCCGTCGTTGACCTGCGGTTTCGGCTACATGAGTACGTTGGCATGCGCTGCGCCGGAGGTCGTAGTCGTTTCCGGCCGTCGGCGGTCTGCCGTGGGCGAACTGGTCGGCGGGGCGGGGGATATCGAAGACCGGTGCGAGCGCGTTCGGCGGGCAGCCGCGGTTGATGAGCTAGTGCTGCGCGAACGCGAAGGTGGCGTGCTGCTCCCGGTGCATGCTGAACAGGCCTCGGCTGCTGTCGCGGTCGATGTCGAAGGAGACGATGTTGGCCTTGTTGGGGTAGTCCCAGGTCGCCGTCTTGTCGAAGGCGATGGTGAAGCTGCGCTCGCCCACGTCGTGGTGGGAGATGAGCTGGAAGTCGTTCTCCCAGGGGTAGTTGTGCGCATGGCCGGGTGACTCGTCGGCGGGCGTGAGGCCGTCGAGGTGGAGGCCGAGGGTGTTCATGCGGCGAGTCCCAGCTGATCGGGGGTGGACAGGAGGCGGTGGGCCAGCCGGGACGGGCTGGTGGTGCAGGCGGCGAACGGGCCGTCCGGGGAGCGAAGTTGGGCGATGGCGTGGTCGAGGTGGTCGCGGTGCCAGGTCGAGGGACCGCTCTGGCCGGCTTCGGCGGCGGTCAGCTGCTGCCAGGCCAGCCACAGCGCGTGGAGGCGGGCGACGGCCTCGGGGTGCTCGTGCCACTTCGCGCACCAGGGGCGGGTGGAGCCGATCTCCGGCCGTAGACGGGCAGCAGGATGTGGGTGACCCAGAACGAGAGCTCGGCCAGCTCGGCGGCGTACTGCGCGCCACCCATCGCGAGGATGAACAGCGAGGGGGCGGCTGTCGGCGTGTCCTCGCTGGCGGGGCCCGGCTCGGCGCGGCCGGGCCCACGGGTGTCCTCGGCTTCGGAGCCGAGTCGGTCGAGGATGACTCCGTGCTGGCGGACCTCGGCCATGGTGCGGTTCAGGGCGCTGACGAGGTCGTCGAGGTCCTCGTCGGGGATGCGGATCGGCTCGGGTTCGGCGGCGCCTGGCATCGGGGCGGACTGGGACATGGCACATCCAGGGGGTGCGGATGGACGGGGACGATGAGGGCGGAAGGCGTTCTTCTGGTCATGGCCGGGCCAGCATCAGCGCCGCCGCCGTCCGCAGATCGTCGGCGTGCCAGAAGGTGGGGCTGCAGGCGTCGAGCAGTGTCTGCGTCCGCTCCACCAGCGCGAGGACCACGTCCACGTCGGCGGTCTCAGCAGCCGCCTCCAGCACGTCGACCATGACTGCGGGGCAGAGGGGCGATATGCCCGGACGGCGCAGGAGCGCGTCGAGCCGGTCCAGGTCGCCACGGACGACCTCGGGGACCAGGATCGCCGTCAGCGGCCGCGGCCCGCCCCGGTCGTACCCCGGAGCGTGGGGTCCGTGGAGCGGGGCGAGGTCCTCCAGACGGTCGACGAGGTCACCGGCCCGGACATGGTCGCCGGCCGCGGTGGCCACCTCCAGAAGGAGGGCGAGCACCCGTGAGGACGCACTGCCCGCGGCCCGGTCGGCGAAGTCGAGCGCGCCGCGGAAGTCCCCGGTGTCCGCCAGCGCTTTCGCCAGGAGGGCCCAGATGATGCTCCAGTTGTGCGGATAGCGGACCCGCTCCGCCAGCGCGAGGGCCCGGTCGAGTTCACCGGCCCTGGCCCACGCCGGCACCAGCGCGACCAGGGCAAGATCGTGGCAGTCCCTCACACGGATCGACCAGCGCCAGCAGCGCTTCGCCCTGCTTGGGCTCGTCGCTGATCGTGAACGCCAGCTCGGCCGCACGCGCGAGGTGACCGGTCCGGGCGAGTGCACTCAGATGCCACAACGGAACGGGCTCGCGGGCACCATCCGCGTCCCGTGCTGCCAGCAACCGGAACAGGGTCACCAAACAGGGTGTGAATCCGCCCGGAGGACGCCCTTTCCGGCATCACCCTCCCGAGCGAGGCCGTAGCGCCGCTCACGCCACCGCTCCATGAACAGCTCGTAGCCCCACTCGGCCATGCCCTTCTGCATACTCACCTCGCCCCCGGTCGCGTCCTGCCGCTGGCCCGTAGCGTAGAGCCTGCTTCTCTTTCGGGCCCGCGGCCGGGGCCGATCTTCGCGGGGGTCACGAGGGTTCCAGGAGGAGATCCGTGGGCCGCTGATCCACTCCCCCATGCGTTGGAACATGACGGTGGAGGCATCCGCCTCCGCGGCGGGACGCGTCACGTCCGTCGCGGAACCCCCACGCGTTCCCCATCGTCTCCCCAGGGGAGGGCGGGACCCCGCACGACGGGGGCGGGCCGTGGAGGCGGGGAGGGCGCGTGAGCGAACACGAGGCGGCGCTGGCGGTGGGAGCTGCCGGCGGCCTGGGCCCATACCGGAGCTTCGCCGTTCCGCAGTCCACGGTCGGCGACGGGTTCTTCATGATGACGGGCCTGTTGTTCCTCGGGTTCTCCAGCCGCGCGCTGGTCCTCGGTGCCCCGCTCTGGCCTGACGGGGTACTCCTCACCTGTTGTCTGTTCATGGGATTGGGCATGGTCGGCCTCGCCCTGTGGCCCTGTTTCGAGCGACGCCGAGGAGGCCGCCTGGAGCGCGTCTACTGCTTCGAAGATGGCCTCGTGATCGGCAGTGGCCACACCATGCGCCCCATCCGCTGGTCGGACGTCACCATCACCAGTGAGGACTGGGAGTCGGGGAGCGGCGAGTACCGTCATTCGGGCACGAGCCGCACCCTCACCACACCCGACGGCACCGTGGTCGCACGGTTCACCGGTCGGGAACCCGAGCGGGTCGGCGGCTTCCAGGTGATGCTCCTCCACCAGGCCGCCACCGAACGTGAAGCCGTCCACCCGACGCCGAGTGACGCCCGACCCACCGAAGCCTGAGCGAGCAGTCACGCACCGACCGCGGAGCCGACATCGACTCCGCTCGGCTGACAATTGGCGAGAGCCGGGATGCATCCGAGCGGCAAGGGCGTTTCAAAGGCCGGTGATCACGTGAGTCCGTAGGTGGCGGCGGTCCAAGGGGGTGGTCAGGCCGTCACAAACGCAACGAAGCTCCGGTTGGACGGGGTGACCTTCCCAAGTCGCCTCGTACCGCCGGAGCTTCGATGTGTCGTCAGTCTGCCACCGTCTGTCTGGTCAAGTGACCCGCTCTGGAGGGCACCAGATGCCCGCGGCCCACCTCACAGCAACCGGCGCGCCCGAAGGCGGCCTGCTGGAGGAGCCGGTCGGCGACGCCGACCTGGACGAGGGAAGTGTCCTCGCGGCTGACGAGGACGGCTTGCTGGGCGCGGCCGGCGAGGTTGCCGGGTTCGGCGGGCTCGTCCGACGTGGGGGCTGATTCGACCAGGCGGCCGTACGAGACCAGCACGTGTCTCCGGCATGCACAGCTCCAACAGCCGTCACGGTGAGCACCATTGCGGTGCTGAGCGCGGTGACCGTCATCGTCAAGGTCGGCCGGCCTCACCATGGAGGGGCAACCCCGAGAATGGTCACTTCTGACTGCACACGAACGGTGGATTTACCGAAAGTCCCCCGCCGTGGCAGGGTGGAACGGTTGCGCCACATGAAAGCCTTGCACTGAGCCTCCCTCCGTGATTTCTGGTGGATCGCAGAGGGGTGTTCGGCATGCTCGATCGCCAAGCTGAGTTCCCTCTTATATTACGTATGCGAATGATTGGACAATGCAGTGAGCGGCCGCAGTTGGCGACACATTGCCCGGGACTGCGGGAAACGTCTCGGTGGTTCATCGGCCGGCGTGGCGACAGGTGCTTTCACGTCTCCAGCTTGAATCCCATCCCGGGTTTTTCTTTCGTGCCGGTGGCAGTGGCGTGCCCTCGAGAATCATTCGATCGCCATCTGTGCCGGTGGATGGTGAGATCTGTTACCGGGCTTTCTGCCCGTCATCGGGGTGAGTCCACCCCAGACGCGAAGGGGTATCAATGGCGTTTTACGACGATACAGAATCGGTGATCTTCCCGGCCGGTGCCGCGACACGGACCAGCGCCGCAGAGGCTGCGCAAAACGAGTGGGACGCCGTAGTCGTCGGTGGTGGCATGTCGGGTTCCATCATCGCCGAGCAGCTGGGCCAGGCGGGCTACAAGGTGGTGATCCTCGAAGCCGGCCCGGGCAAGGATCTGGACCTTGCCGAGTACGAGTCGTACCTGTCGCGGTTCTACGGCGCGATCGTCAAGGACAACCAGTCCCCGTACCCCTTCAACCCGAATGCGCGGATGCCCAGGAGCACCGACACCATGCCGGTGAATCCCAGCACACCCCGGGACGACTTCTACCTCGTGCAAGAGGACAAGTACTGCACGGACACCACCTTCACCCGGGTTCTCGGCGGCACCTCCATGCATTGGGAGGGGAAGGCGCTGCGCATGCTTCCCGAGGACTTCGACCTGCGGACCAAGTACGGCCAGGGCCTGAACTGGCCACTCAGCTACGACGACCTGGAACCCTACTACCGACGGGCAGAGGCCGAACTGGGCGTAGCCGCCGAAGTCGAGGACCAGGCGTATCTGGGAATGCATTTCCCGGAGGGGTACGTGTACCCGATGCACCGCATGCCACCGTCCTATCTGGACCAGGTGGTCGCCAAAGGCGTCGACAAAATGCAGGTCACCCTGGGAGAGGACAAGTACGAGCTCCAGGTGCGGAGCTTTCCGCAGGCCCGTAACGGGGTGCCGAACGCCGCGTACGACGGCGGCAAGGGCTTCGTCCCGGTCGGCGCGGTGAGCACGAGCCAGGTGAACGAGGGCGAGCGGTGCCAGGGCAACACCAACTGCGTCCCGCTCTGCCCAGTGCAGGCCAAATACCACTCGGGGAAGACGCTGGCGAAGGCGCTCAGCAGGGGAAATGTCACGGTCGTGACGCAAGCCGTCGCGTCCGAAATCGAGATCGACGACTTTGACCAGCGGGTGACCGGGATCACCGTCAAGAACTACGAGTCGCTCAATTCCCCTGAGTACGAGGAGTACACGGTGAGGGGCACCGTCTACATCCTCTGCGCGCACGCCATCGAGAACGCCCGGCTCATGCTGGCCTCCGACATGCAGCGGATGAGCCGAAGCCAGCTGATCGGCCGCAACCTGATGGACCACGCGTACCTGCTGACCTGGGGCCTGCTGCCCAAGCCGGCCGGCACGATGCGGGGCACGGTCTGCACCAGCGGGATCACCGACCTGCGCGGCGGGCGGTTCCGCGGGAACCAGGCCGGATTCGGCGTGGACATCCACAACGACGGCTGGGGTTGGGCGACCGGTTCGCCCTACACGGACCTGGTCGAACTCGTGGACCGGCAAGACCTGTTCGGGCCGGAGTTGCGCAGAAAGCTCGGCGACCGGATCTCCCGGCAGCTTCTGCTGGCCTTCATGATCGACCTGCTGCCCGACCGGAACAACAGGGTCACCGTGGACGAGCAGTACAAGGACGCCCTCGGCAACATGAAGCCGGTCGTGTCGCTCAAGATCCCGCCCTACACCATGCGGGGCGCCGCGTTCGCCCGCAAGCTCGCGACCGACATCTTCAAGGAGCTCGGTGCCGAGGACAGGACCACGTACGACAGGAACCGCTACAGCGCCGTCGAGCACGACGGCCAGTGGTACAACATCCTGGGCGGCAACCACCTGGCGGGCACTCACATCATGGGGACCGACCCGACGAACTCCGTGGTCGACCACACCCAGCACTCGTGGGACCACGACAACCTCTACCTCGTCGGGCCCGGCAGCATGCCCACGATCGGGACGTCCAACATCAGTCTGACCATGGCGGCGCTCGCCTTCCGCAGCGCGTCCCACATCGTCAAGTACCTGCGGACCGCGAAGGCGCCGGCCGTCATCAGCAGGTCGACGGCTCACGGATCGGCGGGTTGAACGCCACCCCGCCCACCACCCACCGCCACCACCCACTGCCCATGATTGGGGGAACATGTCCGTTCCGGAATCAGGTCCCGCGCACGACCCCATGATCCAGACCATCGATGACCTATACACATACCTCCAGAACGGGCTCCAGTTGGAGCATGCGACGCTGCCGCCCTACCTGACCGCGCTCTACTCGCTCCATCCGGGGAAGAACTCGGATGCCTGGCACGTCATCAGGGTCGTGGCCGTCGAGGAGATGCTGCACCTCACCCTGGTCGCGAACGTCCTGAACGCCGTGGGCGGGAAGCCGGACCTCATCAGGTCGAAGTTCGTGCCGAATTACCCGACCAAGCTGCCGTGCGGCCCCGACTACTTCGAGGTGCATCTGCGGCCGTTCTCGCCCGCGGCTCTCGAAACGTTCCTGAACATCGAGAGGCCCGCCCCGGCGGTGATCGATGCGGACAGGGTCGTGCCGATGGACTGGGCGGCCGTCGGGCTGACCTCCAACGGCGCGGCGCCGTCGCCGGAGGAACTCGCGGAACTCGAGAAGTCCGGGACGATCCTCGGCCTCGTCCCCGGAGACCCCTCCCTGCGTTTCAACAGCATCGGTGAGTTCTACGAGGAGATCATCCGGGGCATCAACCACCTGGAGGACCAGGCCCGCGAGGCGGGAAAAACGATTTTCACCGGCGATCGCGCTCGCCAGGTGACCCCCGAATACTTCTACTCCGGTGGCGGTGAGGTGATCAAGGTGACCGGCCGCGACACCGCGGTCGAGGCGCTCACCCTGGTCGCGGAGCAGGGCGAAGGGCTGTACGGCGGCATCTTCGACAGCAAGGACGAACTCGCCCACTACTACCGGTTCCAGCAGTTGGAGAAGGGGCGGTACTACCAGAAGGGCGATGAGCCGGACGATCCTACCGGCCCGGATCTGCACGTCGACTGGAACGCCGTCTATCCGGTGAAGCAGGACATCAAGCTGGCGGACCTCGGGAAGGACCCGGAAATCCTGGCAGCGGCCAAGGAGTTCAACCAGTTCTACGCCACCTTCCTGAGGGAAATCCATCGGGCTTACAACGGTGAGCCCGACCTTCTGCTCAGTGCGGTCTGGGAGATGTTCCGCGTGCGCGACAGCATGAACCGGCTCATCCGCAACCCGCTGACGGGGCATCCCGGGGCGAACGCCGGCCCGACATTCGAGATCTAGACCGTCGAAGGAGGCGGCATGACGCCAGCAACGACCACAGATGAGAATCTGCGCGAATTCGTGAAGTACTCCGCCGGGGTGACCGGATTCAGCGAGTTCGACCTGTGGGGGACCGGCCACGCGGAGGAGTACTACGAAACGGTCGTGAAGGGAGCAGGGCCGGATGCGATCCAGGAGGCGGTCTCTTCCGATCATTCTGCCCTCTCCGCCATTCCACTCGTGAAAAGCATCATCAAGCTCTGGTACGTCGGTGTCTGGTACGGCCCGGAGCTGGTGGGCCGCGAGGACGTGGCGGCCTGGTCGGCGCCCGGACGGAGCGGGGCGAAGCCCGCCGTCTCGGACGACAGCCAGCCCGAGGAAGGCCGCGAGCGCGGCTGGGACGAACGCACGTCCCCGTTCGTCGTCTCCCCCGACGCCTACACCGAGGGCCTGTTGTGGCGGGCGATCGGCGCTCACCCGTCCGGCGCCAAGGCGCCGGGCTACGGATCGTGGGCCAGTCCACCCGTACTCGAAGAATTCCAAGAGGAGGAAGTGCAATGAGCGGCGCTGTTACGAGCCTGGGTCCCGACAAGGTGTCACTCGGCGTGACGCCGACGCTGTGGTGGAACGACGACTTTCCGCAGATCGACATCGGGATCCCGTTCGAGCAATGCGTGAGCGAGATGGCGCTCGCGGGATTCCAGGGCTGCAGCATCGGCCACAAGTACCCGACCGACCCCGCCGTGCTCAAGAAGGCCCTCGAGCTGCGCGGCCTGAAGGTGTCCGAGCCCTGGGTGAGTACCTACTTCACCATCGGCGAAAAGGACCGGACCATCGAGAACTTCAAGCGGCAGCTGGAGTTCCTCGAGGCCGTGGGCGGCCGGGACATCGTGGTCGCGGAATTCGGACTGTCGTCGCATTTGCAGCCCATCCCGGTCTTCGAGCACCGGCCCGTGTTCACCGACACCGAATGGGACCTCCTCGCCCGGGGGCTCAACGAAATCGGCGAGCTCGCCGCGCTCAAGGGGATGCGGCTCTGCTACCACCACCACATGGGCACCGGCGTACAGACGGCCGAGGACGTCGACAGGCTGATGGAGAACACCGACTTGGAGTTCGTGTATCTGCTGCTCGACACCGGGCATCTCCGGTTCGCGGGCGACGACCCGCTCGCGACCGCGGAAAAGCACGGCAGGCGCATCAAGCACGTTCACCTCAAGAACGTCCGCCAGCCCGTGGTCGACAAGGTGAAGAGCGACCACCTGTCCTTCCAGGAGGGAATCCTGCAGGGCGTCTTCACGGTGCCAGGCGACTCGGAAGGGGCGATCGACTTCAAGCCCGTCCTCTCGGCGCTGGGACGAGTCGACTACGAGGGATGGCTGGTCGTCGAGGCCGAACAGGACCCGGCGGCGGCGCACCCGCTGACATACGCGAAGATGGCCCGCCGCTACCTCGCCGAAGTCCTGGGGTGGTGATGATGAAGACGCACGACATCTATCTCAGCTTCTTCATGTTCACCCTCGACCTGCGCCCGGACGACCCCGTGTACACCCAGGTCATCGTCAGGCACATGAAGGAGCTGCGGGAGATCGGGTACGCGGGTTTCGACCTGCCCGTTCTCCCGCCCACGTCGGGCGACCCCCACGCGGACGTACCTCGCTACGAGAAGCTCAGGAAGGCTCTCGACGCAGCCGGCTTGGAGGACGTGGGGCTGACCACCAACGTGGCCACGACACCGGCCTTCAACCCCACCTCGATGGTCCCTGAGGAACGCGAGGCGGCCCTGGCCTACCTCAAGTCCAGGGTGGACATCACAGCGGCCCTGCGCAGCACCATCATGGCCGGCCCCGTCCTGTTCCCCTACAACGTGTTCCCCACCCACAACGGCCAACCGCTGTGGAGCGACGCCCTGCAGGACTGGCTGCAGCCCCGGTACCGCATCGCGCAGCCGCTCTTCGAGCAGCTCGGCGACTACGCGGCGGAGAAGGGCGTCCAGGTCGCCATCGAACCCGTGGACCACTGGGAGACCCCAGCCCCGAACATGGTGCGCGACGTGCTCGACTTCCTCGCCGGCGTGAGCACCCCGCACGTCGGCGTGTGCGTGGACAGCTCCCACGTCGTCCTCGGCAGCAGCGGCCCGGAGGCGTACCTCCGCGACATCCAGGACGCCGCCGCCCAACGGCGCCTGCACTACGTGCAGGTGTCCCCGCCGGACCGCGGCGAGGTCGCGGACAGCTGGATCCCCTGGCGCGAGTTCCTCGAGCCCGTCCTGCCCGAGTACGACGGACCGCTGCTGATCGAAGTCTTCAACGCCATCCCGGCGTTCCTCTCGTCATTGCGGCTGACCCGGCGGAAGTTCTGGATCCCCGGGGAGGACGAGCCGGTTCCGGGCGTGCCGAGCGCTTACGACGTCGCCGAGGACGGGATCAAGAAACTGCGCGGCGAGTTGGGGCCGCTCTGCACCTGACGTGATCCGGGCCGCCCATCGGCGGGGCCCTGGCCGTCTTCGGGTGCTCGGGGATCGGGCCCCGGCTGTGCTTGCCGTGCTTTCGCGGCAAGCGTCGCCTCACCTCCGCCGCGGGCGCCGCGGCTCCCCCGACCGGCTGCTGTTCTCGGGTCCTGGTCGGAGGAGGGAGCCGCGGCGCCCTGCGGCGCTCTTCTTCGGGGCGCGAGAAGCCGACAGCATCCTCGGCCTGCGCTCGTGCCCGTAGCGGACGGGGCGTCAGGCGCCGGTGGGCGTCACCGTGCACTGGTCGTCGGGAACGACCTCGAGGTACTTCTCGGCGATGAGGACGTCGATCTTGTAGTCGCCCTTGAGCTCCTTGGGCTTGAGCGTCCTGTCCAGCCACTCCTGGATGCCGCCGCCGGGCATGTTGAAGAAGGCGGCGGTGTGCCCGCGTTGGACGTCGAACGGTTTGAGGGCGTTCAGGCAGTGGTAGGGCTCGCCGTCCTGGTCGGCGTTGAGTGCGTCCGGGGTGAGCGAGCGCTGGGTGAACGGGGTGCCGGGGTCGGAGAGGTAACCGCCCTTGAGCGGGCCGAAGCGGTCCAGCTTGGTGCCGACCGGGACGGTCCACTTAGTCATGTCGACCTTGCCGTTGAGCTTCTGGAAGCCGCGATCGGGGGCGTACTGCCACTGGCCGTTCTCCGTGCCGTACAGCTTGACGAAGTGGGTGGCGCTGAGGCCGCCGAAGCGCTGGTAGCCCCGGAGCAGGGTGGCGACAGGCTCAGTGTTGGGCAGCTCGGCGGGGCCGAGTCGGGGGTCGTCGCAGTAGTACCCCGGGAGTAGGTTCGGCGGGCCCGGCCAGGTCGGGCAGTCGTCGGGAAGGGCGGCCCGGACGGCCCCGGGGACCGCTGCGGGGCGGGCGACGGCGTCCCCTACGGCCGCGACGCCGGTGAGTGGCAGGGCGCAGGCCAAGGAGGTGGTGAGCATCAGGCGAAGGCGCATACGGCGCTCCGTTCTGTGTGAGAAAGGGCCATGACGAAACGTAGTGGAATGTGTGCGAATTATTTCAGCGACACGGCCGCGCTCCGATTGGCCTGCACTCTGGTGGGGTCGGCGGTGGGCGCATGAGATAGGGCGCGCGGCAATGTCTCCAGACGCGCGGCGCGCGACGGTCGGGCGGTCGGCCATCTCAAGCCCTCGCTCTCCGTTCGAGCGTGGAGCTCCCTGGCGCTGCGACTGGTGCCGGAGCAAGAAGTCCTGCTGGGGGCGGGACAAATGCCCCCGTTGTGTCGTCGGCGGGAATGTCGGCGGCAGGGCGGGCGAAAGCATGCTTCACCCCGCACCGGGCCGCCATTCGGCTCAGTCCCCGCGTGGCGACGAAGATGACGCCCCGGGCGGCGCGACCATGACAGATCCGCATGCGAACCCGTCTGGTGGGGGCAAGCGAGGAAGGCATATCCCCATGGGGTTGCATGACAAATTGGACAAAGCTCTTTGCTGACCACGGCGCCCAGCGCAAGGCCCTGGAGCCGGCTGTCATCCCACTAAAAAGGTAAGGATTGCTCCAACTGGCTTTGTGCGTCTCGCATTACCGCCGCGGTAATCCTTCACTGCACCGGGAGATTCCCCCCATGAACACTGCCCTGCGTACGGCGGTCACCGTAGTGGTGACCACCGCTACCGTCCTCATCTGCGCGCCCGCGCACGCCACACCGCCGGGGCCTGGCATCTCTTCCCGGCTCATCGCTCAATGGACGGTCGGGGACACCGATTACATCGTGCGGGAGGCAACGATCCCGCACGGCCAGGCCACCGGCTGGCACTACCACGACGGCCCCCTCTACGCCGTGGTGAAGCAGGGCACGCTCAGCCACTTCGACTCCCACTGCGCCTCCGACGGCGTGTACCCCCAGGGCAGCCTCTTGCAGGAGCCTGCGGGATCCAACCACGTGCACATCGGCCGCAACCTCGGCGACACCGATCTCGTCCTCGACGTGCTCTATGTGCTGCCGCACGGCGCGCCGTTGTCCGAGGACGCTCCCAACCCTGGCTGCTCCTTCCAGTGATCACGCCGGGGGCAGGGTCTGTTCGGCCCAGATGGTGTTGCCCCGCCTGGTCTGGCGGCTGTCCCAGCGCTGGGTGAGCTGGGCGGCCAGAAGCCGCCCTCGTCGAAGGCGTGGGCCCGGCGCAGTTGCGGTGAGTGGCTGTTGTCGTTCCGATCTGGAGGGGTGCTGGTCGAACGCGATTCTCGATCGGGTGAGTTCTGCGGTGGCCGTGCATGAAAGCAGGGCCTCTTGGTAGCTCGAAGGGTGTGACAGCCTGTCCGACGGGCCGAGTCAGGCCTGTGGCTGTCCGGGGCCGCCCATGAGGCGGGCGCGGAGGAGGGCGGCAACCCGATGTCAGGCCGGCATGCCACCATCACACCACCACGAGGAGAGAAGGGGAGCCACCGTGAGCTTCTTGGGGATGTGGTGCCTGATACCCATGCACGCCGACACCGTCGCGCACTACAGGACACAACTGGCCCCGGCCATCGAGGCCCACGCCGCACTTCCCGAATCCAGGGACCTCCTTCAACGGTGGAACCAGGCGGGCAGCGCGGAAACGTTCATGCATCAGTTCATCGACGCCGCCGGCCCGTCCGCACTGGACGAGAGGATCTGCCTCGTCTACGAGGCCTGGGAACGCGGCTACGACAAGGCCCTGCCCCACCTCGCGGTTTCCGTCCGCAAGGGCTACCCGGCAACCGCCATGGCCTTCGCCCTCGGACCTGAGCGCAATGCTGAACTACCCGGCTGGTTCGGAGACCTCATCCTCGCCCCCGAACAAGTCCTCCAAACCCTCCCCGCCGTCGAACGAGCCTTCACCTGGACCACCGAGACCCGACGCCGGGCCGAGCGGCTCCTCGCCGCCGCCCTCTACCCGGAAGGCGACCGGGAAGACATCGACGCCCTTCTCGACGGCGTACCCCCGATCTGGCGCGCCGCAGCACGCGCCGGCCACGGCCTACTCGGAGCGCACTTCATTCCCTGACCGCGCCAGCCGTCCGAGCCGTACCTCCCCTGAACCAACCGCACCCGACTCGGCCCGGCCAGCCCGGGCCAGCCCCGGCCAGCGCCACCACCCCAACGCACCGCACGTCGGAGACGACGATGACCCGCACGACCCCGCAACGCCCCGTGAACGTGGAGCAGCTCTTCCCCGAACTGGCGCCGCTGCGCCGCGACGCCGTACGCCTCCACCCGCGCGCCGGCAGCCCGTCCCCGGCCGAGAGCTCGGTCGGCGGGCCGCTGCTGTGGCCAGCAGATGAGCCGTGGCCGCTCTGTCCGAGCACCAGCCACCCGGGGGCGTGGGGACAGCCCGCGACGGAGGGGCCGGTGCCGATGGTGTCCGTCGTCCAGATCCACCGACGGGACGTGCCCCAACTCGACTTCCCCGCCGGGACGGACCTGCTCCAGGTGCTCTGGTGCCCGTTCATCGTCGACCTCTGCCCGGAGCCGACGCCGCGGGTGGTGTGGCGAGTTGGGTCGGCCCGGTTCATGGAGCTGTAGCGGGCGACGGAGAAGAACGCGGGCCGGTCGGTCCTTCCCAGTCCCAGGGGATTCTTGGCGCCGACGACTCCCGGGGCGGCCTGGTCGGCCCAGTTGCTGTGGGCGTAGAAGTCCTTGATCCGGTACCAAGCGCGGCCCAGGTTCTCCAGCACCTCGCACCTCGCCCGTCCCGGTCGGTCGTTCCACGTGCAGGCGGGGGAGATGGAGGTCTGGGCGGTGATGACGTGCCCGTTCGCGTCGACCAGCCGGTCCGCGGCGGCGAGGGTCCTCCTGACGTGATCGACGGAGCCCTCGACGCAGTCGATGATCTCGGCATCGGCCTGCGCACGGGTGCGGGGGTAGCGGCTGTCGTACCGGGGGTCGAGGTAGTCGGCGTTGCCGCAGTGGAGCTTGCCGATGCCGAAGTACTCGCCGTGGTCGTTGGCGACGATGGTGCCCGAGTTCCCGTCCGCCATCCCCGTCAGCGAGTTGGGGTGCCAGCCCTCGGGTCCCAGGGCGGCCCGGGTGACTTTCTCGTGGCTTCCCCCGCTGAAGGCCTGCGCCGGTGTCGCGGCGCCGAGGGTTACGGAACACAACGCGAATTGCCACAGAACGTGCGGCCCGCGCCAAGCCGCCTGGCCGTCGCGTCCTCGACCGGCACGTCCCGGTCCACCGCGACGACCTGGCCGGCTACCTCATCGACCTCGGCCGCATCGACGACGCCGTGGCCGTCCTCCAGCAGCAGTCGAACCGGCGTTTGCGCCAAGATCGCGGTGCGGCAGTCCGAGCTGCCGCCTCAGTCCTTCGACGACCAGGAGCCTGTATGTCGGTCGAGCTCGACATCCCGGAGTTTCCCCATGAGGAGCCTCCTGGCGGAATCACGTGCCGGCACAAGCCCTGGCACGGTGTCCTCGTCAGAGTGGACCGGATCCCTTTCAAGGCCGGAGACAAGCTCACCTTCGAGGTCACGGTCTGCAGCGATTCTTCCGGGCAGAGCCCGGCCGTGACGATCGAGGGCGTCGTGGGCGTCACCGCTGACACCACCACGGTCGACTACACCATCCCGTGGGACGGCGTCCTGGACGCCGTTGACGAGGGTTCCATCACGGTCTTCTACAGCCTTGCCCCTGCCGACGGCGGCGAGCCATCGACCTCCGAGGGCGCCATGGTCCGGTACTCCCGCCGACTGCCCAGCGGCGCCGTCTGCGGCCCGGACCACAGCTGAACAATCACCGGACTCCAGGTACGGGGCCTGCTGACGTGCCGTGACCGAGGGGGCGGGTCGTGCCTGCTCGGACCCCGGTGCCGCGGGTCAGCCGGACTCGTTCCCATGTGATTGTTCAGCTGAGGGAGCCAGCTCCGCTCTCTCCCTGCTCGGCCGTGCCGTGCCGGCTGAACACCCTGGAATCAGAACCACTTCGCAGCAGCGATCGTCAGCCGTCGTTCTGCGACTTCGTGTGTCTCGTGAGACACGTCTCAGCGAGCGTCTCGCCGCAGAGGCAGGCGCAGCCATGCGGGGCGCCCATAGCCCTGTACCGCGGTTACCGCCCCGATTGCCGCAGACCCAGTGCTCGAACTGCCTCGACGTACACACCGCCCAGGCCCGCCGGCACGGCGTCACCGCCGAGGAACTCGCGGAGGCCATCACGCACCACCTCTGACCGGCGGACCCACATGATCCCCGAGACTTCGGAACGCCCCTGCCCGGGATGCGCGCGTGGTCCCCGGAGTTGTGTGCAGAAGTGCCCAGGGGGCTGGGGAGGCCGAGGATGATGTCGGCGGCGCGGCCGGTGGCAGGTGACTTTCCCCCGATCGTCGGCACCCAGTCTCCCGGTCCACGGTACTGGAAGCCCGAGGGATGCTTGCAGATCGCGATGACTCGACTGAGTTCGTCCTGTTCTCCGGCCGTGCGCTGGAGAGCACGCCGGGGGCGGCAGCGGTCATTTCGGCCGACCTGACGGCACGTACGGCGGCGCAAGATGCCGCGCGGCCGCTCCCCGGACGCTCCGGGCGCTCGGGAAGTGGGGCTTGGAGCCTGTACCGTGCGACCTGCTGCCCGGTCAGTGGCACAGCGCCCGCTCAGACCGTGCCCTTCTTGAGCTGTTGCTGGGTCTCGTAACCGAGGGTACCGACGTTGAGCTCGCCCCGGACGAACGTCCAGCCCGTCTGGTCCTCTCCCTTGATGATCTCCACGATGCCTTTGCTGAGGCGGATCTTGGAACTGGGGTGGAGGAGCCCGGAGTGCACCAGATCGGTGTCCACGCTCTGGACGCGGAGGCGTGCCTCCCCCGGGGTGCCGTTCGAGTCCGGCCCGGTACTGATTCCGACGACGGTGTTGTCGAGCTCAATCCGGGTCGAGTAGAGGTAGCTGCAGACCTTTCCGGTTTTGACGAGCTGGGTGGCTGTGACCTGCTCGTACTCCGGGTTGGTGGCGGTGAGGGAGAGGGTGGCGTACTCGACGACGGTGTGGGCGTGGGAGCCGCCCGGGTCGACGGCGGAGGCGAGGAGGGTGAGGGTGGTGTCCCGGGTGACCGGAGCGGCGAGTTCGTGGGTCGTCTGGTCGCCCTCCCACAGGATGTCCCCGGTGCTGTCGTGGAGGCGGAAGAAGGTGCCGTTGCTCTCCCAGGTGAGGCGGACCTTCTCGTCCCGGCCGAACCGGGTCTTGGGTACCAGTTCGCGCTTGGTGTCGGTGGCGATGAAGTTGCTCAGGTAGAGCGTCGGCGAGCTGACCGGGAGGTGCATGGTGCGTCGGCGCTTGTCCCGGTCTCCCTGCTGCTGCGGGCCGGAGTGTTCCTGGATCGCGTATTCGAGCCGCCCTTCGGTGTGGTGCAGCGGGCCGTGGAGGAGGACGGTCACCGGCATGCCGAAGGGGGTGTTGGCGCCCTTCTTGCGGGTCAGGACGTAGCGCCAGTACGTGTGGCCGGTCGCCTGCGAGGTTTCCAGGGTGGGGGGCGTGATGCTCCAGTCGTCGTTGCTGACGGAGCTGTCGGGTTTGGTGGTGAAGTAGGCGCGGCCGTCGCCTCCGCTGCCGGCGACGGAGAGGTCGATCTGGTCGCAGTACACGGTGTCCTTCTTGGCGGGCAGCATGATGCTGAGGGAGAGGCGGTTGTAGGTCGGGATGGTGGGCCCGACGCTCGCCTGGAGGGGGGAGGGACCGCTCGCCGGTAGGTAGCGCAGCAGCAGTGGCTGGTCGGAGGTGCCGGCGGCGACGGGGGTGGGTGTGGGGGCGGGTGCGGGGGTGGGGGCGGACATGGTGTGGCCTCTCGACGGGGTGTCAGGACTTCGGGCGGGGGGCGGTGACGTGCAGGACGCCGTCTCTGAGCGTGGGGACCGCGTCGGGGAATTCGGCGTCGGGCGGTGCCTGGGTGAGGGCGTGGTGCACCCATGACGGCGTGGCGCGTTCGGACCACGTCCAGGTGGTGTGCTTGGTGTCGGGGTGCGGGACGGGAAGGGCCTTGGTGGCGGCGACGGCCTTCGGCTGGGCGAGCAGCGGGCCGAACGTGAAGGTGGCCTGGAACTGTGGGAAGGCGGTGTCGAGGACCTCGGCCGGCACGCGCAGTTCGGTGGTGGGGGTGAGGCCGGCGGTGGCGTGGACGGGGGCACGGGGGTCGACCAGGAGGAGGAGAGGGGTGGGGCGGGGGTCGGCGAACGCCAGGCTCGGGTAGTTGCCGTGCAGGCTGGTCTGGCCGAGGGGACCGATGGGGACGACGTAGCCGCCGGCCGTCCGGGGCGTGCCGACGCTGTGGAAGCGCTGGAGGTTCCAGTCGGTGCCGGTGTGGGTGTAGTAGCCGATCAGACCGTCGTCGCGGGCGGCCCGGTCGCCCAGGCGCACCGGGAAGCGGTAGCGGGCGAACGGCGGCGTCGGCCGCTTGGCCTGGTCCGTCTCGGGGAGGGTGGTCTTCCAGCCGGCGTCGTACAGCGGCGGGCCCTGGAGGGTGAGACGGAGATGGGCGGGGACGAGGGCGAGCGGGCGGCCGAGGAGCACCGAGAGGTTCTGGTCGGCGCGGTGGCCGAGCGGGTCGTTGGTCCACAGGGTGGAGTCGATGGCGTCGAGGAAGGCGGTGAAGCTGCTCGCCGTTTGCAGGGCTGGGGAGTTGACCAGGGCGGCCAGCAGCGGTGCGCGCCGTGCCACGTGGTCGAGGGTGGTGATCGGGCCGGTCGGCGGTGCCTGCCAGGCGGCCTGGTCGGTGGCGGTGCGTCGGACGCTGCCGAGGGGGGAGCCGTCGGGTGCGTGCAGCAGCAGGCTGTGGTCGAGGTGGTTGGGCAGCAGCCAGCCGGCGAGGGGTGTGGCGGGAGACGCGGGGGTGAGGTCGAGACGGGCGGGCTGGAGGGCGCGCGGGGGGAACTGCGCGACCGCGGCGACGCGGTCGTTGAGGCGGCGGCCGGCCGGGGTGGCGAGGGGAGTGTCGATGACCAGGGGGAACTTGTCGGCGTCGTGCAGGCCGCCTGCCTCAGGGGTGATGACGGACAGAACGCGGCCGAACTTGTCGTAGACGGTGAGGCTGGTGAAGTACGTCTGACCGGAGCGCATCGCGACGAAGGGCGCCGAGTTGCCGGCGTCGAGGTACGCGGTGGTGCTGACCGCGCCTCGGTAGCGGGCGGGGACGGGGCCGTCGGCGCTGCCCTCCGGGTAGCCGACGAGGTCGGCGATGCGCGCGTCCTGGTGTGCGCCGGGGCGGCGGAAGGTCCGGGTGTCGCGGGCGGTGAGGCGTTCGTTGAAGCCGGTGAGTTCCTGGGTGAGGTAGCCCCAGCGCGAGATGTCCTTCAGCCAGGTCTCCAGCGGGTGCTGCCCGCCGGTGTGGTAGCGGGTGACCGCGTCGCGGAGACGGGCGCCGAAGAGGGAGCGGGCGTGCGGCCCCAGGGGGGTGATGCCGTCCACGGGCACGGTGACGAGGTCCTGGGGGCGCGGGTTGCCGGTGTAGTGGTAGTCGGTGCCGTCGAACGTCCAGTACGGATCGCCCGTGCCGTCGGGGGTGTGCGGGATGTGCTGGTAGACGGCCTTCCATTCGAGGAGGAAGGGCTGCCAGGGCTGGGACCACAGGGTCAGACCGAGAGCGGGGAGTGTGCCCTTGTAGGCGCTGCGGGAGGCGATGGCCTCCCGGATGGCCTTCTCGGTGACGGTGGTGTGGGCCGTGGCCAGGGCGGGCGCGTTGCCCGGGTCGAGGAGGAAGTGCTCCTCCAACAGGCCGCAGGTGGGTTCGGGCGTGGCGGGGTGGAGGGTGGTGCTGGGCATGCCGCCCCCACCGGTGCACTTCACGCTGACCGTGGCGGTGCCGACGGCGAGTTGCCGGATCAGGGGAGTGGAGGTGTCGGAGACCAGGCGGACGGGGAGGGGCTGGTCGTCGACGGTGGTGTCCGGGGGCGGCTGGAGCCCGGCCAGGGCGATGACGGGGTTGGTGGGGAGCCAGTAGGGCTGCCGGGGGACGGCCTTGAGGGTGGCTCCCGTGGGCAGCCCCTTGGCCTTGGCGAAAGCCGCGATGCCGGCGCGCAGCGCGTCGTTGCGGTCGGGACGGCCCGGCAGCGGCTGGGGCACTTTGGCGGCCAGCTCCCGGACCTTCGCGCAGAGGTCGGCGAGTTGCTTGACCATGGTGGTGCCGGTCTCGGTGTAGAGCTGCTTCTCCATGACCGCCGAATGGGGAATGCCCTCCTCGTCCGGGACGGGGAAGAGGTGGGGCAGCAAGTGGTACTTGTGCCACAGGGAGTTGACCAGCCACTGGTGGGTGTGCAGTTCCGCGAGGGCGGCGTCCAGGGCCTCCTGGTCGTCGTTGAGGTCGGCGAGCCAGGGCAGCGGCGCCAGGGCCTCCGCGGGCGTCTCGGCGGCGGGCGGCGGGTCGACGACCCAGCGGTCTCCTCCGCCGAGCGCGGTGAACGTGGCGTGGTGGAGGCGCCGGGCCACACGGGCGTCGCCGCCCGGCTCGTCGGCCGTGGGCAGCAGATCGTGGAGGAAGGTGCGCAGCAGCTGGAGTTCGGTGACGGTCGGTGGTTCCTTGGCCGAGTGCAGGGCGCGCGCGGCCAGGGCGTGGAACGCGTCCTCGGTGGTGTTCCCGAGGGCCACGTCCAGGTGGGCGTCACGCTTCACCTCCGCCAGCGGATCGGGGCTCGGCGGGCTTCCGGTCGGATCCCACGGGAGGGACAGGGCGTTGCCCGCGTACACGCTGCGGACGGCGCGGGTGCTCGCGCCGGTGCTCCAGCCGAGGCGGGCCAGCAGCTGCGGGTAGTCCTTGTCGGAGGTGCGGCCGGGCGCCAGGACGTCGGCGGCGGGGTTGGCGTACCAGCCGATCAGGCTGTAGCCGAGGGTGTCGGCGGAGGTGATGTCGGTGAGGTCGTCGTAGAACGAGAAGACGTTGCCGTTGTGCGGGACGTAGGTGGCGAAGTAGGGGTTGGCGGGGCCGACGGCGGTGAGGAACTGCGGCAGGGTCGGGACGCGTTCCGCCCATGACTCCGCGCGGAAGGCGCGGCCCACGGAGACGAGGTTCGCGTCCTTCACGTCGTTTCCGTCGCGGTCCGTGACCCCGCCGGGCTCCACGTTCCGGCGGTACGGGTCCTTGCTGTCGCGCCAGCCGGTGACGACGGCGTCGGGCACCAGGAAGGGACTGGACCGGTCGGGGGAGTCGTCGCCCACCTTCTCGGCGTAGGGGCAGTCGCTCTCGACGACCCAGGACCGAACCCGGCGGGTCGAGCCGCCGCTGAAGCGGGTGAGCAGCCAGCGGTTGGGCACCAGGGGGAAGTCCACGGTGCCGGTGGCGGGGTCCTGGACGCCGTGGCGCAGGCCGGCGGGCAGAGTCCAGTGCAGGTGGACCCCCGTGCCCCGGTGCGCCTCGTCCTCGCTCCCGGCCTGGCCGGCCTGGGGTTCCGGGCTGCCGTACCACTCAAGCGACTGGTACGTGGGCTGCCAGGCACGGAAGGCGTCCCGCTTGCGCAGCTGGGCGTTGACGACGAGGGCGTCGAGGGAGAGCGGGACGACGAGTGTCGGCTTCATGCAACGACCCTTTCTGGGACGGCTCCCGCGGCGGAGCCGGTCGCGGTCACGGGCGGACGAAGGTGAGCGATTCGGGGGAGCGGACCAACTGGCACGCCAGGTCCGCCGCGTCGACGGTGATGGCGGTCTTGTCGTGCAGGCGCGAAAGCTCGTCGGCCAGGTGCTTGCGCAGCGCCGTGACGTCGAGGACCCCGGAGGAGCCGGCGGACCGGCGCAGGTGGTCGGTGACCCGCACCCACACGTCGGTGGCCTTGCCGACCTCTGTCTTCGGCAGCAGGCGGCGCAGCACGACCGACCCGGTGTCGTCGGTGCCGAAGCGGAAGCCGTCCGCCGGCTCCGCGAACTGGACGCTGTGCGGGGTGCCGTGGAAGAGGCAGAGCAGAACGGTGGGCGAGAGGTGGGCCATCCGCAGGACGGGCAGCGTCGCCTTGCGTCCGGCGTCCTTGAAGGCACGGACGGCGAGGTGGGGCCAGCCGGAGACGAGATCGGAGCGCAGCAGCAGCCCGGTGATCGAGCCGAGGTCCTTGAGCGGCGGGGTCTGCTCGGCGACCCCGCGTTCCTCGCTGCGGTGAGCGGTGGCGGCCGTCAGCGCGGCGTCGCGGATGACGTCGTTGACGGTCTCGGCCTGCAGGGTGTCGCGGCTGGATTGGGTGCCCAGACTGAGTGCTCCGCTGACGAGCGCGTGGGCCCAGTTGGCGTCGTACCGGAAGAACCGCAGGGAAGCGACGGGGAGCATGGCGGGATCCGGCACCAGGTAGCCGAACGGCACCGGGTGCAGGAGGAGCAGCCGGGCGATCCACCGTGCCGGCGGGATGAGCGCGGCGCCCAGCGCCTCCTTGATGGCCCGCCTGGTCGTCTCCTTGGCCAGGAAGTCCGCGAGGGACAGGGAGGACGGCCGGGGTGCGGGCGGCGACCAGCTCTGCGTCGGCTTGACGGGCCGGCCACCGACCGTGGCCAGCAGTCTGCGCTTCTCCAGGAGGGTGAAGAAGGCCGCCTGGGTGCTCGTCGGCCGGACGCCGTCCGTGGTGGGGAAGTGGACGCTGACCTCCCGGTGGTACAGCTCGTCGGCGATCGCGCGGGCACGGCGTTTGAGGTCGAGGAGGCGCTGGGCGAAGGCGGTGTCCGCCAGTGCCAGGACCCGGCCGGCCTCGAAGGCCGCGGCCAGGGACAGGTCGAAGGTGCCCCAGGCGGGCTCGTAGGCGGCCAGCGCGTCCGCGGTCCGTGCCGTCCTGGCCCGTTCGACGGTGGCCGGGGCGACCGGTGTGAGCGGTCCGCGGTACCACGCGAAGGTGCTCTCGCCGGAGCGTGCGTGGTAGGGCAGCGGGACGAACCCGTCCACCAGCCGCTTGCGTACCTGCTGGTGCTCGGGCTCGGCGCGGGTCGCGGGCAGGGGCAGGCGCAGCAGCATCCGTTCGCGGGTGTTCCTGGTCCCGTCCGGTTGGCGGGTGAGTTCTTCGGCCAGCGTGCGGAACGCCTCCCGGTCGTCCGGGCCGGACCAGAACGTCCAGGAGTGCAGCGAGAGCAGGGCCACCGCGGTGTACGCGCCCAGGTCGGGCTTGTCGACGAGGTAGGTCTTGTAGCCCTCCAGGGACACCAGGTGCGCGATGTTCTTCACCGCCGCCGCGCCGTCCGCGGTGCGGGGCGTGCTGGGGAAGCGGTTGGCCGTGACCACGGAGAACAGGCCGTCCTCCCGCAGGCCGAGGATCGGGCGGTCGCCGGTGTTGGCGGCGCGGCAGTGGGTGAGGAGGGCCACCTCCTCGGCGCGCGGCAGCAGACGGGCGAAGTGCGCGGTGGGTACCTGGATGTAGCCGCACGGGTCGGTGTCCCGCACTCCCTTGGCCTTCCTGAGGCCGACGGGTCTGAGCACCGTGGAGCCCGCCTGTGAGAGGAAGGCGCCGACGGTGCTGGAGAGCGTCCGCGTGGGGGACTGTTCGCCGCCGAGCAGCTCGTCGTCGGTGAGGACCAGCAGTGCCAGCCACGGACGGTCGCGGCTGGAGTCGCCGGGCGCCATCGCGCGCTCCCAGGGCAGTATGGGGTCGGCCAGCACGGCGTGCGGCAGGACGTGGCCGTAGCGGCCGCGGCTGTTGGCCGGGGGCGAGGTGGCGAGCACGCTTGCGGCGTCCAGGGAGAACTGGGCGCCCCGGACCTCGATCTCCTGGACGCTGGTGTACCGGTCGGAGACGGCCGTGCCGTTCTCCTCCAGGACGTGGGAGGCCGTCACGCGCCAGGTGCCGGACTGCAGCGCCGGTGTGTAGTGCGGGTGCAGTTCGAGGTCTCCCGGCGCGATGCCGTCGCTCGCGGCATGCCGGAGGGCGTCGGTCGTCACAGGCTGCTCGCCTTCTGGATCAGGGGCTGGTCGTGGAACAGCTGCCCGGCCTCGGCGGCCATCTTCCGCATGCCGTCGTCGGGCAGGACGTGCCGCACCGCGCTCTCCGCGGCGTTCCGGAGCTCCCTGCGGTCGGTGCTCACCTTGGTGCTCGCGATGGTGTTGCCGATCGTCTTCACCGCGTCCTGGGAGGCGGTGGGGAGGAAGGCGCTGCTGGCGGTGGTGGGGAGCGGCAGCAGCGCGCTGTCCGCCAGCGGTGCGTCCGCGTATGCGCTGATCCTGAACTCCCCGCGTGACGCGGCCAGTTGGGGTCGAGGTGCGCGCAGCTCGTAGCCCGTGTACCGGCGGGGCACGCGCTCCGCGCCGGGCCCGGCGGGGGTGTGGGTGAAGGGCTTCGGGGGCTTGCCCCACAGCGCTGCGGGGAGGTCCTGGTGCTGGGGGCGGACCGTCCAGCCGTCGTCGGCCGGGCGGCCGTCGTGGTGGACGGTCACGCGGTGCACGCCGACCAGTCCCGTGCGGTCCATCGGCCGGACGTCGACCAGCTCCTGGGTGAACGTCCGCTTGAGGGGGTCGTCCTTGTCCTTGGTGTCCACGGACGTCGTGCCGATGCGGAGGTGGCTGGCGGGGATGGCCGACTGGGTGGTCAGCCGGAGGTCCCGGGCCCGCACGTACCAGGTTCCGGTGGCGTCGTCCTTGTGTTCCAGGCCGCTGAGCGGCGTGATCGTCACCACCGTGGGCTTCTTCGGCAGCATGCCGGCGATCTCGGTCCACTTCAGCGCCTCGGCGGGCAGGGCCGTGGGGCCGGCGCCGAAGGAGATGGTCTTGGAGAACGGGCCGAAGTGCGCGGTGACCGTCCCGCCGGTCGGTGGTCCCCACAACCGCAGGTCGGCGTCGGCGGAGACCTTGATCGTCTTGTGCGTGATTCCCAGGTCCATCCGGTAGGAGGCGCCGACACTCACCGTGATCTTCGCGGCGAACGCGAACGGCTGCCAGGACATCAGCACGTCCGCCCGGGCGCTGAACCAGGCCCGCACGTCCCCCGAGTGGAAGGAGACGTCCAGGCACATCCCGGCCATCGCGCACGACGGTGTGATCGCCAGGTACGCCTGGGCGGTCACCGACACCGTGTCGCTGACCGCCCAGTCGATCCCCAGCCGGGGTACCGCCGGATAGTGGGCCGGCGCCCTGAACGCCGGGTGGTAGCCCCCGAGGGACACCACGAAGTCCCCGGCGTGCGGGCTCGTCCCGAACCACGCCCCGCACGCGAAGCCGCCGGTCAGATGGCACTCCGGGGTGAGCAGGTAGGAGGTCGGGGACAGCTGTGCCGCCAGGGTGAACACCCCCTCGGTCGGCCGGCACACCCCCTCGATGCCGAGCTCGGCGAACACGTAGGGGCGTGTCGCGGGCAAACCCTCTGCCTTGAGGGGGAGTTGGAGCGTGGAGACGCCGAGGAGCGACAGCACCACCTCGTTGCCGAACTCGGCCGCCACCAGCAGCCGGGAGTTCATGATCTTGAACGAGGTGAACTCCACGCCGACCGCCAGCCAGTAGCTGCCCTGCCGCGGTGCGATCCAGGGGCGTGCCCGGCCACCATCGACGGCCGGCTTGCGGCCCGCGAGCACGTCCAGGACGTCGGAGGGCTTGTGCGCGGTGCCCCGGCCCAGCGCGAGCAGCGGAAAGCCGGTCACCTCCTCGACCGTGGGCAGCGTCAGCGTCCGGTTGAAGCCGAAGCCCGCCATCAGCCCGGTCACGTAAGCGAAGGGCGGCCCGCCCAGCGGGCGGTTCAGCTGGGCGAAGACGAACAGCGAGGGCTCACCCGAGGTCAGCTGCGCGTACGAGCCCACCGCGGCCAGTGCGAACGACGGGGCGCTCAGGGTGGCCGCTCCGTCGAACTGGAACTCCACGTTCTCGCGGAGCGCGTCCTGCGGCAGCCGCAGCAGCGCGCCGCCGATCTTCACGGGCGGCGCCTGGTAGGACAGCCCCAGCCCGGCCAGGTCGAAGGCGGGCCGGAACCGGTCCAGTCGCGAGCCCACCGCCAGCCCGTCCAGCGAGAACTCCAGCGGGCCCATCGACAGCGCGGCGTCCAGCGCGAACAGCAGCGCGCCCTTCTGGTACAGCAGCCCGACGCGGTTCAGCTGGACCATGCCCAGCTTGCGGTTCACCGTCGCCCACGCCGCCGCCGAGGACCCGCTGGTCACGTCGGTGGGGGAGGCGATGGCGGGGGAGACGACGCGGCCCTCCAGCACCTCTCCGGTCGCCTCGCCGGGGGCCGGGTCGCGCCGCGCCGGAGCGGCCAGGGTCGGCGCCGGAGGGACGCCGGCCGTCAGCGGGACGGTTCTGCTCTCCACCCTCAAGGTCGCACTGGCCGCCAACCCCTTCGCGACCCCCGTGCGGGGCAGTCCCGGCGCGGAGGCCTCCGCCAGGGCTGCGTTGACCACTTTCGCCGCGGGCGCCGTGATCGTGCCGGAGCTGTACAGGATCTGGACGTCCTCCAGTCCCAACGCGTCGCCGGCGGGCAGGAGATCACCGACGAGCGGGAGGGCGGACAGGCCGAGACGCCCGGTCACGTCCACACCGAGGCAGGTGGTGCGCGTCGAGTCGGCGACCACCCGGACCACCTTCAGTCCGAAGGGCTCGATGGTCAGGTCGGCGGGGATCCGGGCGGCCGCGTCCGGAGCGAGGGCGTGCACCAGGTCACGGAGCGAGACCTCGCCGCCCCGGCTCGCCATGCGGTACGTCCCCACCAGCACCGAGGTCGTGCCCTCGCTGCGGTGACGCACCTCAAGCGAGAAGTCCCCCACCTGGAGGGTGCCGCCGTAGGTGACCGTCGAGCCCCGCTTGACCGCGGAGAGCACGGCATCCGCCGTCATGCCCGGTGCCAACTCCAGCGATCCGTGACAGCGGACGGCCATCTCGCTCCTGCCGTGGGTGAACGACAGGGCTTTCGCTTTCAACGACCGCAGCGGCTCCGGGAAGTCCTTCACCTCGACCCCGAGCGCCTCGGCGGCAGCCACCAGCAGTTCCCCGCCCGTTCCGGTGACGACGCCGGAGAACTCCCAACCACCCTCCTGGCCACTGGTGTGCCAGGCGCTCACCTCCATGATGAGCGGCTTCTTGCGGCCGATGGCCACGGTGCCGCCGAACCGCGCGGAGACCCGGTTCCCCTCCCGGACCACGAGCAGCTCCAGTGCCTTGACGGTGGGTCCGCCGCTCAGGCTCCAGGTGCCGCCGAGCCGCACCGACAGGCTCTGGGTGCCCCCCAGGCCGGCGGTGAATTCCAGGCCGCTGACGGTCAGCCCCTCGGGAATTCCGTCGCGCGGGGCCCCCAGGCCCTCCAGGAGTTGGCCGAGGGTGAGCGTGCTGAGGAGGGAACCGGTCACTTCCAGGTCCGCGACCCGTACCGCCCCCTCGAAGGCCATGGTGTGCGAGCTCTTCGGCAGGGCGAAGGTCAGCTGGAGGGCGATGTCCGCCCAGGCCACGGAGAACGTCGTCCGGTCGCCCGACTTCTTCCTCAGGCCGTAGCTGAAGCCGGTGATGCCGGTGGCCTTGTACACCTTGAGGAGTTCGTCCCGAGCGGTCTGGTCGAGCGATGCGCCCCCGGGAAGCTTGGTCGCCAGGTCCGCGAGTGCGAAGGCGTCCTTGGCGGAACGCACCGTCACCTCCCACAGGAGGGGGCCCAGTGCCGCCGCGGCCATGGTGACCGCAACGCCCGCGAACGAACTGCCGGTGAAACGGAGCGAGGCGTCGCCCGCCGCCGTCACGGTGAAGGTGACCTCGGAAACGGTCGGTCTGTGCGCCAACTCGGAGGGCGTCACGGACGGCCACGCCTGGGACTGCAGGATCAGCCGCAGGGTCAGCGTGGTGCCCTCGATCCGTGCCGGGCCGGACCCCGCTCGGCCCTGTGCCTGCTCCTGCTCGAACGTGGCCAGCAGATCGCGCAGCCGCGGCGGCAGCCGGGTGTCCGACGCCTTCAGCGTCGGGGGCGACCCGAGCGTGTTGTTGATGTGCTCCTGGAGCTGCTTGAGGTCCACCGACTCCTGGGCCGGCGCACCCGCCACCGGCTGTCCTTCGCCGCCGTGGACGGCGATCGCGCCGGTCGTTCCGCCGGACCGCTTCTCGTACAGGCAGCCGTCACGAATGATCTTCTGCGCGGCAGGACGCGGGAATGGTTTGTCCTCGTAGAGGTACTTGCCCCCCTGGTGAGCCGTGGTGACGTCGTTCCATTTCCTGAAGATACGGTCGAAAGTCGGCGGCGGAACCTCGAACAAGTGCGCACCGAGATTTGCCCCGATCTGCTCGGTCTGCTCGATCCCGTCCCCCCAGGATCTCCTCTGCAGTTCATGGAACCCGTCGAATCGGGCCATCTCGGAGGTCATTCTCATCAAGAGGTGGGCCGGCAGCTCCGCTGCCGCGGTTTCCGCGATACCGGCCGTTCCGTTCAGCACCGCGTCGCGGTACCGCACCAGGACGCCGAGCCATTCGTCCAGGAGGCCGGGGGCGAGCTCCGCGCGGCCACAGTGTTCCACATACCGTTTGGCGAACCAGCGATGCTCGGGCGGTACTTTCGTGCCCTCCGGATGGCGTGGATTCGATGTCGCTTTTCCGTCGGCACTCTTGTCCACGAAAGGAACATAGGGATCACTGTCATCGACCGTGTAACCGGCGCCGTAAAGACTCCGAGTGTCCCAGTAGATCTCGACCGTTCGGCGGCGGCTGCCCGAGACCTCGAACACGACCCTGCAGAGTTCCTCGTCCTCCCTGCCTTTCGTCGGAACCCGCCAGTTCCTGTACCTTTCGCGCAACCACTTGATCAGGTCGTCGTACCGCGCGAAACGCGGGATTCCGGCGGGGATCGAACGGATGACCGCTTCATTTTCCGCCTGCCGGCCAGCCTGGTATTTTTGAACATTTTCTTTCCCCATGAAAGGTACTCATCTCCCTCTTCTGGCGAATCGTCACGGGCCGGTGTCCGCGGAGCGGAACGTCCGGCATGGGGGCGGTCAGGGGAGGCGAGGCTCCGGTCGCCGGCGGCCGAGGACGAGCGGCCGGATGCGAGCCGGACGAGACGGCTGGTCCGAGGCCTGTGAGGACCACTCCCCGGGAGCAGGCCGTACGGCGCCCGTGGGGAAGACCTGCCCAGCGCTCCGGGGCCGGAGGCCCGGTACGGCGCAGGATCACCCGACCAGCGGCGACTGAGCGCCTGGACGGCGTGGTCCTCGCCGCCGCCGACCGGGTCCCTGGGCAGGGCGCTGGGCTGAGCTCCTGGGCAGGGCCGTGCCACCGTGCTCCCGGGACGCGCCCCGGGTGTCGGCTCCGGCGCGCCGTGCCCCTCGCTGGGCGGGTCGGTCCGGTGCAGCCGGTCGTGAGCAGGCCCGCCACGAGGGCGCGGAGTCCGGAATCGCCATCGGGCTGTCCCGCCCGGCTCGCGGCCGGCAGCGACTCCGTCGGACCCGGTCTCTATGGTGATCCACGGAGCAGGTGGCTCGATGGAAGGCAGTGATGACTGAGGTGCACAACGACATGCTCGTCGAGGCGTTCTACTGCGACGGGTGGGATGCCCTGAACCGTTCGACGGTCCGGCCGATCCCCCGCGAGGAGGCCGCCCGTCGGGACGCGGCAGGCGAGCCGTACGCGGTCATGCTCGCCGCCCTCGGGCAGGAGCTTCCCGTCGCGGTGCTGCATGTCGCGTGGAGCGAGCACTACCTGGGCCTGTGGCGGTTCGACTCCTTGGGCCGCCGCGTGTTCGAAGCCGACCTGCGCAGGCTGGAACCGACACGGCTGTTCCTGCGCCACCTGGCCGAGTGGCGATACGAGCAGCAGGATCTCCCCGACCTCTCGGACGAAGCCTGGAGGCGGACCATCGATCTGTACCCGGACGGGAAGAACAGCCAGGGGCTGTACCCACGCGGCCGGCTCGGGGGCTCGACGCGTACCCTGGTCGACCTGCCGCGCGACCTGTGGTGGCTGCAGGTCCCGGAATTCGGGCGCTGGGAAAACCTGCTGACAGCACCCCAGTTCGGGCTGCAGGGAACGTTCACGCTCGTCGAGGAGACCGCGGACATCGCACCGCAGCCGGCCACTGGTGTGGCGGAGCCTTTCGGCTGGCGGCCGCCGGTGCCGGCGGCCGCGCCCTGGCTCGATGAGTTGTTCACTCCTGGGTTCAGGTTCACGCACCGACACCGGTCGAAGCCGCTCACCATCGAGCCGGTGAGAACGGTGACCGAGATCGCTCTGCCGACAGGGCAGCTGGCGGTCTGTGACCCCTCGTACCTGCCCGACGGCATGGAGGGTGACCCGCTGGTGGTCGAAGTTCCGTCCGGCGTCTACCCGGTGCAGGAGACCGGCGCCAGCTACGAGGACGAAATGTTCGGCGACCGCTTCACGGCCCGCGACACATTTGCCGTGCGTCTGCTGGTGAGCGAGAAGCCGACAGCCAGCTGGACGATGGCAGTCCCGCCGGGCAAGGACCTGAGGCTGCTGCGTGACGGCCAGTACTTCGGCTTCGGTGTCGACTCCGCCACGGGCTGCTTCGTCGAAACCACCGCTCGAACCGAACTGGGCCGCCGCTACATGCGGGCCCTTACCTCCGGCGGCGGCGAAGGCGTCCACGACACCGAAGACGGCTACAGCAGGGTGACCGACGACGCTACCGGGGCAGAGCTGGTCACCTTCGTGCTGGGCGGAGACGGCGTCTACCCGGTCTGGGTGGGACGCGACGACGCGGGTGAGGTCACGGCGGTCGTAGTGGCGGACAGCTTCGAAGTCGGCTGTCTGGAACCGTTGGCCCCATGAGCAGGGGTACCAAGCTGCGAGTACGTGGCCCCGATCCGACCAGGTAACCGAGCTCCGGCAGATGCACACCCGGCTGGCGCGTCGGGCCGCTGTCCGCCGCGCCCGGACACGACCCAGGGCCGCCTGTCGGCCTATGGATCGTGCCCGGCCCGACAGAAAGTCCGTCAGCCGACGGTCCGGGCGCTTTCTGCCGCTCGGGCAACAGCTCGGCTCTCACCGGGCACCCAGGCCCAGCCGGCCTCGGCGTAGGCACGGACGAGCTCTTCCAGACCGTCGCCGGCCTTGGGCAGCGGGGCGTGCAGCACGACGACGATCCCCGGCTCCCGGTCGTCTCAGACCGGTTGAGGGTAGTGCTCGACCACCCGGACGGTGTGGAACGGGTAGCCGCCCTTCGCCGGCGTGATGTACGGCCTCTCGTGGATCGGCCCCACCAGCAGGCTGACCAACGACAAGGAGTCGCCGACGGCGGGCACCGCCAGCGCCGTGAATCCGTTCTCCTTCACCGCCGAGCAGATGTAGCCCTTCGACTCCCCGCCCGGCCCGGGGGCGGGCTGCTCCCAGAAATCGACGCGCACACCGATTGTTACCGTCATGGCCGCCATCCTGCCGCCGCGGTGCCCGCCGTGGGGCCGAAATGCCCGAGGCTTCACGCCGGACCGAGGCGGCATGCGCCGGAGACCGGTGGGTGCGACGGCAGTTGCGGACCGCCTCCGCCCGGGCGGGCGGCAGGGATCTGCTCGCCGGCCCGAGCGGCCGTCCGGTGCAGGTGCTGTGCGGCTGGCCGCTCGGGAGATGGCTGCCCTGGTCCGCCGCCGACGGCCCGCAGCCGCTTCTCATCGGCCACGAGCCGCACCGCACCCCCGGATGCCGCCCTGGGTCTGTGCAGCTTCGGGCCCGCTCGTCAGGTCTTGCTGTTGGTGAGGTGGCGCCCGATCAGACCGACCAGGATCTTGCCCGTCGGACCGGCGGTGTCGTCGTAGAAGTGGATGCGGGGGGGAGATGGAGCCGCGGACATCGAGTTTGATGTGGGCCTCCATCAGAATCGAGCCTTCGGAGCGGACCTGTCTGGGCACAGGTAGGACTCGTTCGTCGGCCCACTGGTTGAGGGTTTCCTCGGACTCGACCATGGCGACGGTGTTGCCCGAGATCACGACGGCGCCGCGGGGGCTGCGCAGGCAGAACTCCCGGAAGTTGCCCTTGAACCCTTCGTCGGTGGAGATCTCCGCGTAGCTGCTGAGGGCCTGGAGGGCCAGCCAGGCCTTTCGGGCCCAGCCCGGGACCTTGCGGGTGTCGGTGTCATCGAGGAGCAGGGTGCGGGAACGGTCGCCCGTGAACTGGACGCCCGGGAGTGAGGCGATGCGGTCGAGGACTTCCTCGAAGGTTCGGGGTGCGTCTTCGGTGTCCTGCTGGGCGTAGGCCTCGTTGCCCGCACCGAGCGACATGAGGAGGATCCGCAGCCGGCTGATCTCGCGGTTGGCCCGGTCCAGGAGGTCGAGCGAGTCGAGGTGCTGGGCGAGTTCGCTGTCGTTGTTGGCCTCGGAGGCGGTGAGTTTGGCGTTGGCGTCGTTGAGCTGGTGCTGGAGGCTGAGCTGCATGCGCTGCTGGCGGGCGATCTCCTCGTCGCGGGCGGACACCATGGCGGTCAGGCGGCTGACTTCGCTGCGCGCCTCGGCGGGGTCGAGGTGGGCCGGTGACGGCTCCGCCCGCCGCTGGTGGGGCAGCGGTACCGGGCTGGTGTTCAGCAGGACGAGCCCGGCGAGGCGCTCCGGAACGGGCGAGTCGAGCGTGTGCTCCTGGACCCCGCTGGCGATGTGTCTCCACGCCTCGTCCCGCCGGTCGTTCAGGCGCTGGTAGGTCAGGAACCGGTGGCGGTACCCGTCGGCGGCCCAGGCCGGATCGACGCCGGGCAGGTAGGTGCGCACGGCGCCGGGGGCGACCCAGTGGTCCGGTCCGATCTCGCGCCGGAACGCTTGGACGGCGGCCTGGTCGGTGAGCAGGAAGAGCGAGGCGAAACCGGCAGCGCGGTCCCAGGCCTTGTCGGTACGCCGGGTCCAGTGTTCCGACGGCTGGTGGGGGCGGGCGGCGACGATGACCGGGCGGCGGCGGTCCTGGTGGGTGAGGACCTCCAGGAGGTGGTCGACGTCGCCGGTTCCTATGTGCTGAGGGGAGGCCGTCAGCCGCGTCACCGGCGCCCAGCCGCCGTCGGCCTCGGGGGCCAGGCCGTCGATGACGGGAAGCGCGGCGACGAGCTCCCGGATGATCCGGGGCGGCCCGCTCGCCGGCAGGCTCCCACCGCTGTGGCATTCGAGGTCGATCGCCACCAGACCGGTCCCGCCGCCGTCGGGACCGACGGCGGTGAGCGTGGTCGTCCACCGCTGGGCCCGCTGCTCGATGAACTGCAGGCGCAGGCCCACTTCGTCACCGTCGGGGCTGTAGGAGCCGACGACGTCGAGGGTGGTGCTGGCGTCGAGCTGATGCTGACCGGAGGAGCCGAGGGCTTCAGTGCCGTAGCCCTTGCTGTCCAGCCAGGCGGCGGCGTTCCCGCGGACGGTCTTGAAGATGTCCGGCCGCTCCTCGGTGTCGGTGCAGTCGATGGTCAGGGTGGTTCTGTACAGCATGGTGCTGCGGAACACGGGCAACTCCGGCGATGCGGGGACTCGGGTGCGTCCGGAGCGTAGCGTCAGCGCGTGATTCCCGTAGCTGGTTCGGGAGTTGGCGTGATTCGGCGGCTTCCGGCCGGCTCGCCGGCCGCGGTCGCGGTGCCACCGATGACGGCGGCCGCTCGCTGAGGCGGCCGCGCGGCTTCCGCGAAGTCACCCGGCCCGTGCCGCGGTGGCCGGCAAGCCGTGACCTCGCGGAGGCCGTGCCTTGAGCCGGGTCACATCACGGAGTCGGTCTGCAGTGGGCCCGCAGTGACACGGAGCGTCCGGATGCGCACCGGCTCTTCCTGGTCGAGGTAGAAGATGTGCATGAAGGGGGCGCGCACCACCCGCTCCGGTTCGGTCCTCCTGGCCATGACCGCCTCACCGCGCAGCAGGCGGACGCCGTCGCCCGCGGTCCAGAACTCCAGGACCTCATGGCTGATGACCAGCGGTGCGTCGATCTTGACGAAGAACTCCTTGATGGCCTCGACGCCGTGGATGTGCGCGGTGCCGAAGTACATGTCGGTGTCGTCGGTCAGTGGCGCGAAGCCCTTGCCGAACTCCAGGGTGTCGATGGCGTCCATGAACTGCAGGACCCAGCCGGGGACGGTTGTCGCTCGTGCGGTGTCTGCCATGGTGCGGACTTCCTGATCGGACTGCGGCGCACGGCCCTTGCCCACCGTGCCTTCCCCACTCCCGGCGATCTGAACGCCGCCTTCCGGCGGGGACGTCACTCGCCGAACGCCGCCCTTCCCTACTATCGTCGTACGCCTGTTCCGGTCCCGCCCTGCCCGGCGACCTCGTCGCCGAGGCCCGCTGCTTCCAGAACACCTGACAGGGGCAGGGCGCGCGCCGGCCCGGTCGGGTGCGGCGCGTGCACCATCGGGAATCGGCTATTCGCGCAGTCGTTGCCCAGGGCATGGCGAAGATCATCACGCTCGGCGCGCTCTCCCTGTCCCTGACCGCCCTCGCCGCCCCGGCCCCCGGCCCCCGGCCCCCGGGCTAGCATGGCGCGGCAGCGGACCGAGGGGGGAGCGGATGGTCGAGTGGGACGGCGTGGCGGAGCGGGGCGTCTACAAGGACGTCTATCTGGCCGAGCGGGACCAGCTGTCCGATGCGGCGCACAGGGGCGACTGGCCGGCCGTGCTGGCGCCGTCGCGAAGTCGCCCGGCCTGGCCAACACCCGTCGTGTCGGCGGCCGCAGCGGCTGGGCGCCGCTGCACCAAGCCGCCTGGCACAACGCCCCGGCCGAGGTGGTCCAGCAGCTGTTGGACGCCGGCGCCTGGCGTACCCTGCGCTCGACGGAGGGGGAGCGCCCCGCCGACGTCGCCGTCCGGCTCGGCCGCGACGCCCTGCTGCCGCTGCTGGAACCGGCGCCCCTGCACCAGGTGCCGGAGCCGGACCTGCGGGCGATGGAGCACTTCCTGCACGCGCTGATCCGGGTCCGCACCGAGTACTACGCCGTCACGACGGCGCTGGTCCTCCCGCAGGTCTGCGTCCTGACCGAACTGCCCGACGCCGAGCTGTGGTTCAGCGTGCCCGGCATGTACGGCGGCTTCGGCATCCGCCTGGAGGAAGCCGAAGCCGCGCCCCGCCTCACGGCCGCTGCCGGCCCCGCCGTGAGACGACCGTGGTGGCACAGGCATGGCTCTACTGGAAGTGAACCGTGCCGGGCGGCGGGGCCGGCAGGCAGTCCGGACCCGACCCGTCCAGCAGACCTGCCGTGATCACGCCGTAGGCGTGGGAGGGGTCGGTCTTGGCGAGGGGGAAGCCCACCATGAGCAGCTTGCCGGCGGGGATCTTGCTGGGGCGGATGTAGAGAACGGTCTTGCCGTCCTCCCCACCGATGTCCCAGCCGTCGGCCGGCAGGCTGGTGCCGCCGGGGGAGGGGTGCGCCGAACCGGGCGGGGCCGAGCGCGGCGTTTCGCCGCGGGGCGGCGCCGCGTTCGGGGAGGCGTTCGGGGACGAGGACGGGCTGGCGGACGGGGACGAGGACGGGCTGGGGGACGCGGTCGGGGCGTGACCGCCCCACGGGGTGGCGCAGTCGGGGTCACCGGCCAGCACACGGCTGTGAGCGCCGATGCGGTCCAGGTCCTTCTGCAGCCTGCCCAGGTCGATCTTCCCGGCCGGGTTGACGATGGTGAGTTTGACGAGGTCGTTCCCGTCGTTCTGCAGGGTGTAGGCGGCCGCGGGCTGGCTCGGCAGCACGGTCAGGGCGACGCCTGCCACGGCGGCGGCCAGGCCCGAGGCCAAACCGACCGGGACCCAGCGCACGCGGACACCACGGCGGGGTCGGGCCGTGGCCGACCGGTCGGGGTGCGGGCTTTCCGCCCGCTGCTGGACATGGTTCTTGAGCTCGTGCATCAACCGCTCCTCGAAGCGTTCGGCGTTCATTCAGGCCTCCACAAGGGACGAGGGGGACGGAGAGGATTCGGGATTGGCGCCGGGCTGCTGGAGGGCCTTGCGAGCCCGGTGCAGCCGGACCCTGGCAGCCACGGTGCTGATACCGAGTGCCTTGGCGGCCTCGGAGACGCTCAGACCGTCAACCGCCACCAGTTCCAGCACCTCCCGCAGCCCGCGCGGCAGCAGAGTGATGCGTTCCAGCAGCTGTCGCGAGGCGCGCTCGGCGTCGATGCGCTCCTCCAGCCGTGCGATGTCATCGCCGTCCAGCAGTCGGTGGCCGGCTATTCGGCCCTCGGCCGCCCAGACCCGCGCCGCGCGCCGTTCCTGGGACGCGGCCACGTTGCGGGCGATGCCGTGCAGCCAGGCGATCGGCGTGCCCAGCTGCGGCCGGTACCCGCCGGCGGCGGAGATCGCCGCGAGGAAGACCTCGGTGACCAGGTCGGCCGCAGCGTGCGGGTCCCGGGCCCGCCGGGTCGCGTACCGCAGCACCGCTTGCACGTGCTCCCGATAGAAGGCCTCGAACGCCTCCGGATCCTCACCGATCCGCGCGACCAGACCGCTGTCCGGCGGTTTCCTCACATCGACTCCCTTGTCCGTCCGTCCCCCACATCTCCTCTTGGCGACGCACGACAGGAGCGTTACATCCGAACCAGACCGACTTCGAGGCCCAGGACTCGGGGGGCCGGCATGTGAGGCGATGTCATGTCTGTCGGCATCGGACCGGGCCGCGCGAACGATTTCGCCGATGCCGCCTTGGCGGTCGACTTCCACGACCGGCACGCCTTGCCGAGCGGGGGAGGCGACAGTGCACAGGGATCGCGGCGGCGTGGGCGGGCGCCCGTTCGCGCGGGCGAGCGGAAAACAGTTGCCGCCGGCCGGGCGGGCTGCTCGAATCGCCGCCGTGGACACCTACATGGAAACCGAGCGGATGACGCTCCGCCGCTTCACCGGGGCGGACGTCGACGCCCTGGCCGCCTTGCACGGTCACCCCGACGTCATGCGGTACATCGACGACGGCCGCCCGGTGCCCAGGGCCGTCGTCGAGCAGCAGCAACTGCCGCGCATCCTCCGCGAGTACGCCGACCTTCCGAGCGGTCAGGGCTGCTTCGCCGCAGAAGAGAAGTCATCCGGGGCGTTCCTGGGGTGGCTCTCGCTCCGGCCCGCGAGCAGCGTCGGCCTGAATGGCGGATCGGAGCTGGGATATCGCCTGCTGCCATCCGTCTGGGGCCTGGGCCATGCCACCGAAGGCGCGCGGGCACTGGTGCGATACGCGTTCACCGAGCTGGCGGTGGACCGGATCGTGGCCACCACGATGACGGTCAATACTGCCTCAAGGCGGGTCATGGAGAAGGCCGGCTTGTCCTTCATCCGCACCTTCTTCGAGGAGTGGCCTGAGCCAATCGGGGGAGCAGAGCACGGCGATGTGGAGTACGCGGCCACACGCGAGACCTGGGTCCGGCAGCACGGCGACCGGTTTCAACCAGGGCCACACATCCACAGGTCTTGACAATTGCCTGTAGTCGGCTCCGGAAGTCCGGGGGCTAATCTCTGATAATACGTCAAAAAGCTGATCGACAAGCTTGTATAGACTGTGCACGACGGGCGTGGAGGACACGCTCGCCGCAATAGTCAAGCGCTTGCAGCAAGTCCAGGACGGCAAGCGAGCCACGGCCACTGCGGCGGACGAAGCGGCCAAGGCCGGCGCGAAGTAGACAGACGGCACCTCACCGACACGGTCATGGAGGCCGGCGGCGGGGCGTCTGGTCTCACGGGCCGGTACGTCGGGAGAGCGCGGGGAGGGCGTGGGGACGCGGGAGTCGGCGTTCCTACGGAACCGGCCGGCAGCCCAAGAAGAATGGTCGCAATCAGGGAGGGACAGGTATGGCGCGTTCGTTGGGTGTGTCACTGGCTGAGGCGTATCCGCAGGTCGCCGCGATGTGGCTCCAGGAGCGCAACGGCGGGCTGACGCCGCAGAACGCGACTCCGAAGATGCAGGTCGCGGTGTGGTGGCGGTGCACGGCCGGGCACGAGTGGGAGGAGAACATCTCCAACCGCACCGCGCTGCCGAAGTGGAAGAACGGCGACGTCGCGGCCTGCCGGGAGTGTGTCGGCTACCGGGTCTCCTACGCGTACCCCGTGTGCGGGCACACCGCGATGGTCACCCCGGAGGCGGCGGCGAAGAAGCACGGCCGGTGCTGGAAGTGCCAGCAGGAATGGTGGCGGGAGAGCGAGCCGCGGATGAAGGCCGAGCTGTCGGCTGCGGCGAAGGCCGCCGCCGGCCGGGCGGCCGAGCTGCTGGACGCCGTTGCCCCGGCGCCGGATGTCCCGGCACCGCTGGCGACCGAGTGGCGATGGTGGGCGGCCAAGTACCTCCAGGGCGCCATCGCCGCCGAGGAGGTCATGGGCAAGGACGGCGAACGCGACCGGGTACTGGCGAAGGTGACGGCCGCCGCCGCGAACCTGCTGCCCTCCACGGCGGACGCCGGACGGGCCGCGGCCCAGGAGGGCGTGCTGCGGATTCTCGACCAGGCGCACTGGGCCCAGGGCTGGCTCCACCAGCTCACCGGACGCGGGCCCCGCCGCGCACCGCAGGACCACTTGGAGAACCTGGCCTGGCTGCTGGGCGAGGTCCTGGCCGACTGGTCACAGAGCGCCGCCGACGCGGTCGCCGCGAACCGGGCGGACGGCCACGCCCCGCCCACCACCGCCGAACTCACCCGGAGCCTGACCCGGGCGGTACTGTCCCTGAAGGACGAGTTCGTCCGCGACAGCCCGCTGGAGCATCTCGCGCGCGCCTACAAGGAACTGCGGGTGCCCGTGGTCCCGGACGGCAAGGGCCGGTACGGCCGCCTGGACGTGACGATCTGGACGCCGGGCGGCACGGACATCGTGGTGGAGATCGACTCCGCGCCGAACGCGGCCTCCGCGCAGAAGCTCGCCTTCGCCCGCGATGCCGGAGCCTTCCCGCTGTGGGTCCGCTTCGGCTCCGGCGGCATCGAGAAGATCGACGGTGTGATGGTCCTGGACATCCGCGACGCCGTACGCGGCGTGTGCGCGGCAGGAAGCGGCGGCTGAACACGCGGGCCGGGCGCGCGGCGGGGCTGCCTCCCGGCGCCCGGCCCGCGGCCTGACGGCGTGATGATCAAGGCGGACCGTGCGATCCTCGGCGCCACCGGCTACTGACCGGGATCTCACACCAGCACCTGGCCGAGCTCATCACCGAGCTCATCACCGAGCTCATCGCCGAGCTCGCGTCCGGCTGGCCGGCAGGCCGGGGGCCGGCGGCATGCCGCCCGTGGACGAGCGCGTCAACGGGCTTCCGGTGAATTCGCCTGCGTGTTCCTCGCACCACTGGCGGAAGGTGCGGGGTGCGATGCCGGTGAGGTTGGTGATGTCGTCGGTGATGACTCCGGCGCGTCCGGCGCGGAAGAGCTCGTTGAGGTCCTGCACGGCTGCGGCCATCTCGGGCGGGGTGCCCTGCTCGATGCTGTGCTGGGCGAACTGTTCGGGGGTGAGCGGCACGAACTCGATGGTCCGTCCCAGGACGTCGGCGAGGATCTCGACCTGCTCGCGGGCGGTGAGCGCCTGCGGGCCGTTCAGGATGTAGGCGCGGCCGGCGTGGCCGTCCCGGGTGAGGGCAGCGGCGGCGACGCGGGCGATGTCGTAGGTGTCGACGGGCACGGTCCTGCCGGGATCGCTGGCGTCGTAGACACGGCCCTCGTCGCGGATCGTGGGCAGCCACCACGTCGCGTTCGACATCAGGGCGTTGGCGCGCAGGTAGGTGACGTCGAGCCCGGAGGCGCGGAAGACCTGGTCGCGGCCGGCGATCCTGGCTCCGATCACGGGCAGCGGTTCCAGGACGGTACCGATGGAGGACAGCACCACGATCCTGCGCACTCCGGCGGTGCGGGCGGCCTTGATCATGTTCTCGGCCTGTGCGGGCAGCGGGGCGAGCTGCATGAAGAAGACGCCGTCGACGCCGCGGGCGGCCGCGGTCAGGCTCTCGGCGTCGTCCAGGTCGCCGACGGCGATGTCGATGCCTGCCGGGATCAGTTCGGCGCGAGAGGCACTGCGGACCAGGGCCCGCACGTGATGGCCCTGCTCGTGGAGCTGGGTGATCAGGGAGCCGCCGACGTTTCCGGTGGCTCCGATGACGAGGAAGGAGGACATGACGGATCCTTTCGGGATCGATGTGTCTGCTTGACGGTCTCGGCGGCGCGGTCGACGGACTCCTGTGAGGTCACGTCCACCGCCGGGAAGTGTGCGCCGATGCGCTCGGCGGCGGGCTTGCCCAGGTCGGGCTTGCGGGCGGCCGAGGTGGACGCGGTACCCCGCCTCCACCGGACGGCGTGCCGTCTCCAGGCCGACGCCCTTGTTGCCGCCTGTGACCAGGGCGACCGGCGCGTCCGTGGCCGAAGTGTTCATCTCCGGCTTCCCTTTCGCTCGGCCCGGATCGAGTCTGGCCTGCGGGAGCCGGGGCAGGGTGGCCCAGATTGGGCCACCCAAGGAACCGGGCAGCGCGTCGACAATCAGACCATGAGCACCGAGAATGCAGCTGTGAGCGAGGGACCGGATCTGGCAACGATGTTGCGCTCCTGGCGCGCCCGGGTCCGCCCGGAAGACGTCGGCTCCCCCTTCGCCCGAGGCACCCGCCGCACCCCGGGGCTGCGCCGCGAGGAGGTCGGCTGGCTGGCCGGTGTCTCACCCGACTACGTCAAACGCCTCGAACAGGGCCGCGCGCACCCCAGCGCCGACGTCCTGCGGGCTCTCTCCCGCGCACTGCGACTCACCGACGCCGAGTTCAAAATGGCCTGCCGACTCGCCGGCCACGCCGCTGAGCTCGACGGGACCGTCCCCCAACTGATCGGCCCCAGCGTGCAAAGGCTGCTCAGTCGGCTCTCCGACGTGCCGATAGCGGTCTTCGACGCGGCCTGGACCCTGCTGGAGCACAACGACCTGTGGGCGGCCCTGCACGGCGAGACGCGACGCCGCGCCGGCCGCGAGACCAACCTGGTCTGGCGCACCTTCCACAACGACCCCGGCAGGATCCGGCACCCCTCCCCGGAGGACCACCGGGCCTCCCTGGTCGCCGACCTGCGCGACGTCGCCTCCCGCTACCCGGCCGACCGCCAGCTGGCCGCCATGATCAGCGACCTGCGCCGGTCGAACACCGACTTCGCCCGACTGTGGGACGGCTCCGCCGTCGCGCACCACGTCAGCCAACGCAAGACCGTCGACCACCCCCAGGTCGGCGCGATCGAACTCGACTGCGACGTGCTCTCCCTCCACGGCGCGGACCTGCGCATCATCGTCTTCACCGCCGCCCCCGACAGCGAAGCCGCCGAAAGACTCCGGCTCCTGACCGTCATCGGCCTCCAGGACATGACCTCGCCAACCCCCAGCTCACCCGCCCACGCGAAGGACCGCGGCGGCCTGGGAACCGCCTGAGCCCTGGACACCGCCTCACCAGCGAGGGGTGGGGAGCCAAGCCCGGCAGATCGACGAACTGCGCACCTTCTACGAGGACATCGCCAACGAACTGCGCCTCACACGCGCCCCCCGTCCAGGACTCGCAACGCGGTTCGTGCCGCCTGTCCGTCGTCGGTTCGTGCCAGTTCCTCCAACGCCCGACGATCGGCCCACCCGAACACCTCCCGCAGTTCGGGAGTGAGATCGAATCCGATCTCTTGAGCAACCCAGTCCGCGATCACCGGGGCGTCCGCGACGACCGCCGGATCAGTGGCGATCTCCGGCCCGAGGAGTGAGAGACCTCCGTCGTTGGCTCCGTAAGCGAGCGCCAGCGCCACCAGGGCCCAGCGGGCCGTCCGGTCAGCGGGATCACGGGCCAACCGTGCGCCGGCGTAGTCGTGCAGCTTGTGGATCGTCACGTGATCGTTCGCCCAGCCACGCCAGAACCCATCGTCGCGTGGCAGTGCTTCCAGAGCCGATAGGCCGTCACGCAGAGCCCACACCATGCGCTCAGCGAACTCGGCATGGCCAGTGTCGAATCCGGACTGTCGTAGCTGCTCGTCGATGTCCACTTGGTCCCGGTCTTGCTCGGTGCTGTCCTGCTCGCCGCTGTCCGGGCCGCGCGTCGGTGTCCGCCTGGCCCTGGTCCTCCTCGGTGCTGTCCTCGCTGCCTCGCCCCTGCTGCATTCTGCCTCTGTCGGCCCGCTCCGGGGCCGCCGCGCCCGCCGGACCGGGGCGCCGCCGTGCGGCGCTGCGCATCGGCCTCGCTTCCGCCCGCCGTCCGGTGCGGCGCCGGGGGCCGGGTCTGGGTCGGGCTGTGGGGCGATCCTTCTGCGGTCTCGGAGGCCGATCGGCCCGGGAAGCCCGAACTCGCGGACAAATGCTGCCCCTGGAAAGGCTGCCCCTGGAAGGGCTCTGGCACAACTTCTGTGGACCTACTGCAACGGTTGCCGACACTGGATAAGGGCTCGCTGCGCAGAGGGCGGTCCTCTATCGTGAGCCGGAGCGGGATGGCGCGCAATCTCGCGGGCTGCGGTGCCGTGGCAGAGCGGCCCATTGCGATCGACGTGGGCGAGGTCCCGCTCACGGCGACTGACGGGGACGGGGCGGGCCTGCCCCTATCTGTCCGCGGGTTCGAATCCCGTCGGTACCGCAGCCGACCTGCGAGCTTGTCCAGCACACGCCCTGCGGCGCCGCTCCAGGTCCCTGCACACGCCACTGGGGATCCGGTGGAGGAGCCACGCTGAGGCCGCGTTCGGGATCTGACTTTGTGGCCTCTGCCGGGCCGGTGCTACCGGCTCCCGGTCGAGGACGGGGTATCGGCCCGCTCAGCCGAAGCCGACCTCGGTGAAGCAGCAACCTCCGCGCTCGGCGGCGGAGAGGACCTGGACGGGCGTGAGCTGCGGGGCACGGCGGAAGTACTGGCGGAAGCCCGATGCGCGGAACTCCAGGTCGAATGCGTGGCCTTGGATGTGCCATTGCGGCCAGTCCTGCTTGCCGTCGTCCGGAGCCAGCTGGTGCACCTCGTCGATCTCCAGCTCCGGGTGCATGCCTTTGAAACCGAGGTCGCCCTCAAGGTCCCAGACCTCCTCGAAGACGAGCGTCGCAGGGGCGATCCAGAAGGAGAAGTTCCCGGCCGGCTTGACCGGGTGGACCCAGCGGACGATGTAGTCGAGATCGAGCAGAAGCCGCGGCAGGATGTCATCCGTCTGCTGCACGTACAGGCCGTGGATGGTGGCGTCGTGCCAGCCCATCTCCTTGAAGTCGGCATCGCTCCAGACGCTCTTCGCGAGACCTGATTCCTGGTGGCTGCCGCTGTTCATGCCGGCATCCAACCAGACCGTGCATCTCCAGCTCCCACCGGGTGACGGTGTGTGTCGTCGTCAAGCGCGGACCAGGCCGTGAGGCCGGTCGGCCCCGGGTGAGTCGACGGACCATGATGCCGATCACCTCCCGGCGGATCATGGTCTCGGAGCGGGCCGGGCTGGTCTCGTAGGCCCGGGCGAGGTGGCGGTGGGCGGCGAGCGGTGAGCCCGGCCGAGGGCGAAGGGCTGCGGGAACCCTTGTTAGATACTTAGCCAAGATGCTAAATATGAGGTATGACAGAAGCTCAGGATGAAGCGGGAGCCTTCCGTGCTCTCGCCGATCCGACGAGGCGCCAGATCCTTGAGGACCTCAGGGGCGGTGAGCTCGCGGCCGGCGAGATCGCCGCCAGGTTCGCGATCAGCGCGCCCTCCATCTCACGACATCTCGGCGTGCTCAAGGGAGCCGGACTGGTCACCGAGCGTCGGGAAGGCAACCGGATCTTCTACGCGCTGGCCGAGGATCGCCTGGCCACGTGCATCGGTCGGTTCCTCAGCGCCGTCTGCCCCGAGCAGATCGTGCTTCGCCACACCAAATGGCGCCCCGGGGCGCAGAGCGAGGGGTCATGAGGCAGCCGAGAGTGGCCAGCGTCGTCGAACGACGGCTACTGGTGAACTACCGAGTCGCCCCGGATGTCGCGGCACGCCTGCTCCCCGGGCCACTGCGCCCGCAACTGGTGCACGGCCACGCGGTCGCCGGCATCTGCCTGCTGCGCCTGGGGGGTGTCCGGCCCACCTGGGCGCCCAAGGCGTTCGGACTGCGGAGCGAGAACGCGGCACATCGGATCGCCGTCGAATGGGACGGACCGGACGGCGTCGAGACCGGCGTCTACATCCCACGGCGCGACACCGCCTCGCGGCTCAACGCCTGGGCCGGAGGCCGCATCTTCCCCGGTGAACACGGCCGCGCCGACTTCGAGGTGCACGAGACGCCTGGTCAGATGCGCGTCGCACTGGCGACACGGGACGGCGACACCCGGGTGGATGTCACCGTCGAGCTGTCCGACGAACTGCGAGGCAGCGAGCTCTTCGCCGATCTCGCCGAGGCTTCCCGTTTCTTCCGGGCCGGGACGAAGGGCTTCTCGGCCACCAGCTCCGGCCGTCACCTGGACGGTATGGAACTGCGGACCGACGTCTGGCACGTGGAAGCCGGCCGGGTGCGCTCCGCCGCGTCGTCCTTCTTCGACGACCCGGACCGCTTCCCCTCGGGGAGTGCGACCCTGGACTGCGCTCTGGTCATGCGCGACATCCCCGCCCAGTGGCGGCCACTCCCGGCCATGGCTTCCGGGCGAGATGCCCAACTCGCCGACTGAGGTGGTCAATCACCCTGAAGCGTGTCTGCTAAGGGAGTTGGACGGTGACCTCCGGCTCTTCCGGCGACGGTCCGTCGAACAGCGGCTCACACATCCCCTTCAACTGCTCGTCGAAGAAGGCACCGAGGTAGGTGCGGGTGATCGCCAGGCCGCGTGTCGGGTCGATCGCTCCGGGGGCGCTCGGCATGCCCACGGCCCGGGCAAGCAGCGGGAGGTCGCTGAAGGTGCCGTGGTCGGCTCCGGCGACGGTGAGGCGGCGCTTCCAGCCGTTCAGGTTGGTCCAGGCGTCGTCCCAGGTGGTGTCCGTCTCGTCGTGCTGGGCGCCGAACAGCAGGAAGGGGCGCCCGCCGAGCCCGGTGGTCGGGACCGGCGCGAAGAAGGTGCCGTCCATGTTCACGCCCGCCCGGACCCGGGTGTCGGCGGCCATGGTGGTGGCGGCGGCGTCACCGCCGATGGAGTGGCCGGCCATGCCGATCCGGTGGCGGTCGATCAGGCGGGCACGCTGCCACGGCGAGCGTTCGGACGTCAGCTGGTCGATGACGAACGAGGCGTCCTTGGCGCGGCTCTCGGCGATGGCCGGCAGCCCGCCCGCCGGCGGCTGGCGGCAGATGGCGCAGGCGAGCGTGTGGCCGTCCGGGAAGGTGACGCCCGCGGACTCGTAGGTGTGGTCGATCAGCGCGACCACGTAGCCCTGGCTGCTCAGGTCTTCGGCGATGCTGGTGAACAGGGCGCGCGGGAAACCGAGTCCGGGCGAGAGCAGCACCAGCGGGAACCGGCCGCCCGCCGGGCGGGCGTCCGCCCGGGCCCAGGTGCCGACGGCAGCCAGTGCCTCGGGCGGCACCACGCGGTTGGGGGTCTTCCACGCCAGCAGCAGGCGGGCCTCCTCGGTGGTCATGTAGGGCACGGGTGTCCCGCTGCCGGGCCGCGCCGGGTAGTACATCGACACCATCAACTGCCGTGCGCCGGCGGACGGAACCCACGGGTCCTGCCGGTGCTGGTCGACGAGGTGCAGCAGGTCGCGCCCGACGGCGTACGGTCCGGTGGGGTGGGGCAGGGTGGCCATCGGCGCGGCCGAGACGGCCGCGGCGGGTGGTGCGGCGGGTGCGGCGAAGGCGGGGGCCGCGGCGACGATCGGCAGCGGCAGGACGAAGGCGAGTGCGGCGGTCACGGCCGCGCGGCGGAAGCTGTACATGACTCGAACCTAGGCTTCGGGCAAGGTAATTGACGTCAGCTCGGGGAATGACCGCAGCATCCGCTTCCGGGTGGACCGGGCTCCTCCCACGGGCGGACGGCGCCTCTGCTCCACCCAGCCACAGCCCGGCCGCCACCGCGCACTTCCGCACCTGCGGCGCAGGGGAGCTCGCTTGGTGATCTGCTCCACCAGCGCGGCCCATTGCGAGCCGGCCTCGCGGATCCCGCAGCCACCGTTGCTCGCGCCGCGCCCGGAGGGCGAGGAGGCCCCCGCAGCGGAAGGCCCGCTGCGGGGTCTGTGGGGACGCCTCACGGGAAAGGGCCGTTGAGGCTTCAGAAGCGCTCGCTTCGGCGCCCGGCCCTGGTCCTGTGCCCGGCCGTTTGCGCTGGTCGGGCGCGTGCTCAGGCCCGGCCCTCGATGAAGACGCCGAGCCCGTCCAGGGTCCGGGCCAGCGAGAAGGTGAAGAGCTGGTCGAGGTCGTAGTCGAAGCCCTCGCCGTCCAGCTCGCCGAGCACCTTGGCGAAGGACGGGAACTCGCCGCCGGCGAAGACTGCGGCCAGCCGGCCCTCCTGGGTGGCCATCCACTCCTCGTCGGTGAGCTGGTCGCCGCGCCGGTCGGCGGCCTGGAGGTCCAGGTTGACGGCCATGCCGCGGACGAAGGCGAACATCAGGATGTGGATGTAGAGCTTGGCGGCGGCGTCCAGCCGGCAGCCGTCGAGCGAGGCGACCACCCACTCGCCGTGCCTCAGCGCGTTGGGCAGCGGCGTCGGGCGGGTCAGCGAGATGGTGCCGCTGAGCCAGGGGTGCCGGCGGAAGATCTCCCACTGGCGCATCGCCAGTGCCTCCAGCCGCGGCCGCCAGCCGGTCAGCGAGTCGGGCGGCATCGGGTATTCGCCGAGCACCTGGTCCGCCATCAGGTCACCCAGCTCCTCCTTGCCGGCCACGTGCCGGTAGAGCGCCATCGGGGCCGCGCCCAGCTCGGTGGCGAGCCGGCGCATGGTGACGGCGGCCAGGCCCTCGGCGTCGGCGACGGTGATCGCGGCCCGGACGATCCGCTGCCGGGAGAGCGCGGCGGAGGAGGGGGGAGCGGGTGCGGGCGGGGTGCGGTCCGCCTGCGCGGGCGCCGGATCCCCCGCCACCACCGTGCCCGAGCCGGGCCGGGGCCGAACCAGCCCCTCCTGGCGCAGCGCCGCCAGTGCCTTGGTGGCGGTGGCCATCGCCACGCCGTACTCCTTGGTCAGCTGCCGGGTGGAGGGCACCCGGTCGCCCGGGCGCAGCGCGCCCGTGGTGATCCGCCGCCGCAGCTCGGCGGCGATGGTGAGGTAGGGCGGCAGCTCCGGCTGGATCGTCATGCCGACGAGTGTACTAGTGCATCGCAGACGGGATATCTCGAACTTCCGGTTGCTGCGCCTAGTGCGCCGCGCGTACTCTGTACGCATCGCCAAGCGTACTAAGTACGCGGGCCAAGCGGACCGCACGCCCTGCGGTGCCCGCCCGTATCCGGCGTCCTCTGGGGGGACCGTAATGACCGCTCGACACACCACCGCCCGCCGGCCCTGGCTGGCGCTGACGGTGCTGATGCTTCCGCTGCTGCTGGTCTCGATGGACGTGTCGGTGCTCTACTTCGCCGTCCCGTTCATCAGCCAGGACCTGCACCCGAGCAGCACCCAGCAGCTCTGGATCTTCGACATGTACGGCTTCGTGCTGGCCGGCCTGCTGCTCACCATGGGGGCGCTGGGAGACCGGATCGGCCGCCGTCGGCTGCTGCTGGTCGGCGCGCTCGGCTTCGGCGCCGCCTCCACCCTGGCCGCCTACTCGACCAGCGCGGCCACCCTGATCGCGGCCCGCGCCGTACTCGGCGTGGCCGGGGCCACCCTGATGCCGAGCACCCTGGGCATGATCCGCAACCTGTTCGCCGACGAGCGCGAGCGCGGCAAGGCGATCGCCGTCTGGACGGCGGTGACCAGCGGCGGCATCGCGGTCGGACCGGTGCTCAGCGGCGTGCTGCTGGAGCACTTCTGGTGGGGCTCGGTCTTCCTGATCAACCTGCCCGCGATGGTGCTGCTGCTGGTGCTCGGCCCGGTGCTGCTGCCGGAGACCCCGCAGCTGCGCGGCGGCCGGTTCGACCTGCCCGGCGCGCTGCTCTCGCTGGCCACCGTGCTGCCGCTGATCTACGGCATCAAGGAGCTGGCCCGCAACGGCTTCGCCGCGCTGCCCGCCGCCGCGATCGGCGTCGGCCTGCTGGTCGGCCTGGTCTTCGTCCGCCGCCAACTGACCCACCCGCACGCGCTGATCGACCTCGCCCTGGTGCGCAGCCGCGGGTTCTCCGCCTCGATCGCGATGAACGTGCTGGGCATGTTCGGGATCGTCGGGATGGCCATCTTCGTCACCCAGTACCTGCAGCTGGTGCGCGGCATGAGCCCGTTGACCGCCGCGCTGTGGAGCGTGCTGCCGAGCGTGGCGGTCGGCGGGGTGGCGCCGCTGGCAGCGGTGCTGGGCCGCAGGTTCGGCAAGGCCGTGGTGATCGCCGGCGGGTTCCTGCTGATGGCCGCCGGCTTCGCTCTGCTGGCCACGGCCGGCGCGCACTCGCCGCTCTGGCTGGTGCTGGTCGCGGCGAGCGTCTACGCCAGCGGCGGGGTCGGGCTGATGTCGCAGGTCAGCGAGGTGGTGATGGCCGCCGCGCCGACCGAGCGGGCCGGCACCGCCTCGGCCCTCCTGGAGTCCGGCACCGAGCTGGGCGGGGCGCTCGGGATGGCGGTGCTGGGCAGCGTGGGAACCGCGCTCTACCGCTCGCGGATCGACGGGCAGCTGCCCGCCGACCTGCCCGCCACGGCCCGCGGCGCGGTACGCGACTCGCTCGGCGGCACCGAGGGCGTGCTCGCCCAGCTGCCGGAGGCCGTGCGCGGTCCGGTGCTGGCGGCGGCCCGGAACGCCTTCTGCGGCGGGATGCAGGGCGCGTCCATCGCGACGGCGGTGCTGATGGTGCTCGGTGCGGTGGCGGCACTGGGGCTGCGCCGGGCGCTGGCGGTCGGCGCGGCGGGCGGCGGTGGCCCGAAGGAGCAGGAGCCGCAGGACCACGTGCTGGTCTGAGCGGGAGCGGGGCCGTCCGGTGGACGGCCCCGCTGCCCGAGCCGGGGAGGAAAGAACAGCTGGCAGCGACACCCAGATGGTGCCGGCCGGCCGTGTCCTCATCAGGACTTATCGGCGCGTCGGGCTGGGAGGGACCGAGGGGGCCGAGCGGTGCATGAGGTGGGTTGGCGGGGGTAGCCGGAGGTCGCGGGCGGAACGAGGCGCGCGGGTCACCCCCGGACTTCCGCGCGCCGCCTCTCCCGCGTCCGTGACCACGGACCTGCGGTGGCTGCTCGCCGGTGGCTGCGTCGGTGCGTCGGTGCGGCCCTCTTCACCGCAGCCGGGGCCCTGGGCGGCGTACGCCAGCGGTGTACGCCAACCTCTGGGGTCGGTGCGGCCGGGCCGAGCAGTGAGTGAGGAGAGCGAATGGGGAGACACGCGAGATAGCGGGTGCCATTGCCATGAGTCCGTTCACCGGGCGGGGAGCATCTGCAAGACGTACGGCTTTCCGACCTGGCAGCACCGCTCCACCTGGAGGTTCTCGCATGTCTGTTTCCGCTTCGTCCGATCCTCTCGCCGAACTGTACGCCGCAGGCGTGTCGGTGTGGCTGGACGACCTGTCCCGCGAGCTGCTGGCCGGCGGGGAACTGAAGAAGCTGATCGCCGGCAAGCACGTGGTCGGGGTCACCACGAATCCCACGATCTTCGCCTCGGCGCTGTCGAAGGGCGACCGGTACGACGACCAGCTGGCGCGCCTCGGCGCGCAAGGAGCGGAGGTCGATGACGCCGTCTTCGCGCTGACCACCGACGACGTGCGCGAGGGCTGCCGGGCGTTCCGGGAGGTCTACCGGAGCAGCGGCGGGGTGGACGGGCGGGTCTCGATCGAGGTCGATCCGCGGCTGGCCCGCGACGCCGATGCCACGGTCGCGCAGGCGGTCAAGCTGTGGGAGACGGTAGCCGAACCGAACCTGTTCGTGAAGATCCCGGCGACGAGCGAGGGACTGGACGCGATCACCGCTGCCATCGCCCGGGGGATCAGCGTCAACGTCACGCTGATCTTCTCCCTGGACCGGTACCGGAAGGTGATGGACGCCTACCAGACCGGTCTGGAGCAGGCGCTGGCGGCGGGGCTCGACCTGTCGGGCATCCACTCGGTCGCCTCCTTCTTCGTCTCGCGCGTCGACACCGAGGTCGACCGCCGCCTCGACGCCCTGGACAGCCCGCAGGCCCGGGCGCTCAAGGGCAAGGCCGCGGTCGCCAACGCACGGCTGGCGTACCGGGCGTACGAGCAGGTGGTGGCCGAGGCGCGCTGGCAGCGCCTGGCCGCGGCCGGGGCGAACGTCCAGCGCCCGTTGTGGGCGTCCACCGGAGTCAAGAATCCGGACTACCCGGACACCATGTACGTCCAGGAGCTGGTCATCGCCGGTACGGTCAACACCATGCCCGGCGCCACGCTGGCCGCGTTCGCCGACCACGGCACCGTGCCGGCCCACGCACTGACCGCCGAGGACTACGCCGCCGCCGAGGCCCACCTGGCGTCGCTGGCGGACGCCGGTGTCGACTTCGCGGACGTGACCGACGCCCTTGAGCGTGAGGGGCTGGAGAAGTTCCAGGTCAGCTGGGCGGAACTCGGGGCCTCAGTGGGCCAGGGGATGCGCTCCGCCACCGCGTCCACGGACAGTGGTCCGAACGGTGCCGGCCTGCTGGCGATCTACCTCAACGACCACTACGCCGGTGCGACCGGTGGCCTGGAGCTCTTCCAGCGCGCCGCCGGGGCCAGGAAGGACAAGGAGGAGAAAGCGGTCCTGACGGAGCTGGCACGCCAGGTGGAGGAGGACCGGGCCGCGCTGGCGCGGATCATGGCCGACCTCGACGTGTCCGTCGACCGAACCAGGGTCGCCCTGGGCTGGATCGCGGAGAAGGCCGGGCGCCTGAAGACCAACGGTCACCTCTTCTCCCGCTCCCCGCTCAGCGACGTCCTGGAAGCGGAGGCCATGCTCCTGGGCGTCCTGGGCAAGGCATCCGGCTGGCGCACCCTGCGCGTCCTGGCCGACACCGACCGGCGCCTGGACGCCTCCCAGCTGGACACCCTGCTGGAACGCGCCGAGCACCAGAGCACGGCCCTGGAAGAGCTGCGGGTCGCGGCAGCCAACCGCGCGCTCACCCCCCGCACCGCGCCCAGCAGCTGATCGCCCCCGCGACGGTCCCGCACCTGCGCCATGGCGGGGGGCCGTCACGCCACACCCGCAGGTCGACGCACCACACGCGGACGGCAGCGGACACGAAGCCCCTGAGCGGACACGAAGTCCCTGAGCGGACACGAAATCCCTGATACGGGCGCCGCTGCTCGGCGCCCACCGGCTTGACGAAGGAGCAACGGCAATGGCGAACGAACAGACCGGCGGCACAGCACGACGCGACGGGTCCCTGGCGCTCCCGGTAGCGGAACGGGCCGGCTGGGACGAGGTGGACGTGCGGGCGGTGGACACCGTGCGGCTGCTGGCGGCGGACGCGGTGCAGAAGGTCGGCAACGGCCACCCGGGCACCGCGATGAGCCTGGCCCCGCTGGCCCACCTGTTGTTCCAGAACGTCATGCGGCACGACCCGGCCGATGACCAGTGGCTGGGGCGGGACCGGTTCGTGCTGTCCTGCGGTCACTCCAGCCTCACCCTGTACATCCAGCTCTACCTGGCCGGCTACGGCCTGGAGCTGTCCGACCTGAAGGCGTACCGGACCTGGGGTTCGGCCACCCCCGGCCACCCCGAGCACCGGCACACCCCCGGTGTGGAGATCACCACCGGGCCGCTCGGCCAGGGCCTGGCCGGCGCCGTCGGCATGGCGCTGGCCGCCCGCCGCGAACGCGGCCTGCTGGACCCGGACGCGGAGCCGGGCACCAGCCCCTTCGACCACCACGTGTACGTCATCGCCTCCGACGGCGACCTGATGGAGGGCGTCACCGCCGAGGCCGCCTCGCTGGCCGGGCACCAGGAACTCGGCGACCTCATCGTCTTCTACGACTCCAACCACATCTCGATCGAGGACGACACCGATGTCGCCTTCAGCGAGGACGTGGCCGCCCGCTTCGCCGCCTACGGCTGGCACGTCCAGACCGTCGACTGGACGGCGACCGGCAGCTACGTCGAGGACGTCGACGCCCTGCTCGCCGCGACCGAGGCGGCCCGGAAGGAGACCGGCCGCCCCTCGCTGATCGTGCTGCGCACCCTGATCGGCTGGCCGGCCCCGACCAAGCAGAACACCGGTAAGGCCCACGGCTCCGCGCTGGGCGAGGACGAGGTCGCCGCCACGAAGAATCTGCTGGGCTTCGACCCGGAGGCGCACTTCACCGTCGAGGACGAGGTGCTGGCCCGCACCCGGCGGGCGGTTGAGCGCGGCCGGCGGGCGCACGCCGCCTGGGACGAGACGTTCGCGGCCTGGCAGAAGGCCAACCCCGAGCGCGCCGAACTGCTGGACCGGCTGCAAAAGCAGCAACTGCCCGACGGCTGGACCGACGCCCTCCCGGTCTTCCCCGCCGACGCCAAGGGCATGGCCACCCGCGCCGCGTCCGGCAAGGTCCTCACCGCGCTCGCGCCGGTGCTGCCGGAGCTGTGGGGCGGCTCGGCCGACCTCGCCTCCAGCAACAACACCACCATGGACGGCGAGCCGTCCTTCATCCCCGCCGACCGCCAGACCAAGGAATGGAAGGGCGGCCCCTACGGGCGGACCCTGCACTTCGGCATCCGCGAGCACGCCATGGGCGCCATCCTCAACGGCATCGCCCTGCAGAGCCTGACCCGCCCCTACGGCGGCACCTTCCTCACCTTCTCCGACTACATGCGCCCCGCCGTCCGCCTGGCCGCCCTGATGCAGCTGCCCGCCATCTACGTCTGGACCCACGACTCCATCGGCCTCGGCGAGGACGGACCCACCCACCAGCCGGTCGAACACCTGGCGGCGCTGCGCGCCATCCCCGGCCTCGACGTCGTCCGGCCCGCTGACGCCAACGAGACCACCGTCTGCTGGCGCACCATCCTGGAGCACGGCGACCGCCCCGCCGGGCTGATCCTGTCCCGGCAGAACCTGCCGGTCCTGGACCGCGACAGCGGCCGGTACGCCCCCGCCGGCGGAGCGGCCCGCGGCGGATACGTCCTGGCCGACGCAGCGGATGACGCGACACCGGACGTCATCCTGATCGCGACCGGCTCCGAGGTCCAGATCGCCCTGGACGCCCGCGACCTGCTGACCGCGGACGGCCTCGCGGTGCGGGTGGTGTCGATGCCGTGCCGGGAGTGGTTCGCCGCCCAGCCGACGACGTACCAGGACGAGGTCCTGCCGCCGGCCGTGCGCGCCCGGGTCAGCGTCGAGGCCGCCGTCGGGCAGGGCTGGCGCGAAGTCGTCGGCGACGCCGGGCGCGTCGTCAGCCTGGAACACTACGGCGCCTCCGCCGCCTACCAGCGCCTCTACACCGAGTTCGGCATCACCCCGCAGGCGGTCGCCGCGGCCGCCCGCGACAGCATCCATGACACCCGGCAGGCGCCCCGCCCCGGCGGCCACCAGCAAAGCGCCGCACCCACCAGCGGCGGCACCGGCGACCGCCTCCAGCCCTCCCACTGACCCCCCAGCCGGTCAGGTGCGGGGCGGCGGCATCCCGGCAGACGCCCGCAGGGGAGTCGATACGGGGCCTCGCCGACTCCCAAGCCCGCTCCTACGAGCGCCGCCCCGGAATCGGCGGAGAACGTGACCGCGGTCCGCACCGCGCTGGAGCGCCTGACCAAGGCCGACCGGGCGCAGCGCCCGGGCCGGCCTGTACGCGAGACCGGACGGCTGACCCGCGGGGCCAGCCTGCCGGCGGCTGGTTCCGGTAGCTGCCTCGGCGCCTCTCCCGTGCCAAGGCCAACCCGAGCCTCGGCCACAAGGTGGGTGCCGAGCACGTCGAGGAGGTGCTCTCCTGGTGCGAGGCCCTGGGGATCAAGCACCTCACCGTCTTCGTTTGCTCGACCGAGAACCTCCAGCGCCGCGGCGACACTCGTGTGGTGCCTTCCGGTGCCACAGCCCACGGGGTCGCCGGGATGCAGGCCGAGGAGACCGGGAGCGCGGGCGGCCGCGAAGCCCTGGCCGCGGAACGTGACCTTCCTTCACCGCACCGCCGGACACCTGTCGGAGACCGGTACCGAAACCGCCGCCGCCCCCGGCGGCGGGCAGTGTTGGATCCGCCGCCGACCAGGCCGCCGGTCCGGGGACGAGCGTCCGGCCGTGCGCCGTTGTCGTTCGTGCCCGGCTCTCAGGCGCCGTCCGTGCGGAACCCTCAGGCGCCGTCCATGCGGGGAAAGACGTACTCGTCCAGGACCAGGCCCAGCGCGACTGCCGCCGGGACCGCGACCAGGGCCCCGACGAGGCCCAGGAGGGCGCCGCCCAGCAGGACCGCGACCACCGTCACGATCGGGTGCACGTCGACCACGAACTTCATCGCCCGAGGCATGATCAGGTAGTCCTCCAGGAGCCGGAAGGCGATGTAGAAGCCGGCGGTGGCCAGGGCGATCGGCAGGGACACCGACAGGGCGACCAGGCTGACGACGACGCCTCCGATCGTCGAACCGACCATGGGGACCAAGTCCATGAGGGCGACGAAGACTCCGAGCGCCCCCGAGTAGGGAACGCCGGTGGCCGCGCACCAGGCGAAGGTCGCCAGGCCCGCGACGGCGGAGGTCAGCACGTTGCCCAGCATGTAGCGGCCGGTCCGGCTGAGGATCTCCTCGGTGATCTCCTCGACCCCCGGGCGACGGCTGCGCGGGACGAACCGGTAGCAGAACGCCTTGATGTCGGGCAGCGCCGCCATGACGTAGAGGGTGACGCTGATGACGATCACCGCGCCGGTCACGGTACTCAGCAGGAGTCGGCCCGCGCCGAGCACGCCACCGAAGAGGCCGGAGGCCGAACCGCCGGACCCCAGCTGCGCCTTGGCCCGCTCGATCAGGTGGTAGTGGTCCTCGATCCGGCCGAGCGTCGACTGATGGTCGTGCAGTTGCTGGAGCCAGCCGGGGACGGCGTCGACCAGCGCGCTCACCTCCTCGCTGACCGGCGGGATGACCACCGCGAGCAGGGCCGCCAGCACCGCCGCCAGCCCGAGGACCACGACCGCCACCGACCGGCCCCGGCGCAGGCCGCGGTGCTGCAGCCACGCAACCACGGGTTCCAGGCTGACCGCGATGAACACGGCGAGGAGCAGCAGCGTGAGCAGGGAGGTGAGCTGGACGACGGCGTCCACCGCGTGCCACGCCAGCAGCGCCCCCGTGCTGAGCGCGAAACCCACCCGGAACCACGACCTCACCCGCGGTGGTCTGCGCCCGGTGGTCCGGATCCGGGCCCGTGGTCCGCCCGCGCGCCTGGCCGGCGGCAGATCCCGGGGGTTGACGCCTGCGGGCGCCTCGTCCACGGCTGCTCCTCGGTCGCTGGTTCGGTCAGCCGTCGGGCTGACCACTGGTCGTCGTGTGCGCGTGGCGACGTGGCATGCACGCCGGTGCGCATGCCACGTCGTCCTCCCCGGGGTTCGTCCGGGACCTACCAGCGGTACCAGCGGCTGCGGTTGCCCGATGCGCCGGTGCCACGGGCCACGAAGCCCAGCAGCCAGACCACCAGAACCAGGACCGCCACCCACCAGAGGGCCTTCAGCGCGAAGCCCGCACCGAACAGGAGCAGAGCCAGCAGCAGTACCAGCAGAAGGGGAACCATGTCGACCTCCGTAGTCAGCGTCAGCGAACCGCTTGCCCCGCGCCACGGAACACATTCGCAGGAATATTCCCACCGGACGGGGGCAGTCGGCTGACCGACGAAGTTCCGACGAAGTTCCGACGAAGCGGAGGCCGGGATGAGTGCCAGCGACAAGGTCGAGAACGCCGCCGAGAAGGCCAAGGGTGCGGTCAAGGAAGGCGTCGGCAAGGTGACCGGTAACGAGCGCCTGCAGGCCGAGGGCAAGGCGGACAAGGCCAAGGGCGACATCAAGCAGGCGGGCGAACACGTCAAGGACGCCATCAAGGAGTGACCCTCCACGGTCTGCGGCGGTGGTCCACCCGGAAGACGGGTGGACCACCGCCGCAGCCGTACCGGCCCCGCCGTCCGGACAGGTCACGGGATGCCGGCCGGGGTTTCAGTCCCAGCGGACGGGCAGCGCGCTGACGCCGTAGGCCTGGGCGTCGTAGCAGAACGGGACGTCGGAGGCGGGGATCGCGAGTCCGAGGCCACCGGGGGCTGAAGGGGTAGCTGCGTTCGACGGCGGGAAGGTGATCGTGGCGGTGGTCTTTCGAGGCGGTCATCGTCGGACTCCTACGGGAGCGGGTCGCGGCACCGGCGGTACGGGCTGAGGGTCACGGGCCCGGGAGCGCCCGGTCGGTGGCGCGCCTCGCCACCAGCTCCCGCACCCGCGCGAGGAGGGACCGGCACTGGGTCAGGTCACGGCCCACCGCTACGGCGCCGAACTTCCCGTAGCGGGTCAGGGCACTGAGGAGGTGAACGACGACTCCGCTGCGGTCGGCGTGGGAGTAGTGGAGGTCCGCGGTCGTCGATGGCTTGTCACTCCAGCCGTACCCGGGCAAGGACGGCGCGACCACGCGGAACGCGTCCGCCGGGTCACCGCCGTGCGCACGCGGGTCGGTCAGCGGGCCGATGACGTCCAGGAACTCGAGCACCGGACCCGGCCACCCGTGCGTGAGCACGAGCGGGAACGCGTCCGGTTCCGGCGAGCGGACGTGCAGGAAGTGGATTCCCGGCCCGTCGATCGTGTCGCGGTAGTGCGGGAAGACGTTCAGCCGCTCGGCGAACCCGACGGTGCGGGCCGGCCCCGCATGGTCGCCGTCAGGCGTCGCCGTTGAGCACGGCGGCGGTCAGGACGTGGCCGGCGACGCCCCAGCCGCCGTCGACGACCTCGTCGACGAGGACGACCGTGGTGGCACGGGCCCGCTCCCCGTAGATCTCCGCGTACAGCTCGGTGGTGCGCTCGACGATCTTCTTCTTGTCCTCGGCGGTGACGGTGCCGGCGGGAACCCTGAAGTTGGCGAAAGGCATGGGGTCGTACTCCTTCGAGTGGGTTTCTTCGACGGGATCGGAAGTCCGGGTGTGCGGGCCGACGGGCTCGGCCGCGGGCCGGGTGGTCAGACCATGCCGCCGTTGGCCCGCAGGATCTGGCCGTTGAGCCAGTGCCCTTCCGGGCTGGTGAGGAACGCGACCACCTCGGCGATGTCCTCGGGGGTGCCGAGGCGCTCCAGCGGGGAGCTCCCGGCGAGTCGGTCGATCTGCTCGGGGGTCTTGCCGTCGAGGAACAGGTCCGTCGCGGTGGGCCCGGGGGCGACGGTGTTCACAGTGACGTCCCGTCCGCGCAGTTCGCGGGCGAGAATCAGCGTGATCGCCTCGACGGCTCCCTTGCTCGCCGCGTACGCGCCGTAGGTGGGGAACTGCGTCCCGACCACGGAGGTCGAGAACCCCACGAAGGAACCGCCCGGCCGCAGCCGCCGGGCCGCCTGCTGGGCGACGACGAAGGTGCCGCGGATGTTGGTGCGGTGCACGGCGTCGAGCACGGCGAGGTCGAGGTCGGCGATCGGCGACAGGGCGAGCCGGCCGGCGGCGTTCACCACGACGTCCACGCCGCCGAACTCCCGCTCCGCGCGGTCGAACAGGGCCGCCACGGCGGTCTCGTCCGCCACGTCCGCCCGCACTGCGACCGCGCGCCCGCCGTCCGCGACGATCGCCGCCACCGTCTGCTGGGCGGCGCCCTCGTCGGCGGCGTAGTTCACCACGACGTCCAGGCCGTTCCGGGCGAGCCTGCGGGCGACCGAGCGGCCGATGCCGCGCGATCCCCCGGTGACGACGGCGACCCGGGCGGCCGCCGGTGGAGGGGTTCGAGTGCTGTGGTTCGTGGTCATGGCGTCCACGATGCGCGGCTCCGACCGGCGGAACCAGGGGACGTCATCCCCTGGGTCGGCGGCCCGGCCGAGCCCAGAATGGGGGCATGACTGCTGCGAGACACCGCGAGTTGGGAGCCTTCCTGCGTTCACGGCGCGAGCGCATCCGCCCGGCCGACGTGGGTCTCCCGGCCGGGCCCCGGCGCCGGGTACCCGGGCTGCGCCGCGAGGAGGTCGCCCAGCTGGCCGGCGCGTCCGTGGACTACTACAACGAGCTCGAACGGGGAGCCGGGTCCCAGCCGTCCGAGCAGATGATCGCCTCGCTGGCCCGGGCCCTGCGCCTGAGCGCCGACGAACGCGACTACCTGTTCCGCCTGGCGGACCGCCCGGTGCCCGTCCAGGGCGGTCCGGCCTCGCACGTGCACCCCGGCATGCTCGACCTCCTCGACCGGCTGGCCTCGACACCGGCGCAGGTCATCACCGACCTGCACGTCACGCTCGTGCAGAACCCGCTCGCGGTGGCCCTGCTCGGCGACCATTCCGGCTTCCGAGGACCTCGGGCCAGCTTCGTCCACCGGTGGTTCACCGAACCCGACGCCCGGCGGCTCTACCCCGAATCCGATCACGAGGCCCAGTCCCGGGCCTTCGTCGCGGACCTGCGGGCCGCTTCCGCCCGCCGGAACGCGAAGGACACCGAGGCAGCCTCGATGATCCGCTCACTGCTCGGCACCTCCCCCGAGTTCGCCGCGCTCTGGGTCGACCACGACGTCGCATTCCGGCGGGACGACCGCAAGCGCCTGATCCACCCCACGCTCGGCCTGATCGAGGTCAACTGCCTCAACCTCTTCAGCGAGGACGGCCGGCAGCGCCTGCTGTGGTTCACCCCCGTGGCCGGGACCGACAGCTCCGGCCTGCTCGACCTGCTCGCGGTCGTCGGCACGCAGAACGTCGTCGAGCCGACACCCTGACGGGGCGTCGACCCGGACAGGCGACCTGGAAGGTCGGCTCCTGATCCCCAACGGCCGCCGCAGTGAGGTCAGTTGCCGGTCACCTGTCCGTACGGCAGGGACGGGTCGCCGGCCGAGAGCGGCCCGCGGCCGCCGCACACCGCCGCTGACGCCATGTTGCGTCGACCCGCGCCGCGTTGACGCGGATCGCGTCGGCCCGCAGTCCCCGTATACAGAACAGTTGGCCGCCAACCACCCGGCCCGGGTTGTAACGTGGCCTCGTCCCGGGCGGCTCGGCATCCATGGAGCGGATCATCACTACCCACAATGCCTCGCAATCCCAGCCCGAGACCGCGACGCGGGCGGTTGGCAAGCGCACACTGGCTCTGGCCGTTCTGATGACGGCGGCCGTTCTCACCTATGCCGTCGATCTCGGCAGCAAGCTGGTGGCCGTCTCGCGGTTGGAAGGCCAAGAGCCCATTGCCATAGCGGGCCACGTGCTCACGCTGCAGGTGTTCCGTAACTCGGGTGCGGCTTTCAGCAGCGGTCAGGCCTTCACCGTTGTGTTCACGGCGATCGCGGTCGCGGTTGTCGTGATCATCACGCGTGCCGCGCGTAGGCTTCAGAGCCTTCCCTGGGCTGTCGCCCTGGGCCTGCTGCTCGGGGGCGCGCTCGGCAACCTCACTGACCGGACCTTCCGAGCGCCCGCGGCCTTTCGCGGGCACGTCGTCGACTTCATCTCCGTCGAGCACTTCGCGGTGTTCAACCTCGCGGATTCGGGCATTGTCTGCGGCGGTGCCCTGATGGTCCTCATGACGATCCGGGGCACTTCTCTGGACGGCTCAACTCCCCAGGATCGGCAGGGCCCGAGCGTTCTCTCCCCGCGGTGAGATCCTCGAACGGTCCGCCTCGGCCTGCACCGTACGGTCACCCCGGCTCGCTCCGGACGACGGTGGGCGAGAGCCGGCCCGAGCAACGGGGACGGGGCTCAGCGACCGGGTAACGGCTGGATGACGGAATGTCCAAGGGCGGCAAAAATCTTCACGGGGAATGAGTGTGCTTTTCGGACATTCCTTGCCCGATCCACCACATCTGAGAAGGCGTCACGCCGACTGGAATTGCGGACCCCACCACCGGTCGAGTAGATGTTCCCGTCGGCATGCCCCGTCCTGGCAGATCCGCCCCGGCATGCCCGTCACGACTCCAGGGGGACCTTCCACATGCGCAACTCGCGCAGACGCGCGCTCTACGCGCCCTTCACCATCGCCGCCGTCGTCCTCGGGGCGACTGCCGTCCCGGCGCACGCGGACGATCTGAAGCTCACCTTCACCGGAGTCTCGAACTCCACCGTCCAGATCCCGACCAAGCCTGCGCAGCCGGCTCGGGGCAGCCAGAACCTGAACATCGAGATCGGCCGGATCGGCTCGGGCACCGCGCACGACACGAAGGTCGTGTTCGACACCACCGACCTGGCCGGCGTTGCGGACCTGACCGTTCCCGGTTGCGCGACCGCGGGCAAAACCATCACGTGCGACGAGCACGAGCTGAACTTCGACCGGATCAACCTCCTGTACAACCCCTGGCTCAGTGCTGTGCCGGGGGCGACCCCGGGCAGCCACGGAGTGCTGCACCTGAAGCTGACGGCGTCCAACGCGCAGAGCGCGAGCCGGGACATCCGGGTCGACGTCGGCGGGCCCGACTTCAAGGCCAAGCAGCTCGCCGACCGGAACAACGTCAAGCCCGGCACCGTGCTGACGCCGTCGGTGGAGTTCGCCAACGTCGGTGACCTGCCGGCCGGCAAGGTCGTGGTGGCCCTCGACGCCATCTCCGGCATCGACTTCAAGCAGCGCCCGTCGAACTGCGAGTTCGCCTCCGAGCCGGACGGCAGCTGGGGCGACAAGACCTGGCCCGGTGACTCCGTCGCGATCTGCACCGTGGACACCACGGTCGCGCCCGGTCAGGTGGTCGCCCTGGACCCCCTGCAGCTCGGCGTCACCGACAGCGCCTGGTACACCTTCGCGGACATCACCGTGTACCCGGCCGAGGACGCCCAGTTCTCCGAGATCCCGGACTGGCGCAAGCGGCTGACCTTCCAGCGCGGCACCGGCCCGGCCCTGACCGTGAAGCCGGCCAACGACCCCGGCCTGCTCAGCGCCCCCCGCACGAGCTACGACAACCACGTCGAGCAGAACGTGCTGGCCACGAACACCGCCGATTTCTCTGCGCTGGGCTCCTGGAAGCCCAACGGCGACAAGCAGGGCACGCTGTCGGTCGGCTTCCGCAACAGCGGCCCGGCCTCGATCTTCTACCGCAGCGGCGACGCGGTCGTGACCGTCCAGGCCGCGATCCCCGCCGGCGTCACCGTGACCAAGGTCCCGAACGGCTGCCGACCCAAGACCTCGGAGAACGGCAAGCAGGTCGCCCACCCGGACAAGTACCTGTGCGAGTCCCCGATCTGGGTGGCGAGCGGGCTGGAGAAGGTGTTCCCGTTCGGGCTGTCGGTCGATGCCGGCACCACGGCGCCGACCGTCCAGGTGACGCTCCAGGACCAGGAGAGCCTGTACGGCACCGGTGCCACGGTCGCCAAGCTGTCGTTCGAACCGGACCCGTCGCACGAGTCGGTCTCGGTCCAGCTGGGCGCCCAGGCGAGCGGCTCGATCCCCGGCCCCGTCCCGACCTCGGAGCCCTCGCAGGGCCCGACGCCGAGTAGCCGCCCGACCTCCGCCCCGCCGATCGCGCGGCCGACCGCCACGCCCTCGACGCCGGGCCAGGCCCCGAGCACGACCGCCCCGGCCGCGAGCACCGCCGCCTCCCCCAGCGCCGGCGCGCTGAGCGGCGACCTCGCCCACACCGGTAGCGACGGCACGCTCCTGATCGCGGGCACCGGCGCGGCGGCCATCGCCGTCGGCGGCGCGCTGTTCGTGGTCGCACGCCGCCGCAAGGCCGCGACCCACCGCTGAGGCCCGACGAGGGCGGGGACCGAGTACGGGTCCCCGCCCTCGTGCGCGTTCGGCGCCGCCCTGTGCAGCTTCACCGGGACCCAGCCCCACCGGCTCCTCGGTGGCCCGACCGTTCCCTACCCCGAACAGGCCGCCCTTCGGATCTGGGCAGGCCGCGCCCCAGCCCCGTTCGAACTCAGGTAGACCGGTCCTTTCGAGCCACCCCGCACCCCTGAGAACGGCAGCGGCGGATGAGCCCTTGCCCACGGGCCACCCTGGCGGGCATGTCCGGTCAACTGCCGGTTCCCTACTGGTCGGGCTCCTGCGGGTCGACGCCCGTGCGGGCCTTCTGGGAGTAGCTGCCGGCCGGACGGCCGGACGGGCCCTTGGTCCCGTGGTCCCGCCGGTGTTCCGAGGGGCCCTGCTCCTCGCCACGCGGGCCTTCGCTCTCCACGGTCTGCCCGGGCACCCCCTGCTCCTCCTCCTTCGAGTGCTCGCGCCCCGGGCCGGGGCCCGGCGCGTACTTCTCGGGACGGAACGAACGATGCGCACTGTCGTTGGGCCGCTGTTCCTCCGCGTCGATGTCGCCGGACCAGCCGTGCTGCTCACCGCTGAAACGGCTGGCCTGACCCTCGTCCATGGACTTGTGCCCAGCAGTCTCCCTGGAAGTCATCACCGTCCTCCTTCACGTGCGGGTACCTCTGCTGGGAGCCTGTCCAGCTTTCGGCACACGACACATCGGTCCGGGCGGCGTGCGCGAACGCCGCTGCCCGTCGCCGCGAACGTGCTCGGCCACGGGCTCCTCGATGCGTCCCGAAGACCGGGAAGCCGATGCCGGAGCTGTACTGCACCGCCGCCGCCCGCGCCGTGGGCCGCGTGGAGAAGAGTCGCCGCGCCTGGTAGGTACGCCGACGGAAAGCCCGGAAGTGGATGCGCCGCGGCCTCGGGGCGGGTAGAGGTGGGGCAGGGGCCGGGAGAGCCGGTCGGGGCAGGTGGGGGTGGGCAGTGGAGCCGGTCGTGCTGGTGCACGGGATCTGGAACCTGCAGAGCGGGTTGACGCCGGAGGAAGCCGCGGCAGGGTTGGCCGAGCGTGCGCGCCCGCACCTCGGGCTGGGGTTGGTGGCCGCAGGGCTGGGGCACATGCCGGTGCCGGAAGTGGTCATGGCCTACTACGCGCATGTGCTCCTGTCCGGTCCGGCGGAGTCGCAGGCCGACGGTGCGCCGATGGACAGGCTGTCGGAGGCGGAGCTGGCAGAGGCGTGGGAGTGGTTGGTGGTGGCCGGGGTTCCGCAACCTGCAGAGTCGCAGGCCGTACTGCTGGCGCCGCTGCGACAGGCGGTGGGGCGTCTGGTGCACCACCGTACGGGTGCCGGTCCGGTCTCGCGGCTCCGTGAGGCGGCGGTGGACCGGGTGTCCCGTCTCGTGGTCGGGGTGCTGAGGGAGGTGAACGCCTACCTGACCCGCCCGGAGGCCCGGCAGGCGGCCCGGGACGTGGTCGCGGACGCGATCCGGCTTCACCGGCCGAGGGTGGTGGTCGCGCATTCGCTGGGCTCGGTGGTGACCTACGAGGCATTGCACGCCTTCCCGGAGCTGGAGGTGGAGCTCCTGGTGACGCTCGGCTCGCCGCTGGGGCTGCCGTTCGTCACGCGGAAGCTGGAGCCCGGGCCGCGAGCCGGGCGCGCCCCCAGGCCGTCCGGTGTCGGGCGGTGGGTCAACATCGCCGACGTCGGCGATCTGGTCGCTCTGCCCCCGGAACTCGGGGGAGTCTTTCCCGTCGACCAGCACGGGACGACGAACATCGGAGCGGTGAACTTCCACACCCTGGGCGGCTATCTGGCGAACGGCCTGCCGGCTGCGGCCCTCGCGCCCTATCTTCTGTCCTGACGGATCGCCAGATGACGTCGGTCGGGTCGTCAGGTGACGTCGGTCGGGTCGTCAGGGCCGGCCGGGTGGCGATGAGGGGGAGGACGGCGCGTGCCGGTTCGTTCGCTGGTGATCGGGGTGGGCGGGTTCCCGAAGCAGGTGGTCTCGGAGGAGGACCGGGCGAACGGCACAACGCCCTTCGCACCTCTGCCCAGTGTGGCCGGGACCGTCGAAAGGGTGGCCCGCGCCCTCGGTCGGGCCGGGGTGCCAGCGGGCGAGCCCCTGCACGACCCCGACGTCGAGACGGCCAGATCGACCCTGGCACGCCTCTGGCAGACGGAGGACCCCCTGGTCGTCCACTTCTGCGGCCATGGCGCGATCGAAGGTGACGACCTCTACCTCGTCGCACGCGACAGCGATGTGGACGATCTGCCCGCCACGGCTCTGAGCAGCAGCGAACTCATCCGCAGGGTCGAGCACTCCCGGCGCGTCGGACCCACCCTGTTCCTGCTGGACGTCTGCGGCGGCGGCCAGGCGTTGGCCGCGCAGAGCGCGCTCAGGCTGTCCGGGGTGCGACGCAAGGCGTGGGTCATCGCGGCCTGCGCGGCCGACGAAGCCGCGTACGGTGCCCGGTTCAGCGGCGCCGCAGCCACGGTGCTGGAGCGGCTCGCCAAGGGCCTGCTGGACCTGTCGCCGGAGCTGGAGTACGTGCCGGTGGACACCCTGGCCGTGGAGATCGACCGTGAACTCCGGCGCACGGCCGGGACCGGCGACAGCGGGCAGACCGTGGTGCGCACCCCGCACGACGAGGCAGTGCTGCAGCCGCCGGCGTTCTTCCTGAACCCGAGGTACTCGGAGGACCTCGCCGACCGATTCCTCACCCGCACCGACGCCGCGCTGCGCCAGTTCGCGGTCGACAGCGATCCTGGCCTGGACGTGCTGCACTTCGTCTCCCGGGCGGTCGGTACGACGCGTGCCGGCGGCTGCCTCTTCAGCGGGCGCGGCGAACAGCTCATCCGCATCGAGACCTGGCTGAACGACGTCGACGACGACCAGGGCCGGCTGCTGGTGGTCACCGGTGGGCCCGGCTCGGGGAAGTCGGCCCTGCTCGGAGTCGCCGTCTGTCTCACCCACCCGGCGCTCGCGGCGGTGCGGGAGCGCGTCCTGTCGCGGGTGCACGGCTTCCGGCCGCGTCCGGAGGCGCGGGTCTTGGCCGTCCACGCCCGTCAACTCACCACCCGGCAGGTTGTGGAGTCGCTGCTGGGCCAACTGGACGGTCCGACGGCGGACGGTGCGGGGGAGACCCGGAGCACCAGGGGACTCGTCGAGTGGCTGAGGTCGGCCGGTCCGGTCGTCCTGGTCCTCGACGCGCTCGACGAGGCCGCCGACCCCCGAGGTCTCGTGCGCGAACTGTTGCTGCCCCTGTCCGGGTTCGGCCCGGACGACAACGCCCCAGCGTGCCGGGTGGTGATCGGCACGCGTCCCTGGTGGGACCTCCTGGCCGAACTGAGGGACGCCGCGACCGGGGCAGGCGGGACCCTCCTCGATCTCGACGCCCAAAGCCGCGACGACCTCGCCAGGGACCTGGGACAGTACCTGACGGACCTCCTCTACCCCCGGCACTCGCCCGCCACCGCGTCGGCCGCAGCCCATCGCCTGGCCCACGGGGCCGAGCACGGCGCGTTCCTGATCGCCGCCCTCTACGCCGACCACCTCCTGAGCGCGCCGCCGGACACCCCGGCCGACGCCGGCGACCGGCCGGGCATCGCGGAGCCGCCGTGCGAGCTCACCGAGATGTTCGACCTCCACGTCGCACGCCTGGCCGCCACCACCCCGTGGATCGGCCGAGTGCTGGCCGCGCTCGGCCACGCCCAGGGCCAGGGCATGCCTCTCGACCTCATCCATGCCGTGGCCTCGGCCCTCGCCCGGGCCGACGGCGACCCCGTCCGGCCTTCGGGCGTCCAGGACACCAGGGAGGCCCTGACACAGGCCGCGTTCTACCTCCGTACCGCGACGGACTCCGACGGGCTACTGCTGTACCGGTACTTCCACCAGGCACTGACCGACCACACGGCTCGGCCGGAGCACGCCGTGACCGTGCACCGCGCGCTGCTTGACACCGTCCCGCCCGGCGCCGAGGACACCCCCGACTGGGGTCTCGCATCCCCGTACCTGCTGCGTCACCTGGCCACCCACGCTGCCGCAGCGGGCCGGATCGACGAGCTCCTGCCGGACACCGAATTCGTCGTCCGGGCCCACCCGGACGCGCTGCTCCCGGCGCTGAACACCGCCCGGGCCGATCACGGCCGTCTGGTCCGCGCCGTGTACCTCGCGTCGGCCGACCGCCATCGGGACGGTCCGGTCGACGAGCGCCGGTTCCTGCTGGCGCTCGATGCGCTCCGCTACCGGGCCGAGTCCCTGCACCGGGAGGTCTGCCACGGGCTGGCCTGGCGTCCCCGTTGGGCCACCGGCATGCAGACCAGTCCCCAGCTGGAGGCGAGCCTGGGCCACCCGGTCGGGTTGGACTCGGTGGCGACCACTGTCGTCGACGGGCGCCCGGTGGCCATCAGCGCGGGCTGGGACGGCTCCCTGCGGGTGTGGGACCTGGCCACGGACCGGCAACGTGTTCTGCCCGAGGGGCACAGGACCATCGTGCCGGCGATCGCGTGCGCGGACGTGGACGGTCGGCCGGTGGCCGTCACCGCCGGCTGGGACAACAAGGTGCGGATCTGGGATCTGAGCACCTGTACCGAGCGCGCCGTCCTGACGGGCCACACCAACTGGGTGGTGACGGTGGCGTGCACGGTGGTCGACGGCCGGCCGATCGCCGTCACCGGGAGCTGGGACAGGTGGGTGAGGATGTGGGACCTGTCCACGGGCAAGCGGCTTGCCCGGATCAGGGCGGCGGCCCAGTACGGCCACGTGGTCGCGGTCGCCTGCGTCGAGATCGACGGCGAGCCCTTCGCCGTCATCGCGCCCTATCACGAGCGCATGCTGATGTGGGATCTGACCACCAGGGAGGTCCGGCCCTTCGGCCCGGACGACCCCAGGGTCAGTGCGTTGGCGTGCACGGTGGTGGACGGCCGACCCGTCGCGGTGACGGGGGCCTGGTTCGGCGACGTATGGGTGTGGGATCTGGAGACGGGCGAACCACGGGCCCTGCTCAGCGGTCACACCGACCATGTGGAGGCGGTGGCGTGCACCACCGTCGACGGTACTCCGATCGCGGTGACCGGGAGCCATGACGGGTCCGTGCGGGTGTGGGACCTTGCGGCCTGCGAGCAGCGGGTCGAATTGGGCGGTCACAACGACGACGTCGGAGGGGTGGCGTTCGCCGTGATGGACGGGTTGCCCGTCGCTGTCACCGCGAGCCGGGACCGGGCGCTGCGGGTGTGGGACCTGACGTCCCGGGCGGAACCGACCGGTCAGCGAGGTCACAGCGACACGGTGCGGGCGACCGTGCTCTCCGAGATCGAGGGCGTCCCCGTCGTCGTGTCGGGCGGTTCGGACGGCACCGTGCGCGTGTGGGACCTGGCGACGGGCGCGCAACGGGCCGTCCTCGGGGGTCAGGAGACGCCGCTGTGGGCACTGGCGTGCGCGGTCGTCGACGGGCGGACGATTGCGGTCAGCGGGGGCATCGTCGGTGACGCGTGGTCGTGGGACCTGGCCTCCGGGACCCGCCGCGCGGTCCTGCCCAGACCGGCGAGAGGAATGGTCGATGCCGCCGCGTGCACCACGATCGACGGGCGGGCGATCGTGGTCATGGGCAGCAGGGACGGCTGGCTGACCGCGTGGGACCTGAGAACCGGAGAGCCGGTGGTCGACTTCCCGGAGCACAGTCAACGGGTGGACGCCGTGGCCTGCACGGTCCTCGACGGCCGACCGGTGGCGGTCACCTGCAGCGTCGACGGAGACCTCCGGATCTGTGGTCTCGTCACCGCTGAGCATTCGATCATCGCCAATGAAGTCGGCTGGCTGCGCTCGGTCGCATGCGTCGACCTCGACGGCCGTCCGATGGCCGTGACCGCCGGGCCGAACGGGACGGCCCGCGTCTGGGACCTGGGCACCCGCACCGAACGGGCCCTGCTGGTGGGCCACACCGGTCGGGTCACCGCAGTGGCGTGCACCGTGGTGGCCGGCCGGCCGGTCGCCGTGACCGGCAGCTCGGACCGGACCGTCCGGGTGTGGGACCTCACCACCTGCGAAACCGTCGCGATGCTTCCCCAGCCCGCGGACGTCGAGTCCGTCGCCATCGCTCCCGACGGCACGGTCGTGGTCGGGAGCGGGTGGGAGGTGATCGTGGTCGATCCTCGTGAGCACTGGTTCGCGAGTAGTCGCTGACAGTACGACAGTGGTCCGGTCGGTCTGCGAGGCCGCTTCCTCGGAAGCGGCCGCTGGCCGTGGTGCATGGCTGCCCCGCCCGGGTTCACCGGGGCCCGGGACGAACGCGCCGCCACGCCGGGGAGGACCGACGCTCCGCCCCGGGCTCGGCGCGCTACGGCCTCGTGGGCCCGGTCCAGCCGGTGGGGACGTGGCCGAGGCGGACCCGCTGGGGGTGGCGGCCGACGGCGACCGAGGCGGTCTTGCGGCCGGTCGCGAAGTCGATGGCGGTGACCTGGTCCGCGCCGCTCTCCGAGATCAGGCAGGACTTGCCGTCCCCGCTCACCGTCGCCCAGTACGGTTTGGACGCGGGCACCAGCGGCCCCTCCTGGAGGGTGGCGCGGTCGACCACCGTCGCGTAGTCGTCCACGGTGCCCGCGACGCAGATCCGGTCGCCCGACGGGCTCATCGACAGGCCGTGGTGGCGGGAGTCGTTGGGCCAGGTGGTGCGGTCGGTACTGGCGGCCGGGTCGACCGGGAGGGTCTTCACCCGGGTGATCCGGTCGGCGGCCACGTCGTACTCCAGGAAGCCGTTGAAGAAGGACACCTGGAAGTAGAGCCGGGTGCCGTCCGGGGAGAAGACGGCGGGCCGGACGGCGTTGGAGAGGCCGCCGAGACCGGCGTCGTCGAGGCGCTTGCGCATGTCGATCTCGCGGATCGGGGTGAGGGTGGCCGCGTCGACGACGGTGATGTGCCGGTCGCCCTTCGTCCAGTCCAGCCAGGGCGCGTCCAGGGCGGTTTCGACGTTGCCGATGGACATGTTCCACAGCTGCCGGCCGCCGTCGGTGAAGATGTTCTCGTGCGGCTTGTCCCCGGTGTGGAACGAGCCGAGTTCGGCGCCGGTGCGGACGTCCAGGACGTGCACGGTGTTGGCGGTGGAGGCGGAGACCGCCACCCGGGTGCCGTCGGGCGAGAGCGCCATGTGGTCGGCGCGGTAACCCGCCACGGGGAAGCGCCAGTTGACCCGCCCGGTGGCGAGGTCGAGGGAGACCACGTCGGCGAAGCTGGGCCGGGAGACGACCACGGCGGTGCCGTCCGGCGTGCTGTACATGTCGTCGACGAACTGGTCGTGGCCCTCACCGGGGCCGAGCCTGATGCCGAGGAAGTAGCCGAGCTTGACGGGGTCGAGGTAGATCTCGGCGAGCCGCTGGTCCTTGTCGGGGATGACGTCGATCCGTCCCACCTTGCTGAGGGCGCCGGAGGATTCGATCACGTCGGCGGTGCCGTCCCAGTTGTTGCCGACGAACATCACCTCCCGCAGCGCCGGGGTGGCTCCGGGGGCGGCGCTGCTGGTGGCGGCGGCCGGGGCGAGCAGGCCGAGCGCGACCGCGAGGGTGCAGAGGGATCGGACGCCGAGTCGGCGCCGGGGACCTGTCCTGGACATCGTCGCTCCTTCGTGGGGGTGGCACGACGGGTTGTGAGACGGTCTGTCAGCTTGTGCCATTCGACGGTAGGGAAGGGGCCGGTCCGCTGGCAAGACGTCGGCGGCGGACGCGTTCGCGGCGGGACCGTCCGCCCGTCGCCGCCGACCGGTCCGCCGGTCTCCCGCCCACCGTACGGAAACCGTGAAACCCCCTGGTCCGGACCTGGGCCCAGGCGTAGTGTGCGCCTGTGAACGAACTGATCTTCCGGGGGAAAGACCTGTTCCGGCCCTCGTGGTCGAACTTCCTCCCGCTCCTCCTCGTGCTCACGGCCCAGCTCGTCCTCGGCGGGATGAAACTCGGCGCCTGGCCCACGTTCTGGATGGTCCTCGTGACCGTCGCGCTCTGCGCGCCGGCCGCCGTCCTGAGCTGGCGCTCCTGGAGCCGGGTCGGCGCCGACGGCGTCACCGTCTGCTGGGGTTTCGGGCGCGGCCGGACGTACTCGTGGCAGGAGATCCGCTGGGTCGACGTGCGGGAGACCAAGAGCAACGGCTCGGTGGCGTACGCGGCGCGGGTCTTCCTGACCGGCGGGCGGCGCCGCTCGCTGCCGGGCCTCCAGACCAGCCGGCTGTACCCGTCCGCGGACTTCGACACGGACTTCCAGCGACTGGTGAACTGGTGGGAGTACAGCACGCACCCGACGCAGCGGGTGAAGCCGGCGAAGCAGCTCCGGGACCGGGTGACGCCCACCGTGGCGGGCGTTCTGCTCGGATTCCTGATCTCCGCGGTGATCCTCGTCGTCGTCATCCTGCGGCAGCCGTAGCGGACTTGACCGCTCGCTGAGCCGCAGAATCGATTCGGCCCCGTCCCCCCCACGAGGGGAGCCGGGGCCGAGGTGCGTCCGGGCCGCCCACCGCCGGGACCGTCGGGTCACTGCCCCGGGTAGCCCGGCCGGCCGCCGTAGGGCGTCCCTGCGGCGCCGTGGCAGTTCACGTGGGCACCACGCCCTCGGAGAAGGACGCTACCGGCCGTCCTCAGCCCGGAGCTCCCAGTCCAGCTCCCACTGCCGCAGGGTCCCGGTGCCGTCGGCCGTCAGGACGACGTTCGTGTCGGGCGTCACCGCGAGGGCCCCGATATTCTTCTGATGCCCGCTCAGGGTCCGCAGACAGCGCCCGGTGGCGAGCTCCCACAGACGGACCCCGCCCTCGGCGACCGAGGCCAGGGCGTACCGCCCGTCAGCGCTGAAAGTCAGCTCGCCGCAGTTCCGCGAGTCCGCCTCGAAGGTCCGCACCCGGCCGCCCGTCGCGGTGTCCCAGAGGTGGAGACGCGCCAGGATCGATTCGTGATCGCGCGCGTGCGGGGTGGCCGGGTCGCGGTATGCCTCCCAGGAGAGCGCGCGGGCGCCGTCGGGGCTCAGCGTCGCGGAGGCGAAGGTCAGCGAGGGCGTCTCGAAGGCTTGGACGCAGCGGCCGGAGGGCAAGTCCCAGAGCCGGATCACCTTCTCGTCGCCGCAGGTGAGAGCCGTGCGCCCGTCCGTGCTGAGGGAGACGGAGGTGATCATCCGTTCGGGGACCGTGATCCGCTGGAGTTCCCGGTATTCGGTCAGGTCCCACAGGGACAACGTCCCGGGCCGCTCGGAGACGAAGGCGAACCGGGCGTCCGGGCTGAACGCGACCTTGAGGTGGCCCCGGAGGCGCAGGGTGCCCAAGCACTCGCCGGTCTCCACCGACCAGGTCTGGAGCGTGCCGCGCCCGGCGTGGCCCTGGCTGATGACCTGCTGCTGGTCCTGGGTGAACCGCATCCGGGCGACGGACCAGTGCCCGGTCTCGATGACGCGTCGGCGCCGCCCCTCGTCGAGGTCCCAGAGCTGGATCTGCCCGTCGAATCCGGCGCAGCCGCCCAGGCGCGCGTCGGGGGTCAGCGCTACGGTCAGAATCTTGGCCGCCTTCCTGGCCTCCACGGGGACCGTCCGGAGCGTCCGGGCGGCCCAGGCGCCACGGACACCGGTGCGCACGGCCCGGGTGCCCAGCGAGCGCAGCGCGGTGAGGACCTCCGGCGCGCGTTCGGCACCGGGCAGGGCGCGGGCCAGGTCGAGCCGATCGAGGGCCTCGCCCACCCGGCCCTGCGCCGCCGCCACGTGGGCCTGCGCGACCAGTGCCTGCAACTTCTGCTCGGTGTCCAGGAGTTCCGCGTGCCGCCGGGGACGGCTCACCTGCGTGGGCGCCAGGAAGCCGCCGGGACGGCGCCACAGCCGTACCGCGTCGTCGTAACCGATGGAGTAGCAGTGCCCGTCGGCGGTGAAGCCGACCCCGCGCACTCTGTCCCGGTGGCCCCGGAAGGTGCGCAGCAGTCGCCCGGAGGTCAGGTCCCAGTACTGGAGCTGCCCCTGGAAGCCACCGACGAGCAGCACCCGCCCGTCCGCGCTCAGCGCCGCGCAGGTGACGTCGATGCCCGGTTCCAGCCGCAGGGTCCGTACGCAGCGGCCCTCCCGCAGGTCCCAGATCTGCGGGCACCCGTCTCCCAGCACCACCGCCACGTTCCCGGCGGGGCCGAACCAGACCTCCGAGACACCGGCCGGTTCCTCGACCCGCCAGAGGCACTCCCCGGTGTCCACCCGCCACAGCTGCAGCACGGACGGCTCGCCGTTGGCAGCGGACAGCAGCAGCCGTCCGTCCCCGTCGAGCGCGACCATGTCGGTGTGCTCGGCTGCGTCCAGCGTTCCGAGGTGCCGACCGCCCGGCAGGTCCCAGAGCTGGATCCGGCCGTCGGGCTCGGACCAGGCCGCCACACTGCCGTCGGCGTTCACGCACACGGGCGAACTCGCGGTCTGGTAGAGGGAGCTGTCGGGGTGGGGCCGGTGGAACACGGCCACCTCCTCGCCCACGGCCTCTGCCGCCGCGTCCTCCCGACGGCGGCGTTCCCGCTGTGCCGGGCCCCTGCCCTCGCGCCAGGGGGTGATCCCGACGCTGCGGACCGTCCGGCCGTCGGCGAGGTCCCACAGCCGTACCGTCCGGTCCCAGCTCGCCGTGACGGCATACCGTCCGTCCGCGCTCATCGCCGCCGACCGGACCGAGTCGGTGTGCCCGTCGAGCCTCCTGAGCTGCCTGCCCGCGCGGACGTCCCACAGCGCCAGGTTGTGCTCGCCGTCGCAGGTGAGGGCCAACCCGAGGTCCGGGGTGACGTCGATCGTGCAACTCGGGGTGATCCAGTCCGGGAAGGACGTGCGCCACGGCACCTGCCACCGCGTCACGCAGCGCGCGTCGGCGGCCGCCCCGGAGCTGAGTGCGGCGCGGGTGCGCCGCACCTCGGGCTCGTCGCGGGCGTCCTCGGGCATGCCGCGCAGCACCCGGTCGGCGGCCTCCAGGTCGCCGCGCTCCAGCTGGATCAGGGCGGTCAGATGATCGGCCTCCCACGAGTCGGGCAGATCCTGACGCGCCGCCGCGAGCTGGGCCAGCAGGCCCTCGTCGCTCAGCGAACCGTCGCGCCAGCGCAGCAGCCCGGCGTTGTAGACGGCTTGCGGATGCCGGGCGTCGAGGCTCAGCGCCTCGGTGAACGCCTCCTCCGCCGCCGCCCGCCGTCCCAGGTCGAGCAGGGACAGGGCGCGGTTGTTGAGCTCATCGGCCCGCAGGTCCGCCAGGACGGGCGCGCGGCGCGGGTAGCGGCGGCCCGTGACCTCCTGGTGGATCCCGGCCAGCCGGTCGGCGACCTCGGCCATCGAGCCCGGACGGGCAGCCGGGTCGTCGTCCAGGCAGCGTCCGAGCAGCTCCGCAACCTGGCGGGGCATCGGCGGACGTCCGTCCCGGCTCGGCTGCTGCGATTCGTACGCCCGCAGGGCGGCCCGGGCGGCGACTCCGGCCACCCAGGTGACCCCGCCGTTGAACATCTCCAGCACCGAGACGGCGAAACTGAACACATCGCTGCGTCGCCCCACCCGCCGCCCCAGCGCCTGCTCCGGTGAGGCGTAGGCCGGAGTCAGCCCGCCGTTGGTGACAAGGACAGACAGCTGGTCGGCGGCCGTCGGGCCGCTGCACCACAACCCGTGGGTCCGGGCCTGGGCCTGCTTGGCCCGGGCGAGCCCGAAGTCGGTGACTTTCGCCACCACGTCCAGCCCGTCCGCGCCAGTGTTCACGGGATCGAGCAGGACGTTGGCCGGCTTGACGTCCTGGTGCACCAGGCCCCGCGTGTGGGCGTGCTCCAGACCCCAGGCCACCTGGACCGAGAAGTCCAGGATGCGGGCCAGGGAGCGCACTTCTCCTCCCTCGTAGAGCCGCCCGTCATGGATCCAGTCGGAGAGGCTGCCGCCGGTGATGTACTCGGCGAAGACCCGGGGCAGACCGTCCACCATCCGGACGTAGTGGCAGCTGCAGACGTGCGGGTGCAGTCCCAGCGAGACCCAGTGCTCGGCCTCCTCCACGAACCGCTCGCGCGCCCGGTCGTCACGCAGCAGCTCCGGGCGCGGGCTCTTGACCGCGAGATCGATGCCCCAGGCGAGGTGCCGCACCCGGTGGACCAGCCCCATACCGCCCTGCTGGTGCACCTTCAACACTTCGTACCGGCCCTCGATGACGTCACCGACCCGCCACAACGACGCCCGCACAGCAGCCTGCCCGCCAGAATCCCGCACCTACGTCTCCCCGGCACTCGTGCCCGCGCGTCTCCACGCAGGACCCGCCCAGACATCGACGTCGGGCCGACCGTGCCGGTTCCCCCTGAAGCCACGGGAGTTCAGCCCGTGCGCGGTCGAGTGGCAGCGCATGCACGCCGTCGCGGCCAGGTTCCACATCGAGCACGGAGGTCCAAGCACGCGAACGCCTGGGCACGCGGCTATGGCGCGCATCGAAAGCGCGGACAGGCCGGGCGGGGTGATGCCCCGGTCCGGCCCGTCCGCTCTCCGCTAGAGGTCGAGCTGGTGCTGGTGTGTCGTGTGCGTGGGTGTGTAGCCGAGACCGTCGTTGATCCGTCGCATGTGCGCGTTGCTGTCGGCGGTGTCGGTCAGGAGGCCGTCGAGGTCCGGATAGTCCCTGTGGGCTTGTCGGATCGACTCAGCCTTCATCCATCGGCCGAGGCCGTGACCACGGTGCTCGGGCAGCACGCCCGTGCCGTAGTGCTGGCCGTTACCTGCGCCGTTGCCGGGGACGACGAGTTCGGTGAACCCGGCGATCGAGCCGTTGGAGGCATCGATGGCGACGACGGTGTGCAGGTGGTCGCCGCGCTGTTCGACGGCCTTCGCCGTGGCCCGTACGCGGTCCACGTCCCAGGCCACGGTGCCGTGGTCGGCGTCGTCCATGGGCATGTCGTCCATGGCGCGGCGTGAGGCGGCGAACGTCCGGGCGAGGTCGTCGGGGACGGTTCCCTGCCATGACGTCAGCCGGTAGCCGGGATGCGGACGCCCGACGATCCCGGCGAGGACGGATGTGTCCACGTCGGCCATCGCCAGGCGGGTGTACCTGAAGGTGAGGACCTTCCGGAAGCCGCGCGCTGCCAGGAAGTGGTCGCCGGGCGATCCGGCTTGTGCCTGCGCGACGACGCGGCGTCGGGCGTTGTCCCGGGCGGTGGCCACGGCGGTGTCGAGGAGCAGGGAGCCGACGCCCTTGCGGCGCTCCGCGGGATGAACGCGGAGGTCGAGCTCGGCGAGGTGCTCCTGTCCGCCGTCGAGCAGGCGCAGGAAGGCGGTCCCGGCAGGAATGGAGTCCGCGTCCGACGCCAGCCAGGCAAGACGCCGGCCGTGCGGCCCGTGAGCGGGGTCGGTCAGTGGGGTGATGCGAAGGGACAAGGTGTCTCCGTCGAGAGGAGGTGGCAAGGGTCAGTACGCGAGCTCAACTCCTGGGCACTCGTGCGCATGTGCTCCACACCTCCTGGTCGACAGCGCCGGCCTGCACCGATGCGGGCGGCTGGGTGAACCTAGCTGGCCGATCGACCCCTGGGCAACGGGTTATCGAGCAGGCGGTGCGCGTGTGTCGTCCCAGCCACTCGTTGCTGGCCGCGACGAGGACGGTCGCCTGACAGCGGACCGGGAGCTTGTCGCATCCCGTGGCCGTGGCGCGTGTGTCCTGGCTGTACACGCACGCCCTACCCGCCGGCCGGCTCAGCCTGCCCGCATGAGGGTGGTGCCGCACGCGGGGCCGGGTGGGCCCGGCCGGTGACGCGCCGTGTCTCCTTCCCGGCGGCGGGGCCATGGCGGGTTGCGCATGACGGGCGGGGGCCCACGATGGAGAGGGGCCGAGAGGCCTTGGGGGTCCAGGGGGCGGGTACACGTGTGCCACGACATACCAGGGAGTGACCGATGACTGATCTTCCTCCGCCGATCACGCCGTACCTCGAACCTGCTGCGAAGCAGTTGTGCGAGGCGACCGATCCGCATCCGCGAATCTACGAGGTGCCGCCCGAGCAGGGCCGTGACATCCTCCTGGGCCTGCAGACCGGGCCGGATGTGCCGCGACCGGAGGTCGACGAGGAGTGGGTCGAGGTGGATGCCGGCGAATGGGGCACCGTCCGCACCCGCATCATCCGCCCCAAGGGGGCAGACGGCGCACTGCCCGTCGTGTTCTACATCCACGGCGCCGGCTGGGTGTTCGGCGACGACGTGACGCACGACCGGCTCTTCCGCGAGCTCGCCGTCGGCGCGGGTGCCGCAGGCGTCTTCCCCGTCTACGACCGCGCGCCGGAGGCGAAGTACCCCACCCAGGTCGAGCAGAACTACGCGGTCGGCCAGTGGGTGACGAAGCACGGCGCGGAGCACGGTCTCGACACCTCCCGGATCGCCGTGACCGGTGAATCGGTCGGCGGCTGCATGTCCGCGGTCTTCGCGCTGATGAACAGGGAGCGCGGCGGTATCGACCTCAAGGCCCAGGTGCTGCTCTACCCGGTGACCAACGCGGACTTCGACACCCCGTCCTACCTGCAGTTCGCCGAGGGCTACTACCTCACCCGCGACGGCATGAAGTGGTTCTGGGACGCCTACACCACCGATGCGGCCCAGCGCACCGAGCACCACGCCTCCCCCTTGCAGGCCACCTTGGAACAGCTCGACGGACTGCCGACCACCCTCGTCATCACCGACGAGGCCGACGTCCTGCGCGACGAAGGCGAGCAGTACGCCAACAAGCTCCGCGAAGCCGGTGTCGACGTCACCTCCGTCCGCGTGGCAGGTATGGTCCATGACTTCCTCCTCCTGGACAGCCTCCGCGACACCCGCGCCGCCAACGTCGCCCGCAAGCTCGCCGTGGACGCCCTCAGGACGGCGCTCCACGACACCTGACCCGCCCAGGTCGGTGCGTGCACACGCAGCTGGGGCCGGATTCGCCGCGGGGTCGCGCATCCCGCGGCGTCGGCAGTCGCGCAGCAGGTCGGCCCACGACTCGGTTGCTCCCGCGCAGGCCCTCGGCGTAGGGCGGTGTGCAGTGTCACGGAAACATCCTTCATCCGGTATCCCCCGGATCCAGGGGCCAACGTCAGAACACCGCGACCCGTCTGTCTCCAACAGGGTTCGCGCACACGAATCACCCGGCCAGGGCCTCGGTCGTTGTGCGGACCTCGTACTTGCCCCAGGCGCGGCGGCCGGGAAGGTAGGACTGGTCGAGTCGCTTGAACACCAGGCCCTCATGACCGGCCGCGGTCCAGCCCAGCCACTGGCCGGGCCCATGGACTCGCCAAGGAAGGAGCCCGGAGCTCGACCATTGAAGATCCGCCACCTTCGAACGTTGGTGACTCGCGGGAGCCTGCGGCCTCCCGGTCGGCCCAGCGGCCCGCTCAGGGGCGTCGCGGCGGCGGTCGGCGTTGCGGGCGGCGACGGCGGTGACGGCCGCCGCGGTGACCGATCCCTCACTGAGGCCGGGCAGGCCGGCCACGCGTGCCCCGGGCCCATCTGGCACAGCGATTCAGGAGAGCCATGCGACAAGGGGCGGAGGACATCCACCCGCATGCCCTCCGCCCCTGCTGATGCCTGGCCTACTGGCGTTCCGCTACCGGAGGCCAGAGCTGCGACCCGGTGTCACCGGGCGCCGCCGACTCGATGTAGGACTGCAGCTCGTACACCAGGACCACCCAGTACCGCTTGGTGTCCGCGAGGCGGCGCACGACGCTGCGTGCGACGGCCAGCTGCCGCTCCATGTTCCTGTCGACGTCTCGCACCTCCATCACGGCCTGGAACCGTTCGAAGGGGATGCCCTGGTCCTCCTCGAATGGATGGGAGAGCTCCAGTTCGAGGCGCGTCTTGCCGTCGACCGTCGCGACATAGTCCATGTACTCGTCAGCGACTCGTCGCAGTTCCCTTCCGCAGGCGACAGAGAGGTCGGTAACGATGTCCGCATCTGGGTCGGCGGGTTGGACGAAGATATGGTGCAGGGCACTCACAATGCGACTCCTGGTACCAGCGTGACGGCGTGATCTCGCGCCGGGGGCCGGGTGGGAGCGGGAACAGCCACCGCGTGATCATCGGGGGTTCAGAGTAGGGCTCAGTCCGGGCCCTGCCCTCGGAGACGGACCGTTGCATCCCGAGTGCCCTGGCGAGGACAGCTGGCGGTAGGGAATGGCCCTGCCCGCCGTCACCTGCACGGCGGGCGGTACGACGTGCCGGGGAAGTAGCGGTGCCACTGGTCGGCGGTGATGGTGCCGCCGACCAGGTCGCAGAGGCGGGTGGTGACCCGGTCGATGTCGGGGTCGATGAGGTAGGCCCGGCCCTTCTCGCCGCTGTTGAGGTCATGGGCCTTGTCGATGAGGAGCGTCTGCCCGTCGGGGCTGAACTCGGCGGCTTCGATGACACCGGGGAGGGTCAGCGCGCCTGTTTCGGTGGCGGTGCGCGGATCCTCCACCCGCCACAGGTGGAACTGGCCGACGAGGGGATCGGTGCGCCGCAGCGCCTTGGCGAAGCTGACGAGCAGACGGCCGTCGGGGCTGAACCCGATCGCGCCCGGCCGTTCGGCGGTGAGTGCGTTGGTCTTCGCGGGGTGGTGGATGTCGGAGACGTCCCACAGGTCGATGGTCTTGTCGGTCGTCACCGCCAGGGTCCGTCCGTCGGGGCTGAGCGTCAGGTCGTTCACGATGCCGTTGAGAAGTTCGGCGTGGTCGGGATGGCCGGAGTCGGCGAGGTTCCACAGTTGGATGGACTTCGGGTTCTGGGACTCGCTGCCGGTGGCGACGGCGAGCAGGTCCGATGACCTGCTCTCGAACGCGACGCTGTCACCGATCGGGAGTGAGGGCGAGGCAACGGGCCGGCTGGGATCGCTGAGGTCCCAGACATCGATGGTCCGGCGGTCCTGCCGTTGGTCGATGGACACCAGTTTCCGCTTGTCGAGGAGGAGGCGGCCGGGCGGCTGCGGGGACTGGACGGTGGACAGCGGCTTCGCGGCGTTCGGGTCGCCGACGTCCCACAGGTGGATCAGCCCGTCGCTTCCGTTGAGGGCGAGGAGTCCGCCTTCCAGGGCCACGTGGGGGTCCAGATGGCCTTCGCCGCTGTGGAGGACGAACTCGGCGACCTGGTTGAGCATGCTCCCCGGCACCGGGTGGTCGGGGTCGGTGATGTCCCAGAGCTGTGCCGGTCCGCCCTCGACGTACGAGAGCAGGGTGCGCTCGTTGACCAGCAGGACGTTCGGAGCCTTCAGTGTGCCGGCCGGGCGGACGTCGTAGGACCCGGTGGTCCGCCACAGCCGGTACGTCTGCGTGTGGTCGTTGAGGATGTGGGAGTCGGTGGCCCAGACCAGGACATGGCCCTCCGGGGAGTAGTGGCCGTCCGTGCGGGTGTTGGGCAGGGTGGAGTCGATGGGAGGGTACCAGTGCCGGATGTCCGGTTCGGCGCCTGCGCTGAACAGGGACCCGCGATCGCCGATCTGGACCGAGGTGAGTATCCCGGGGGTGGGGAAGTCGGCCAGGACGGCCGGCTGGTGCGGGTCGGTGATGTCGACGGTCTCGGCACGGCCGAGCTGGTAGCCGTCGTCGTTGGAGGCCCCGAGGGCCAGGGTCCGGCCGTCCGGGGAGAACACGACCGTCCCCACGAGCTGACCGGTCGCGATCTCCACGGGGTCGGTCGAGTAGGGCGGATCCGCGGTGTAGTTCGGTGTGGTGACCGGAGCGGGCCTGGCCGGGTCGGTGGTGTCCCACAGCCGCACGCCGTTGAGGGTGGTACCGACCGCGAGCAGCGGCCCGCGCGGGCTGAAGGCCAGTGAGAGGGCGTGACTGTCGTCGAGCACCGCGGTGCGCGCGGGGTTGGCGAGGTCGGCGACGTTCCACAGCTCGGCCGCGTAGCTCTTGTCGGCCGCGTTGACGGCGAAGGCGAGAAGGCGCCCGTCCGAGCTGAACGCGACGCACTGGACTCTACCGGTGCCTGGGGGGATGCTACCCGCCCGGACCGGCTGCCGGGGATCGGTGAGGTCCCACAGCTCGGACCGGTCCTCGGCTACGGCTGCCAGCGCGTGGCCGTTCGGGCTGAAGGCCAGGGAGCCGTGGGTGTTCGCCAGGGTGGCGACGGCACCGGGGTGGGCGGGGTCGGAGACGTCCCACAGTTGGACGGAGTCGTCGGTGTTCGCGGTGGCCAGGAGCCGACCGTCGCTGCTCAGGGCGAGCGTGGCGTCGTTTGTGCCGATCAGGCCCACGGGCCGGGGTCGGCGGGAATCGGAGAGGTCCCAGAGCCGGACGGTGTGATCGCGGCCGCCGCTGACGAGCAGGTGCCGGTCGGCGTTGAAGGCGAGCTTCCGGACGGTGTCGGTGTGTCCCTTGACCGGCGTGTAGTACGGGGCGAGTGCGGCGCTGTAGATGCTGCTGCGGGCCTCCGGTGTGTCGGCGATGTGGCGTGCGGAGAGGGCGAGTTGGAGGGCGAGGGTGGGGTCGGTCGCCCGGAGGCGGTCGGCTGCCTGGGCAGCGACCTTGGAGGCCAGGAGGTCGCGCTGTTCGCCGGCGACCCGGTTCTGCCAGACGGCCGCTCCCACGCCGGTGACGGCGACCAGGAGCAGCACGGCGAGGGTGGCGGCCAGGGCGCGCAGGCGGGTGGTGCGGCGGCGGGCGGCGCGCTGTTCGGCGCTCTGCCGGGCCAGGCTCGCCGTCACGAACTCCCGGGCCACCGGGATGGTGCCGTGCCGTTCGGCGGACTCCTCGATCCACTGGCGGGCGGCGGCGAGCCGCACGCCCCGGTAGAGCGCTCCCTCGTCGCGGCCGTCCTGCTCCCATGCCCTCGCGGCGTCGTGGAGGCGTTGACGGACCACCAGGCCGGCGCGGTCCTCCCGAATCCAGTCGGCCAGCCGTTTCCAGGCGCGCAGCACGGCCTCGTGGACGAGTTCGGCGTGGCCGTCGTCCACGACGACCAGCCGGGCCCGGACGAGCGCGTCGAGGGCGGCGGGGGCAGCCGGATCGGTGTCGAGGCCGAGGTCGGCCAGCGAGGCGCGGCGGCGGGTGTCCTCCGCGCCGTCGACGACGTGCACCAGTTGCAGCAGGATCTGCTGGGCGGCCCGCTGCTCCTCAGGGGCGAGGGCTCGGTAGGTGTCCTCGGCGGTCTGCCGGACGGCGTGCCAGATGCCGCCCGACGCCTGGTAACCGGCCAAGGTGAGGACCCGGCCGGTGCGTTTCTGCCAGGTGGCCAGCAGGGCGTGCGACAGCAGGGGGAGCGCGGTCACGGTGTCGCGCCGCTCGTCGTTCCTGGTGCGGAGGTCCTGGAGGAGCAGGTCCACCAGGCCCTGTTCCACGCGCAGTCCGGCGAGACGGGCGGGCTTCTCGACGGCGTCGCGCAGTTCCTCCGGGAGCATCGGGCCGACCAGGACCTGGCTGGCCTTCAGCGCGGTGTGCAGCGCTGGGTAGGCCGCGCAGTGCCCGTAGAAGTCGGCGCGCAGTCCGAGCAGGACCACGGCCCGCGGGGCGCGGCTCCGCTCGGTGCGCGAGCAGAGGGCGGACAGCGCGCGGATGAACGCCTCCCGCTCCTGCTCGTCCTTGCAGGCGGTGAACAGCTCCTCGAACTGGTCCACCACCAGGACCAGGCGGGACCCGTCCGTCGGCAGGCCGGTGATCGACTCCGGGTGCGCGGTCAGGGCGTCGAGGAGGGCTTCGGGGTGAGTGCCCGGGGCGCCGGGAAGCAGGCCGGCGAGGACGTCGGCGAGCCGGGCGAGCGGGTGCTCACCCGGGGTGAGCACCGCGCGAGGCCAGCGCCAGGCCTCCTCGGCGCCGGGCAGCCCGCGGTCGAGGGCGGGCAGCAAGCCGGCGCGCAGCAGGGAGGACTTGCCGGCGCCGGAGGGGCCGACAAGCACGATCGGGCCGTCGAGCGAGAGCTTGGCGGACACCCGGGCGACGAGTTCGGCGGTCAGCCGTTCGCGGCCGAAGAAGAACCGGGCATCCTCCGAGCCGAACGGTGCCAGGCCCCGGTACGGACAGGTGTCCAGCTCGGGAGTGGCGCCGGGCTCCTCGTCCGGCCCGGCTGGCGGTGACGGCTCCGGCGGGGAGGAGTAGGCCGGGTTGGCGGTCAGCACCAGGTCGCCGGCCCGGCCTTCGGAGTGGCAGTACGGCTCGGGGAAGCCCCGGCCGGGGAGCGTCCGGGCCAGGTGTCGGTGGATGTGGCCCAGCGTCAGCTGCGGCGGGCCGGCCGGGTCGCCCTCCCGCAGCAGGCGCACCAGTTCGCCGCTGAAGGCGGTGTAGCGGGAGCCGACCGGGGCCAGCGCGAGTTCCTCCGGGGCGGCCGAGGCCAGCATGAACCCGCCGCCGGGGTACGAGGCCTCGAACAGGCCGGCCGCGCCGGCGACGGGGACGGCCCGGCCGGAGTAGCAGCAGTCGAGGACGAGGACGATCGTGCGCGCCCGGGAGGAGGCCAGGGCCTCGCGCAGCGCGGAGTACCGCAGGGCCCGGAAGGCCAGGCCGCGGGTCAGGTGGTCGGTGGTGCGGGTCGCCAGGTGGAGTTCGCCGTCCAGCCCGACCAGGCCGTGGCCGACGTAGTACACCAGGAGCACCGATTCGGCTGCTTCGGCGGTGGCCGTCAGCGCCTCGCCGAGGACGACCGGGTCCTCGGGGTCGATCACGGTGCGCACGTGGTCGGGGTCGAGGCCGCACCGGGTGACGAGCTCCTCGCTGATCGCGCGGACGGTCCCGGCGGCCGCGGGGACGTCGGGCAGGACGGATCCGGGGACGTGGGTGCCGGTTCCGATGATCAGGGCCCGCGAGCCGGGCAGGCTCAGGGGCAGGCTGCCGGGGCCGGCCGGTGTCACCAGGGGCCTCCGGTGTCACTCGTCGCCATCTGGCGTCACTCGTGGTCGGCCGATGGGGCGGCGGCCGACTCAGGCCGGACGGCGAGCGAGGCTCCGACCTCGCGGGCGAGGATGGCGAGGCCATCCGGATCGAGACCGTGGACGGCCGTCGCCCGCAGCTCGATCGAGCTGCCGTCCGAGCGCGTCACGTGGATGACCGTGTCGCCGCTTCGCCGGCGGATCCACGCGATCAGGGCGCTGGTCAGGCCGGAGGCGACCCCGCCGGCACCGAGGGCGACCGTGAGCACGTCCGCGAGGGTGCCCAGGGAACCGGGGCGCGGAGCCGTCCCGACCGGTTCGACGCGCCCGCGCAGGATGGGCTCGGCCCGGAGCCAGGCCAGCAGGGATCCGACCGTGGTGGTGTCGGCGTCGTCCACCCGGATGAGCACCTTCTCGTCCAACGTTCCCCCAAGTCGCGTTGTCCGAATGCGTGTTGGCATAGCGTCAGTGCTGTGAAGGGCTCAGGTCAAGCGCCTGGGGTAGGGAGGCTGCGGCGCCGTGACGGACGGGGAAGGAGGGGTGGGTGGGTGTCTGCTGGCGGGGGGAAGGTGGTGAGGGAAGTCCGTGCCGCATCAGGCAACGTCTGCCCTGGGAACTTCACCCGGCGCTGACCCCCAGCGGCCCCGGAACCCTCACACGCCCCCACCGCCGGAAGGCCGCCACCCGCAGGTGACGGCCTGCCAATGCTTTTCTCAGGGCCTCGGGCCTACCGCTGGCCAACGAACCCCACCCCGGGGTGGCCCCTCGCTGGAGTTCGCCGCGAGCGATGGGAAGAGGCCCTGCTCCATCCACCAGTCGCGGCCCGACCCGCTGGCTTTGTGCACGAGATCGTCGGACAGTGGTTGTTCAGCACTCCGACAGCACCCTGGCGGGGCGCCGATTCGAACGTCCGGCGTCGGGTCATCGGGGAGTGGTCGTCGGGAGAGGCCGCCGAGCACGATGTGGTGGGTGGCGAGGGGTCGGAGCGCTGTCCGATCCGGCGCCGCCTGGGCGCCCTGCCCAGCCCGGTGCTGCTCCTCGCGGGCGAGGTGGACCTGTGGCCCACCGCCAAGGCCGCCGCCGATGCCGCGTCACTCTTCCCCGAGGCGAAGCTCGTCATCCAGCCGGGCGCCGGTCACTACCCGTGGCTGGACGACCCGCAGGCGTTCACGGCGACGGTGGAGCGCTTCCTTCCCCATGCAATCGAGCTTGAAAGCGTGATGTCGGTCAGTCGGAGGCCACGCCAGGGGAACAGCGAGCCAGTCTGTTGAGATGATCATGTCGCAGTACTGGTCTGCCGGGTGACGTCGCCGTTCCCCCGTAGGGTGGGACGTAAGGCTCTCGCATCATTCGTCGTCTGTGGCTGGAAAAACTGTGACCGTCGCTGCTCGTCTCGTCACCACCATCGCCTCTCCCATGGACCCGGCGTCCTCGGAGGCTCCGCGGGTCCTGCACTGGCCCGACCACAGGCTTCTCGTGCAACGTGGTGACACCGAAGTGGTGGCCCTCGACATAGACGTGTCCCCCGCCGGTCGAGCCGGCGAAGTCCGCTTCCCGGCGCCCTGGCCGCGCCGCTTCGGATCGGTGGCGGTGTCGCCGGAGCGGGATGCCGCGGTGTTCGCCGGCGTGCACGCGGTGCGTTCTGTGGATGCGACCGGCGCGACGCGCTGGGAAGTGCAGCATGGCTGCTGGTACGGCGGCTGCGCCCTCGTGCACTCGTCCTTCGACGAATACGCGCACGACAAGGACCACCTCCGTGCCGATAGCGGCTCGGTCGCCGTCAGTGCGGACGGCAGGCTTGTCTGGGCCCACGTCCGCGCTCCGTTGGGCGGCGACGCGGACATGGAGGACGACCAGGAACTGTGGGCAGTCCTGGACGCCACGAACGGAAGGGTCCTGGGGCGCGTGAACACCATGACCGTGGCCTCCAACTCCGAGCACACGCCACACCTCGACCCGGCGCAGATGGGGCTGAGCGTCGGCGAAGGCGAGGAAGGGTCGCCCGCGCTGTGGGGACGCTGGGACGGGCAGCAACTGACCGCCGTGCAGATCGGGACCGAACTGGTCCTCCTGGCAGTGAGCCCATCCGGCCTGAATCTCCTGACCGTCGACGTCGGGCAATGGTCGCTTTCCCTCCACCGGGCGGAAGACGGCTCGCTTCTGCGAGAACTGGACGCCCAGGGCACGGTGCCGTCGCACCCGCGAAGCACCGGCGAGGACAGGGTGTACTGGGACTACGACGCGGCCTTCGTGGATGAGGACACCATCGTTGCGGGGACATCCGAGTGCGACGCCCGGTACGGCACGGCCCGCCACTGGCTGATCGACCCGCATGGGATGACCCTCCGTGGCGAAATCTCCTACCCCTTCCTTGTCTCCGGGCCCGCCCGCCCTGCGGGAGACGGCACGTGGTACACGGTCTCCAAGGACCGGATGTCTCTGCATCTGTGGAAGCTGGCCGACGAGAACTGACTTGGGTGCAGTTCCTTTGAAGGGAAAGGCACGTGCTGCTGGGCTGGGCCTGGTTACGAAGCGTCGGCGTAGGCGAGGTGGGTGCCGCAGACGGTGCAGCGGAAGAGCATGGCGCTTGCGCCCTGACCGAGGTGAGTCAGGAAGTTTCCGAGCTGGGATGCGTCGTGCCAACCGCTCATCCGTAGATCGGTTCGAAGCTGGTCGAGTGCGTCGGCGTGGGCGGCGAGTTCGGTGTATCCGACCTCGCCGATGAAGGCGGCGGCGTCGTTGCAGTGGACGAGCCAGTGCGGGTCCTGCCAGGCGTGGAAGCCAGGGGTGCGGCGGGTGACCCGCTCCAGAGTCTCCTCGCTGACGCCGTCGAGCCCGTATGAGTCGGTGAAGTCGCCTTCGAATCGTTCGGCGGCTCTGCCGTCGGCGATACACCAGGGGCAGAACCGCCCGTTGACGTCCTGGGCTGTGTAGAAGGTCGCGGTGTAGATCCATCCGGTGCTGCGTTCGCAGCATGCGCAGGTCTCGGCACTCTCGCGGATGGATCCGCTTGCGACGGGTTCCGGGTGGTAGCGGAAGAAGGGGAGGCTGGTGCTCACCGGTGGGCCTGCCTGTGCAGGAAGGAGGAGGCCGAGTAGACGCGGGTGGTCGGCGCGTCGGTGGGCATGCCTGTGAACCTCATGGGTCGCAGTCTGTCCGCAAGCAGTCCCGTGATCAAGCGGCGAGATCCAGACGCCGAGAGTCAGGACGACCCACGGCCGCAGGTGCTTGGGGTCGCGGGCTTCGGCCTGATCGAAGGCGTCGGCGATGACCTGCTCGGGCGGGCGGACCAGGGAGGCGGTGCACTCCACGTAACTTTTAAGCTACTCAAACGCGCCGGCTATATGGCCGGGCCAAGCCAGACCTCCTCCGCACCCGTATCCTCCTGCGGTCTTGAGCCAGATAGGAGCCTCGCCGGCATCCCCAAGAGTGGAGGAAAATCATTTCGTGGACGACCTTCTGAAGTTCCTTCACGCCCGCAATGAGGCGGACAACCATGCCTATGCCTACGTGGCCCACTGCTTCGGAGGTGACGCCCTCCTCGACAGTCACCTGCCGATGCTCGACCTGGTCGACATGCTGGCGCGCGACTACGAGGCGATGGATCCCTCCGATACCCGCTTCGCCGGGCTCAGGTATGCACTCCGCGTGCTCGCACAGTCGTACGCCGAACACCCCGACTATCGCGAGGCGTGGCGACCCGAGACATCTGAGCCATCAGAAGGACCCTGAGCGTCACAAGATCAGCGACAGAGCCGATGAAGTGCTCAAGCGAGATGGCCGCTAGGTGTTCTGTCCCGTGAGGTTGTGAGCAGCCTTCGGGTTCTGTCCTCATCCGGGGGGCGGAACCCGGTACGACTGAGGGATGGACAATGGCACAACATGGGCCAGGACGCCCCGAGCCTATGGGAGCCGTAGCGTGAGTGACGACCAGTCCGCCACAGTCACCGCGATGGCGAGCATCGGAGAAGTGCTGTCGTGCATCGGGCCCACCTGCGGGGACACTGTCGACTGGAGTGCGGCGGAGAGGGGCTACGGAACGTCATTCCCAGCCGACTACCGGGCCTTCGTCGCAGCCTTCGGCAGTGGTTCAATCGAGGAGATGGTCGGCGTTCACATCCCGCCGTCACTTCGAACGAGCTGCAGGTAATCACGGTCTCAAGGCTCTCGGAGGCAGCGCTCGCGGACTTCGCGGTGAACCGGTGGGCTCCCGCGGACAGGGGCCGGCACCGGCTGGAGGACCTGCTCATCTGGGGGGAGACAGCCGCGGCCGACACCCTGTGCTGGATCACGACGGATCCGGACCCGGACCGATGGCCGGTCGCGGTGTACTCGCGCCTTGACCTCGAATGGTCGGTGTACCCGTGCGGTATGGCCGAGTTCCTGCTCAAGCTGCTGCGCGACGAGTGGCAGCAGTGCCCGATCAGCGACTCCTCGCTCCAGGGCATGGCGGACCCGCGGTTCCTGCACAGCAAGGACGAGGCGGCGGGATGGGAGTCGGGCAACAATCCCTGGGAGTAGCTGATCCGTTCGGTGACATCCCCTTCGGGGTGGGATGTTGAACAAGGCCGGGCCTGTTGGGGCGGTGGCCCCGGTCCGTATCTGCCGATCGCCAGATACGGACCAACGAACCGTGCTGCCAGCGGGGCGTCGAAGTCGCTGTTCAGGGCCTACTTCCGGTCTGTTCTGCGGCAGACTCGGAGGCTGCATTGGCGTAACGGAGGCCGGCCCCGGCGCTGAGTGCGAAGACGTGGGCGAGGTGCGGCCCTCGCGCGGGCGGCGAGCAGCAGGGCCACGGCTGTCAGTGGCGACGTGACGCTTGCGGCCCTTGAGCTTCAGTTCTCGGACAGGGCTCTCATCAACGCTTTTGCTGATTTTCATCGAGGAGAACTGAGGAGAACTTCAGGCCGAAGGCAGCACATCCAGCACCTCCACGTCGTCACGCCGTACGTCCGCAGCAGCCAGCAGGATTTCCGCCGCCTCGGTGCGGACGTCCAGCACGTACCGGCCGCTGCGGTGCGCGTTGACCAGGCCGGCGGAGCGGAGGGCGGTCAGGTGCTGGGAGACTCCGCCGGCGGCTCGCTCGCGGGCCTGTGCGGCCCGTGCCGGCGTCGCGCGGCTCGCCACGGCGGATGGCGCAGGCCGCCCGAGGCAGTCGGCGCATGGCAGGGGGTGGTGCTGTGCGTGCCGCCGAGGACCGGGGGCCTGCCGCGCCACTCACCACGCCGGACCCGCCAGGCGGACCCGCTACCGGCCGGCCGACGGTGCGCCCGGCCGGGGCGGTGGAGTAGGCCGGGCGCACCGCCGATCCCGCCACCCCGGGCCAGGCGGCCCCGGGCGTGGCCCGGCGCTGGCGACGGGCAGCGGAGCCAGGCATCGGCATCCGGAAGAGCGGGAAGCAGCGGTGACGGACCAACAGGAGCCCGGCTGGCGGTACCGATGGTGTCAGTACGAGTTGCTACAGGCGCCGACGTGGGTGACGGCGTCGTACAGGCACACCTCGGTCAGGTGACCCGGCGGATCCCAGTGGAAGCCGGTCTGCTTGGCCTGGTTCCTCACCCAGTACGGCTTGCTCACCGGGTGCCAGGTGCTGCCGCCGTCGTCGGAGCGGGCCAGTTCCATACGGCAGTAGTCACCCCACGACTGCACCAGACCCTGCGTCTCGTAGCTGGAGCCGGAGCCCCGCTCGTTCATCCACGCCTTGCAGCTGCCGACGACGACGTCGGAGCCGTGGATGTACCCGGTGGGGCTTTGAGCGCTGGCCTGCGCCGGACCGGCGCTCAGTGCGAGCGTGGCGGCGACACCCACCACTGCGGCTATCGCACGGATCTTGTTCACGGCTTTCTCCCCTCGGCCGCCTGGTGCGGCCCTGCCTTGAGTGGTGTTGTCTCTGCGCGAGTGCTGGGCCGCCGTGTCCGGTACCACGGGCCGGCCTATCCGCGCTTTCCAGCGTGCCGCGAGTGTGGTTGGGGCACGTCAACCCCTGGTTTGAGTTGGTGTAAACCTATGCGGTACGCCTTCGGCGCCTTCGGTGGCCTCGCCCTCGGCCGGCTTGGCCGTGGTGGTGTGCGCGGGCCGACGACACTGCCGTTGTCCATCCCTTTCCCCGGCTTGCTGGTAGGTGGAGGGGCGGTGGTGGGTGACGGTCCGGCCGGCAGGGGTCTGCACCCCTGCCGGGCCGTGGTGATGGTGAGCGCCCGGCGAAGGCCGGACACGGCCCTCGGCTCCCGCTGGCCCGGGTGTCGATGCTCGACCGGATCCCGGCAGTGCTCGTGCCCGACCGATGCCCACTGACGGCCCCTGGCGGCGGGCACCGTGCCCTGACGCGCTGTCCGGCCCCGGGAGTGCGGCCCGGGCCCCGCGCGGTCCGAGAACGGCCGTTCCCGGGCCGCCTGATGTGGCTCCCGATGTGACTCCTGATGTAGCTCCTGATGCCAGCACCCCCGCCTGGGGCGCGGGCGGCATTTCTGCAGGTCAGAGGGCGACCGAGGTGGCCGGAAAATCCGATAGCCCTTCTGCGCGCCCCTGTTCTCCTGGTGGTGGTGGGGGTGGGGCGATGGTGGCCTGCGGCGCTTGCTGGCGGGCCCTGGCGGGCGGCTGTGACGCTGCCCGGCTGTTCGGCCGGGAGTTCGGTTCGTGCTTCGCTGCAAGGGGCTGGGTGGGGTTCGGTCTGTCGGGACGGTGAGGTTGTCCAGCACTGGGCCCGGCTGCCCGCCCGGTCCTACAGTGGTGCACGCCCCGCGACGCCGTGGGGCGATGCCGGGGGGAATCGCATGACATGGAAGCGCTTGCTGCGCCTGGCTGCCCTGGGGGCGGCTGTGGGGGTCCTGCTGCCGGTGACCGGGTCCGCGAGCGGACTGTCGCAGGCCCAGGACGACGCCATGTCGCCTGCAGCCCGGACCTATCTGACGACGGTGCTGGACCTGATGGAGCAGCACTCCGTCATGCGCCACGAGGTGAACTGGGCCCTACTGCGACGGCGGGCGATGGAGCAGGCGCACGGAGCGCGGACGGCGGCCGACACGTACGGGGTCATCGCCTGGGCGCTGAACTCCCTGGGCGACGGCCACAGCTTCTTCCTCGATCCGCAGCAGTCCGGGGCGAGGTTGGGAGCCACCACGTTCTCGTTCGACGGCCTGACGGGTCGCGCTCTGGAGGACGGCCTGGGCTACGTCTCGCTGCCGCAGGTCCAGGGGACACAGCAGACGTACGACGCGTACGTGCGACAGGGCCGGGCGGCGGTCGCGACGGCCGACGGCGCGGGCGCCTGCGGCTGGATCGTGGACCTGCGCGACGACCGCGGAGGCAACATGTGGCCGATGCTGGCGGTCCTGGGGCCGGTGCTGGGCGACGGGCCGGCGGGGGGCTTCGTGGACGCCGACGGCAACCGCTCGACGTGGTCCATCCAGCACGGCAACGCCTACGCGGACGGCGAGCCCGTGGGCTGGACGGACAGCGAACCGATCACCCGCAGCGCCCCGCCCGTGGCCGTGTTGACCGGCCACCGGACCGGCAGTTCCGGCGAGGCGGTCGCGGTCGCCTTCCGTGGCCGTGCCGACACCCGTTTCTTCGGTGAGCCGACCTACGGCGTTCCCACCGGGAACATGGTCGTCCGCCTGTCCGACGGAGCGGCCATGGGCCTTACCACCGTTGATGACGTCGACCGTGCCGGCCGCACGTACAACGCTCCGATCCCACCTGACGAAGAGGTGGTCAACGAGCCCACCGCGGCCGTGGGCGGTGATCGGGACCGGGTGCTGGCGGCCGCCCGGGCGTGGCTTCACCAGCAGCCGGGCTGCCAGCGGAGCCGGGGCAGTCAGGCAGGGTAGCCCGGGCTGGGCGGGCACGGCGTGGACGGGTTCGGGTTCGGCCGGGTGGAGTGCGCGCGGACGTTGCTGATGTCCCGGGCGCCGGCCCGTCTGGGGCGTGTCGGCGGCTCCGGGCGCGTGTGCGACTTGCGGCGCGCTCGCCGAGCAATCTCTGACGTCGGTGCCCGCTCGAAGGCGTCGGCGGTCGGCCGGTGGATACGTGAAGTGGGCGAGCGATGAAGGGAAGCTCTCCTGGCCGTGTACTGGCTGTGCCTGCGCGACGGCAACGACGCGCCGGCGTGCTGCCCCGAACCCACCGGGCTCGGCGGCCAGTGGACCCGCCGTCCCGGGTGGCCACTGCCGGCCCTGCCACCAGGAACGCAAGGAACGACTGGATCGGGAGGCCGAAGAACTGCTGGAAGCCGGAGGCGAACGCCTCGCTGCTTCCGTGTTGGACGTGCCGCGGCTCGATCGGCGGGAAGGAGGGCTCGAAGCTGGAGCTACGGGAGAAGGCCGGACCCGGCCGGTTGGAGTGCCCGCCGCGCGAACAGGACCGCTCTGCAATGGAGTTGGACCCGCTGCTGCTGCCCGCGCCGACCAAGCGAGAGCTGGTGGCCGCGCTGGTCTGCGCTCCGGTTGATCCGTGGTGGGAGGCGCGGGTGCTCCACGCGAAGCTCTACCCGGCGAAGGGCCCCAGAGTGTGACCCTGGGCGGGCTCGGCCGGAGAGCGGGCATGAGCCGATCGGCTGTCCGTCGGCGAAGGCGCCATCGCCGCGCTGCGCCACGTTCGCATCCCGGCCGTCGTGCGCCCTCCACCTCGCCCGGGCCCTCCTGGAGCAGCCCCACGCCGACCCGCTCCTCCTGGAAGCCGTCGAGGGGCTGGCCGCCGTGATCCCCCAGTACCTCCCAGCATCCCGGCCCTTCGGCACCGACGCCGCCGCCCGCCCGCCCACCCGCCCGGCTGCGGAGGACGGCCAGTCGCCGCCCTCCACAGCCGTGTCACGTCACTTGGCGATGCGGCCGAAAATCATCTTCCCGGGGCGTCCGGGTCCGGGCGTCGCAGGAGGCCCAACGCCTACCCGGGGCCCGGCTGAGCCGGTTTGGGCGGTGAACGTGCGGCTCAGTCGCGCTCGGGTGCGCCTGGTGCGCCTGGTGCGCCTGGAGCGTCGGTGGGGTGGGGGATCTCCAAGTAGGCGGCGGCCTCTCTGGGAACGGGCGGCGACACGGCCCTCGCCGGACAGCGTCGCCCAGTGCTCGTCGACCCACGCGGCGTGGGAGGCCTGCCGCTCGGCCTCCGCCAGCCGGGCTGACTCGGCCTGCTGCTCCTCGCTCAGGCCCTGCCGCGCGGCCTCCACGTCACCGTTCCACGACGGCAGCGCGGCCAGGTAGGCGCGCCGCTTGGCCTGCACGGCCGTCAGCCGTTGCCGGTGCCGCGATCTCCCGAACGCTGAAGGTGAGCACCGCGCAGGTGAACGCGATCAGCGGGGCACTCCAGCCCCACGGGGCGAATGCGATCACCGGTAGTACGGCCACCACGTGGACCACGGAGACGGCGAACGCCGCCCGTGCCCAACCCGCGCCGTGCCCCGGACGGCGCCCGGCCACCCGGTGGCGCCACCAGAGCGAGGCGGCCACCGCCGCGACGGCGGCCATCATGCCGGCGCCCAGCCGGGCCAGCGCGGCATCGGTCGCGCCGTCAGGGTCGAACGCCGGATCGGGTGAGTGCACGCTCAGCGCGATCACGCTCCAGCCGACGGCTGCGGCACCCAGCAGGAGAGTCAGAACTTCCACCCCCCGAGGTCTGGCCCAAGTCGTGGCAGCACGTGTGATGTTCGATTCCATGCCTCATCGTAGCCACCACCCGCCCACAGCCGGGGCCTTGCCGTCCGACCGGCGAACCGTTCGCGCGGGGCGGTCTCAAAAACGTGCAACTTCGCTGAAGCGGTGAGCTGCAGGTTTGCAGATTGGCTGAGGCGCTGGTTCTGGGGATGAACAGACATGGGCACCACGCCGTTCTGTGAGCTCCTCTTATCCGCCGGCCCGGTAGCGGCCCGGGGTCGTGCCGACGAGGTCGGTGAACGCCGCGATGAAGCCGCTGGGGTTGGCCCAGCCGCAGGCGTGGGCGGTGTGCGTGGTGTCGTGGCCCTCGGCCAGGAGCACAAGCGCGTGGTGCACTCGCAACTGGGTGCGCCACTCGTAGAACGTCATGCCGAGCTCGTCGCGCAACAGTCGGCTCAGGGTGCGGGCACTGGCCCCGACCTGCCGGCCGAGCCCGGCCAGTGTGGTGGCGTCGGCCGGCGTCCGGGACAAGATCCGCTCGATCGCCCGCAGCCGGTCGTCGCGCGGGTGCGGCAGGTGCAAGGGCTGTTCGTCGGCCTCGCGCAGCTCCTCGACCAGCACCCGCAACAGACGCTCACGCGCGGCGCGGCTGTAACCGGGCACCGCCCCGCCCCCGCCGCCTGCGCCGTCGTGGCCGTTGCCGCGCGGCTCGGTCAGGGCGAGCAGGACCTCCCGCGCCAGGCCGGAGACGCGGAACACCGCCGGACGCCCCGGCACCAGCCGGGCGAGGGACGGCGGCAGGAAGACGATCCGCATGTCCGTGTCCCCGTGGGCACGGTGGCGGTGCGTGAACCCGGCCGGCGTCCACGCGACCCGGTTGGCCGGAACGATCGACGTCCCGCTCTCGGTGTGCAGGACCAGGACGCCCCTGGCGGCGTAAACCAGGTGCCCGCGCGCGTGCGTCCGCGTCTCGCTGCTGCTGCCGGAGGGCCACAGGTGGCGCCCGCCGGAGGGCCATGTCAGCGACGTGGCACCGGCGTCCGGGCGGGCTTGGCGGTGAACGGGCATCGGTTGGCATCCTATCGGTAGCACGCCATGATGCGCGCCGAAGAGACTTTCCGTCATGAGCGGTGGCCCCCGGTGCCACGGCCGAGCAAATGAGGGGAAGCCCCATGGCGACGTTCGTTCTCGTACCCGGCGGTTGGCACGGCTCCTGGGCGTTCGAGGCGGTGGTCCCGCTGCTGGAGCGGGCCGGCCACACCGTCCACACCCTGACCCTGACCGGCCTGCGCCCCCACGACGACCCCGCTACGATCGCCGCCGCCAACCTCGACACCCACGCCGACGACGTGTTGAGCCTGCTGGAGCGCGCTCAGCTCGACGACGTGACGCTGGTCGGCCACAGCTACGGCGGGATGGTCATCACCGCCGCCGCAGACCGCGCCGACGGCCGGATCTGCCGCCTGGTGTACTTGGACGCCTGCGTGCCGCGCGACGGCGAGTCGTGCTGGTCCATCATGAACGAGGGCTACCGGCAGTCGTTCGTCGCCGGCGCCGCCACCACCGGCTACGCCGTCCAACCCCCGTGGCGGCCGGACGGCGACCCGCGCCGCCGCCCCCACCCACTCGCCGCCTTCCTGCAGACGGTCCGCCTCACGGGCGCCCACGCCGACGTTCCCCGCCGCGAGTTCGTCTACTGCTCGGGATGGGAGGACCGCACACCGTTCGCCGACCAGCGCACCCGGCTGCTCGCCGACCCGGGATGGACCGTCCACGACCTGCCGACCGCCCACAACCCGATGCGCGAGGACCCGCGGGCAGTCGCCGCGCTCCTGCTCGACGAAGCAGACGAACCCGGCGAAAACGCCGCCCTCGCCCCGGGGCGGATGGCCCAGTTGGGGTCGTAACATGCCCGGATAGCCTGGGCGACATGATCACCAGCTAGCGCTTGTTGCAGCAGGTCCAGGCCGCAGCGGATGCCACGGGTGACACCGACCGGGATGTTTGTTGCGGTCGATTCGACGAGCGTGCGCGCGCACCAGCACGCGGCCGGTGCCCGCAAGTGCTCGCTGCCCGTGCCCAAGGGGGACGAGGCGGTAGAACGCCAGGTCGAACCCCCGTGGCAGAGCCTCGTCGGCCAGCTGGCGGAGGTGGTGCAGGAGGCGAAGGACTCGGCCGCTCGCGGGGCGGCTTCACCAGCAAGATCCACCTGAGCGCGGATGGGCGCTGCCGCCCGCTGTCCCTGATCATCACCCCGGGACAGCGGGCCGACCGACGAGGACCGCTACAAGAAGCGCAACACCGTCGAACGGGCCGTCAACAAGCCCAAGAACCACCGGGCGGTGGCAACCCGCTACGACCAGCGCGGCTACGTCTTCCTCGGCACCGTCACCGCAGTGACCCTCGTCATCTGGCTCCGCACCTGATCACGTCACCAGGCCGGAGGCCGGGACTGGTCACCGCCCTCGATCTCCTCCGGCCAATCGACGGGCCCGCAGTCCGTCCGGCTCAGGATTCCGGGGTCAGGCGCGTAGCCCTCCTTCGGCGGCCCGGACCACCAGGCCCGTCGGGTGCGCGGAAGGGGTACCTCCAGCAGCCTGCCGTCGTGGATCATCCACAGGCCGAAGCAATCGTCCTCCTCGTCGTGGATCAGCACCTGTACCGTCTCCGGACGAGGCCACGGCAAGGACTCCAAGTGCTTCAACAGCCCAGATCTCCAGCTCATGTGCTCGAATTCCGCACCCCAGCCGAAACCCCAGTCACCGCCCGGGCGCATCTCGGAGAAGCAGCCCACCCAGGTACGACCAGGGTCGGGCCGCGTCAGCGGCTTCATCACCTCGTCCGCGTCCTGGGCCAGCACGATGACCTCAGCAATTCTGCTCATGTCTCGGAGTATCGCCGCCAATCAGGGGCCTGATGCAACTGGATTCAGCTGCTGGGCATCGCGATAGTCGGACAGCACCCCGGCCTGGCGCCGACTCTTGGCAATGATCGGCCGGACAAGGCTGCGCCGGTCAGCGGCGTACGGCGGGGGCGAGGCGGGTATCCCTTCCGGGGGAGCGCGGAGTCCGGTGAACCGGGGGGCGGGATGGACGCGGGAGGTTCCGGCCGACGATTCGGCCCGCAGGAGGTCTGGACGGGACTGGCCTCGATCGTGCTGCTAATTGGCGGGCTTGCGGTGTTGGCTCTGCACTCGCCGCCCGGCGAGTACAGCTGTGACAACTCCAACTACCCGACCAGCGGGTGCACACGCATCCAGCACGAGCCGGCTCCGACGGGCTCGACCGTCCCGTGCCCGACCGACTGGTGGGAGTACCGCAGCCTCGGCCGGTCGGCCGCCGCGGGCTGTGCGATGACCCGGCCGAGTCCGCTGCCGTGCCCGACCACGCCGGACACCTACTGGCTGGCGAAGGGCGAGGACGCGCTTCCGCCGGGCTGCTCCTACCCGCGGACAGCGGTGACGTCGCCGTCCGCGTCGCCGCCGTCGCGCTCGTCGCCCGGCTCGCCGTGACCTGCCGGCCAGGCCTCGATACAGGCCGTCAACGAGGTCAAGGACACTGCCGACGCCGTCCCGGCTTGGGATCGGGGGCGTTCCCTCCTCGGGTCATCGGTGGGACGCTGTCAGCCGAAGCCAGGTGTCGAGAGCAGAGGTTGGGCCATGACGAAGCGCCAATCGTGGACGGCTAAAGACGTGCTCATCCTCATCATGGTCCTCGCGGTGTCAGTTGTGGTCGTCATCGTGGGGATCTGGGCGCTCATCCACGTGGGGGATGGTCAATGCCCGGCGCACGACTTGTGCTGACAGCGCGCCCATCGGCAGTCACCAGCCACTGCCGCTCCGTCCGCAGGCCTTCAGCGCGATCTCGCTGCCTTGCCCGCCCTGCTGCGCCCTGGCCGTCATCCTGGTCGCCCTCCGCCGTCGTCCTGGCCGTCCGGGTCGTTTGGGTCGCTTGGGTCGCTGGACGCGTGGACTGCCCGCGGAATCGGCGGCAGCCTGGCCCACTCTCATCGATCGCACCCGCCTGCCTTCGGCCAACCATCGTTCCCATTCGCTCTATTGGCTTGTGGATGTTGCCGCCCCGCGCCCGCCCGGCGCTGGCCGGCGGCGGGTGCGGTCAGGCTCCGTCGAAGGCCGTGACGCCGGTGGTGGTGCCGAGCAGGATCCGGCTGCCGGTCAGCACCGGGGAGGCGAAGTGCGGGAGCGGGTCGGTGACGGTCTGCTGGAGGATCCGGCCGGTGGCCGGATCGAGGGCGTAGAGCCGCCCGAGCCCGTAGTCGGCGACCCAGACCGCGCCGCCGCCGATGACCGGCGAGCCGGCGGCGCCCAGGGGTACCCGCCAGCCGGAGTGCAGCGAGCCGTCGCCGGCGACGGTGAGCTGGGCGAGCGCGGTGTCGCACGGGACGTACACCGTGCTGCCGGCCACGGCCGCGCCCCCGTACGCCGGGCAGAGCGGGGCCTCGGCGAGCCGGCCGCCGATGCCGCCGAGGTGCTCGGCGTCCAAGGTGTAGGCCGTGCCGCGCTTGCCGACGGCGAGCACGAAGCGGCCGACTCGCACCGGGGCGAGCGCGCCGAGGTCGAGGTCGTCGGCGTTGTCGGCGGCCCAGTCGGCGGGAGCGAAGAAGTCGGTGCGCTCCAGCCGCGGGGAGAGCGCGAGCACCGAGTCGGAGCCGTCGTACGGCCCGCCGGTGGCCGCGCCGTTGCCCACTGAGACGTACAGCTGCTTCCCGTCCACCACCGGTCCGCCGGAGGCCCAGCTGCCGCCTTGGCGGGTGGTCGGCACGGCGTAGGACAGGATCGGGCCGGTCCCCGTGACGGGGACCGACAGCACGCTGCCGACGTAGTTGCCGCAGTCGCCGAACAGACCGCCGTACGCGATCACCACCCGGCCCTGCCACAGCGCGAGGGCCGAGCGCTGTTGGTGGGCGATCGGGTCGCCGCGCGGCGGATCGGCCTCCCGCTGGAGTCGCAGGTCGCCGGTCACCGCGTCCAGCCCGGCAAGCAGGTGCCGGCCGCCGGTGAGTTCGGCGACGGCGAGGAGCAGGCCGGTGGCGGGGTCGTACACCGGCGTGCCGGTGATGCCGAGCGGGTCGATGTTGCCGCACGGCAGCTCGGCGGACCGGGCGGGCTCGCCCAGGTGACGGCTCCACAGCACCGCGCCGGTCGCCAGGGCGAGGGCGTACACGGTGTTGTTCTGGGTGGCCGCCAGCACCCGGTCGCCGACCACCAGCGGCTGGCCGTACACCGCGCCGTCCAGCCGGGCCGACCAGGCCCGGCTCAGCGGCCCGGCCGGCGGTACGCCGGGGGCGACGCCGGTGTGCAGCGCGTCGCGGTGGTACATCGGCCAGTCGCCGTCGCGCAGTTGGGTGGGCGTACCGGCGGTACCGGACGGGACCAGCACGGTGGGGGCCACCGGGCCGGGGTGCCCGCCGGGCGCGCAGCCCGGGAGCAGGGCCAGCAGTGCGACGAGGGCGGGCCAACGAGGCATGGTCCGACAGTGCCCGGTCCGCGCGCCGGTCGTGGGGATTTGTCAGCTGTCCGAGGGCGTTTCCTTGGTTCGGCTCGCATTCCGCAGCCCTGCCGATTCCATCACCCGAGCGAGCGCACCGGCGCTTACCGTGTCGGCTTCGACGACCTGGTCGTCGCCGAGGACGGCCGCCTTTTGGGGGCACCGCGCGCCGACACCACCCGCGCCGACCCGGCCCGCCCTGCCGCCCGCGCCCGCCGACCGGGACCTGGGCCGTCCGTCCCTCGACTCCCCGCCGGTGCGCGGGTCGATGTGGCTGCGCTGGAGCGGCCACGACGGCATCCGCACTCTCCACCACGGCGCCGGCCTGGCCCGCGACTGGGTGGAGAAATACGTCGACGGCCTGGACGGCTGGGGGGCCCTGGTCGAGGGCCGGATCGTCCGCAGCGCCCGCCCGGGCCTCGCCGTGCCGGAGCCCGTCGTGCACGCCCAGGCGTGCGAGGCTCCTCACCCGCGGTCCCGCAACGCAGGAACCCCCCACCTTCGGATTGCGACCGCCGCTTCCAACGCGGCGCCGACGGCGATGGCACGGCCGTCGATGGTGGCGGTGACGCCAGTGCCGGGAGCGGAAGGAGACCGCTCTTCACGGCGGAGCCCGAGGAGGAGCGGGCAGCGGAGTCGGCCGCGATCCCCAAGCCCGAACTGCGCACCCACTCCCCACGGTTTTCGCGTTGTCGGACTACTGGGGGTTCTCGAAGATCTCGATCTCCCTGCCGCACTGTCCCCCGACGGCATTACCGCCGACACAGAACCTGACCACGACGCTCTTTCCGTGGGTGGGGCTGAAATATCCCGTACCGACCACAGTTCCGTCCACCCGGCGGAACTTCCCACCGGAGGGGTCGTTCGCTCCCGGGTATACGTAGGAGGTGCGCCTGATTTCGCTCCGGCCACCGCCGTATTCGCGAGACCAGTGTTCGAGGTAGCCGTAGGTGGCGTCCTGCGTATAGAGCAACTCCACGTCTGCAGTGACCAGGTAGCTGCCGTTCTCGAACTGGACCTCGCCCCCGTTCCCCTGGGTACTGAGGCAGGCGGGAAAGATCCAACCGTTGCAGTGGGACCCGTCGAAACGTCGCACGGTGTCGGCGTACGCGGAGGTCGGCGTCGTCACGGAAAGCATCAGAGCGGCCCCCACGAAACCAGTGGTGCTGCACATTTTGCGGAACGTTCTCTTCATATGCTCCCACGCCTTCTTGCGGGACCGTCAGGTCCATTCCCCGTCGAAGGTGGTATGCCCATGAAAGCGCTGGACAAAGCTTCTCCTGGTAAGTGAACATGAGGAGCAATTAAGTAATCTTTTATTACCTCACCTCGTGTTCGGTGGAGCATGAAAGTCCCGCCAACGACCGCGGCCGGTAAATCGTCTGTTTCATCAAGACCCCGGCCGGCTACAGCAGGACCATCACGGCCGACGAGGTTGTCGGTGCTACCGGGAAGAGCTGTGTTGCCCTGCTTCAGCTCAGGCCGCTCCTCTTCGGACAGCCTGGAAGATCCTTGATCTCTTCGCCGAGAAGGCCTTCGCAGAGGCCGGCGAGCAGCCTGATCAGAGCCGCGGGTTCTCCATCAGGAAGAGGCGGGCCCTCGCGCGGGCTCTGGTGGGCGCTCCCGCGTTCCCCAACGACGACCTGCCGGAGTGGTGGTACGAGGTGCAGCGCCGGGCCCGCAACCGCGAGCGGTGCCTCAGCAAGGGCCCGCCCGGTCTGCGTCCGTGACGCCGTCCGTTGGCCGCCGGGATCCGGACGAGCTGTCCGCCGACGCGTAGAGGGACGGCTACACGGCCCTCGTATGGACTGGTGACCCCAAGCGAAGGCGTGACAAGGGCATCGGCCGGGACAGTTCGCTGTCCCGGCCGGCGCCTTCCTGGCGGGTGGTCAGCTGTCGGCGGCCGGGGTGGCCAGGCCGCCGGGTCCCAGCTGGCGGTGGGTGTCGGGGACAGCCCTTGGGGCCGGTGCCTCTGCGGGTTCGAGGAAGGGGGCCCGCTCGACCGCGGTGAGCCGGGCCGCGGGGGACGCTTGGACGGCGGCCGGGTCGGCGGGGGACTCGGAGAAGGGACGCCACAACGGGCGCCGTTCGGAGTTCGTCATGATCACCATTGTGGCAGTCAAGGGGTGACGGCGGGAGGCCCTGGACGCCGAAGGGTCCACAGGGAAGTAGTCGGCGGACTCACACCCCTTTCGGCCGCGGGAAGGGCCGCCAGCGCCGCTCGCACGCCCGACCCCGGGCGCCCGGGCCCGACTGCTCCCACAGGGCGGGCAGGCCGCCAGCTGCGCCGCGGTCTCCTCGGCGCCGACGCCGGGGCGGTGCCGTTCGACGAACGCCGGCAGCGCTGGCAGCACCAGGACGTGGACCCGCCGGGCGAGGGGGTGGCGCGCCCGAGTGACATCCCGCACCGCATCCGCACCGCATCCGCAGCGCGGACAGAGACGCTCTCTCGTGGACAAGCGGACAGAGAGTCACAGCTCGGCCATCTCGGTGTCCCCGTCGTAGTCGACCGGCGCGGGGTCGCCGGTCGTGCGCCGTAGCGCGTCCAGGAGCTTCTTGCCCTTGCGGTTGATGGCCTTGCGAAGGTTGTCGCCGTTCTCGCCGGTGTACAGGAACTGCGACATGCTCGGCACGTCGTAGCCGGGGTTTTCCCGCAACTCGGTTGCTTTCACGAGCAGTTCGTTGGGCATCTTGATGAGTTTGAGGTCGGGCCCGGTCCCTGCGTCATGGCGCTGCTTCCAGTCCTGGCACCAGGAGTTCAGGGGCAGGAGCCGCTCGATGACAGCCGTGAGTGCGGCCTTGCCGTCATCGTCGATCTTTTTGCCCTGGATGAACTGCTTGTCCTCTGCCGCCGCTTTCACCCGCTTTCGTGGCCGGCTCTCGATCTTGCTGGACCTCGTCGGCACGTGCCGCTGGGGGCCCTCCTTGAGGTGCTTGGCGATCTTGCTGCCGAACTTCTCCGGATGCCTCTCGACCACGCCGCCCAGGTACTCGTACGTCATGCCCTGCTGCGTGTGGTAGTGCGCGGCGAGGTCCAGTGCCCGGTGCCAGTCGGCCTCGGTCGGGGTCCGACCGTCGGAGCCGAGGTTCCACAAGTCGTGGAGTTCCCGGGCCTGTTCCGGGGACAGGGTCTCGCCGGTGCGGCGCCAGGTGGTCTGTGCCGCGCCCGTGCCGATGCCGATGTGGGCCGTCTCCTGCTCCCAGGACCGCTCCAGCCGCCGCTCAGGGATCCGCCGGTACGGCATGTCCTCCGGGCCGTCCTCCGCGTCACTGTTCGGGGGCGTGTTGTCGGCCTGCCGTGACGCGTACTTTCCAGGCACCCGGAGCGTGGGACCGCCCCGTCGTTCCTCGGCCCCCTCGGGCGCCCCCTCGTTCCATCCCGCCGGGGTGCTCGTGACCTCCTCCTCGACCATGTGCCGGATGAACCCGAGGTAGTGCTCGTCGATCATGTGCCGGTGGTGCTCGTACAGGCTGTTCACGGAACTCTGGAAAAAATGCCCGTAGTTGGGGTTGAAGCTCAACTGCCCGAATCCCAGCCGCTCCCTGTAGTACATGAGCGCCGCGGCGCAGCCCATGCAGGGGCGGTACTTGCCGCTGATCGCCAGGGGGCCGCGCACATCGTGCTGCGGGCGGATACCGGCGGCGCTCAGGGCCAGGAGGAGCTTCTGCTCGGCGTGGACAGACCTGTCCGGCCTCCCTTGTTTCGCCCCGCCGGGCCCGCTGCCGAAGCGGAGCAGGAACACCCTGCCCTCGTGGGCGGTGTCGGTGAGCATCTCCCGCAGGTTCTCGCTGTGCAGATCCAGGACGATGACCGGCCGGCTCAGCTTGGCGCGCAGGGCCTGCGCCGCGGGATCGTTGCCACGGCCCTGTTCGCCACCGGGGGTGCCGCGCTGTCCGTCGATGATCGCCTTGTTCTTGCGCCGGTAGCTCGCCAGCTTCTCACCCATGTTCCGCTGCTCGTGATTGCGCAGGCCCTTGGAGCGGCTTTCCTCGCTCTGCTCGATCGCCAGCAGCTGCTCGACGGTCGGGGCAGCTCCCGCCTCCTCGCTGCCGACCTGCACGAGGGTGTCGACTGACGCGTCGAAGTTCGACGCGAAGACCAGGCGGTCGTTGATCAGCATGCCCTGGACCTCGCGGTCGTCGCCCTCTTCCTCGACCTCCGGGTCCTGCACCCTGGCCCGCTCCTGGGCACCCTTCATGCTGTCGAAGAGGAGGACACTGGTCTCGGTGAGCGTCTGCTGGGCTTCCTGACCCTCCTTGGAACGCGGAAACCGCATGTCCATCTCGGCGTGCGCCCGCCCCTGCCGCAGGCCGCCGTAGTCCTTCATGAGCGGTTCGTCGGCCCCCTCGGGGACCTTCTTGATCTGGCTCTTGATCTCCTTCATGATCTCGCCCGGAGCCCTGCCCACCGACGAACTCCCCGCGCCCGAACCGTCCTGGGGCATCCGCTGGACGACCGGCCCGCGGCAGGCCCCGGACCGGATCATCTGCCCGACGGCCGTGTTGCCCACCGACCTTTGCATGGCCAGAAGAGTCATGGGGGCGCCCGGTACGGATACCGGGACACCGGTCGGCCGACTGTCCTGCCCCCGACCGCGGTCCTGCTGCTCCTCGCCCCGTACCGTCACCTGCCGGTGCCGCTGCCGCATGCGCCCTGACCTCCTGATCCAGCGGGTAGCCACCACGATCTCCCGGTCGTGGTGCGCGGCACATGTCCGGCGGGCTGCATCCAGGGGCAGAGATCCTTGCCCACGCGGCCTCCCTGCAGGGTCAGGACCCGTGTTCGACCGCGAGGGCAACCAGCTCTGCGTCGAGTGCAGCTACGCCCCACGCTTCGCCTGATGGGCCGCGAGGGTGGTCTCGCGGGGGGGGCCCCACCCCCGACCCCCCACCCCCCGCTGACCCGGGGCGGGGGGGGGGGTTGAGCCGCGGGGCGGGGGGGTTGAGTTTGGCATAACAGCCCGCC